>CAWEHK010000019.1:0-105244 GCA_963808625.1 uncultured delta proteobacterium
ATAGGGAATTTCAGACTCAACTTGGATCGCAAGCTCTCCGCTCTTCCTCGTCCATGCCGGTGATAGCGACGATCACCGCTCCTCGAAAAACCTTAGCTACCCTGCCAATCAGGACCCGTGTAATAAATGCCGCGTTCCCAGCTTGCGGGAGGCTGTTCGAGTGGCCGAAACGATGTGATCGCGAGCCAGCGGTGCTTGACGGAAATCAGGAAAGATAGCTTGCCAAGGCCTTCATGGCCTTCGCAATATCATCCATCGCCTCGTGCATTCCTTCGCTATAAGAACCGCTCTCTGGTGTTCCCTCGTTCCCGATCTTGTCGTGAACCTCAGACTTGAGTTTTTTCAAGCTTTCAGCATGTTGTTCCAGGTGGAGCCGTCGCTCTTCATCCATATATTCGATGACCTCGGGATCAATTTGCTTGAGGAGGTCATCGGCCTCAGCCAGTATCTGTTCGATATCTTCGTATTTGAAAGTCTCTTGCATGATGTTGCCTTTCTGCCGGATTACCGGCTCTCGTTTAAGGAAAATTAAAGACCAGAGAGAGGCCCATCAGGAAACCACATGAATAGGTTTCGTTCGGTTCATGCCGAAAGCCTCTGGTCCAAGCCTGTTGTAATCAGATCTATCAAGATCTATGCCGAGCAGATCCGTGATCCGACTCATTCCATATTGTGGAGGTATAATTGAACACAACTATGGCCTCGGCAAACAATACCTGAGCATGGTCTTTGTAAGAATGATGATGCTGGCTTTCCTGGTCGACCAGACTCAGCAGTTGTGCTGCACCCTGTTTCAAGCTGTATCGAAGGTCAGTGCGAAGAAGCTCGAAGTTGAGGGGGAAATACTTCTCTACTGTGAGAGCAGCGGAAGGGCAAGAAAAGAGGAAGCCATGAAAACCCTTTTTCAAAAGAGATTTGAAGGAGGGCTCCAGACCATCGCCGAATCCCTGACCAAAAAGAGAGGAATCAAGGATTACGGAAAAGTGTTGCAGCGCATAGGACGGCTTCGACAGAGATTCCCTTCCGTTTCACAATTCTATGAGATAACGGTGGAGCACGAGGGAGAGATCGCAATGACCGTCAAGCGGTCTGTCAAGGAAGAGGATAAGCTGGCTTTCAGATTCTCCGGCGCCTATTTGATCCGAACCGACCGAACAGATCTTGACGAAAAGGGAATCTGGTCACTTTACATGATGCTCACCCAGGTGGAGGATGCCTTCCGATCTCTCCCAGAGAAGTTGCCCACCCTGGATTCCCGCCAGAAACACGCGGGTTGGCCGTCTCGAATTCGGACACTTATTTATGCGGAGGTGTACTGAGTAATCGTTCCGAAGGAGGCTGACAAAGCACCAGGGGTCAGTTGAGTCGTGCCGGCTGCCATGGCGGAAGCAGATCTTGAGTGATGTGAAACTGTTCGATAATGCGCGCGACAACGAAACGCACCAGGTCGTCCACCGCCCGCGGCTGGTGGTAAAAGCCCGGCATGGCGGGCAGGATGATGCCTCCGGCCTGGGAAAGCCGCAGCATGTTTTGAAGGTGAATGGCGTTTAGGGGAGTTTCTCGCGGGACGAGTACGAGGCGTCGGCGCTCCTTCAGGCAAACGTCGGCAGCTCGGTGGATGAGGTTCTGGGAAATGCCATTGGCGATGGCCGCAAGGGTCCCCATCGAACACGGGACGATGACCATCCCTTCGGAAGGGAAAGACCCACTGGCAAATGGTGCCGTAAAATCAGTGCTGTTATACACAGAAACTTCGCGCGGAAGGTCATCCTCCAGGGGCTTGCCGATTTCCAGATTATAGACCAGCTTTCCCGCCTGGGATGCAACCAGGTGGATGTGAATATTCTCCTGTGACAGCGTGTGGAGCAGCAAGCGCGCATAAGCGGCCCCACTTGCTCCCGTGATTGCCACAATCAATTGCTGCTTGCCCATATTCCTATATCCCCCAATGTGAATTTCAGCCAACGGATACACCCGCGATTTAATACTATAACGAGGTTTCCGAAGGAGGCATTAATTTGTGGGGCAGGCTTTCCAGCCTGCCTTTTGGCCAGGTCGGCATGGCAGGCTGGAAAGCCTGCCCCACACGGTCCGGACCTTCCTAGAAGTGCCGTTGTAGTGTTGGGTGCGATCATATCAAGGTCGCGGCAACGTGTCGCTCCTGCAGAAAGCAGATTCCTAACCTTGACGAGTATTGGTCTCATGCGACGCAAGCCAGCGAGGAAAAGCTTTGCAGCGTGGGAACCCGGCTGATTTCTGAGAGGCCGACAAGGTGTTGATAAAATTGCTCCATTCCCAGCGTCTCGTCCCTGTTCAAGTCATAATTCAGACAACGGTAATAATCCTGCAGTTGTGGCAAATTGAGGATGCCCTCCTTGAGCGCTTGGCAACAAATCTCATCCAGGTGGGTTCGGCCCCATTCCTTGGCCGATGACAGAGATTCCAGGGCTTCCTCCAAGGCACCGTTCCAGCGTTCGAGGGCCTGCCGTTGCATGACCCAGAGGGCAAACACAAAAGGCAGCCCCGTCCAGGCGTGCCAGGCTTCACCAAGGTCCCACCGATACGGATAGCGGGGATGTTCACGCAACCGCAGGGCTTCGTCACCAATGACCAGCATGGCGACGGGCGGCTCTCCGGCAGCGAGAGCTTCCGTGCAGTTGCCATGCCGGAAGGCGGCAGTCATTCCCAGCTTTGTGGTAAGAAGGATCCTGAGCAATGCCACCGAGGTATGAGATTGCGAACTTACCAGGATCGTCTGCCCGGAGAGTTGCTCCACCGGCGTCTGACTCAGGAGCAGCACGCTCCGCACAGCGCCCCGGCAACTGATGGAGAGGTCCGGCAGAACCAGATAGCGCTCCGGGTGGCGGGCATATTCGATGGAGGAGACCACGCTCAGTTCCAGTTCACCCTGAGCCATCAACCGGTTCAAGTGAGCGGGTACTCCCGAGACAATGGTGAAAGGATGAGAAACAATGCCTGCCTCCAGCGGATAATATATGGGCAGGACATTCAGATAGCCGATCTTTCCTAATCGCAACCGTGCGCTCGATGATGCGCCCATCGCCATGCTCCTCTGTTTCCCTGGTGGATGATCGTTTCAAAAAGTTGGTCAATAGGAACTGCATCCGGCAGAGAGACCGCCAGAAGATTTGCTCGTTTTCCTGCCTCGATACTTCCAAACTGCCGCTCTTGCCCAAGAGCCCTGGCGCCGCCGCAGGTGATCATGGAGACGATGGCTTCCGGAGACACGTCAGCATAATTGTCCGGGACATAAGCCGCCTCGGCAAAGAGGCTGAGATCGGTATTGCTGGCAAGGCTGTCCGTCCCCAGGGCCGCAACCACACCGTAGCGCAGGGCCTTTGCAAGGTCAGGCCGGCCGACGTTCAGGTTCCGGTTGCTGCGCGGACAGAAGCAGACAGAGCTCTGCTTTCCGGCCACTATTTCCCAATCCGCGTCGCTTAGATGCACGGCATGAACGAGAAGGGTCTGGGCGTCCAACACCTGGAGCCGGTCCAAATATCGAACAGGAGTTGTTCCCGGCGGAGTCCAGTCGGGCACCCAGCGGCCGAGGTTTTCAAGAAGTTCCCGGCAGAACCCCGTACCGCCCTCCAAAAACTCGATTTCCTCCTGATGTTCCGCAACATGGATACTGAATGGAAGGCGCCTTGTGCGGCACCATTCCTTGGCTTCACGGATGATCGTTCCGGACGTGGAATAGCAGGCATGGGCTGCGAGGCTGGGCGCTAAGCCGTTTGTGGTTGACGCCCTCAGCGCCGGCTCAACATCAGGTGCCAGGGATTCAACAAGGCTTTTCCCGTCAAATCCCAGCACTTCCAGAAAGGCCTGCCTGGTGAGAAGGAAGTGCTGAGTGCTGAGTGCTGAGTGCTGGGAGCTGAGTGCTGAGTGATGAGTGATGGGTGCGGGGGAGTGCTGAGTGCTGGGTGCTGAGTGCTGAGGGAAGACCTCGGCAGTTTGCTCTCTGTGTTCATTGGTGGCATCAGCCACCGGATTGTGACCAGTGTCATCGGCTTTCAGGCCGATCCCATTGGTGATATCTCCGCAGAGACAGCAGCCGCCGGCAAGCAACTGCCGTTGCCCGTCGCGCAGCCATTCCCGCTGCAATTCCGGAGTCATGAAAGAGCGCAGCGCAAGGACCTGCTCCAGCCATGGCGAAAAGCCCTCTTGCGGCAAAGCGATTCGTCCCGCGAGGCCGGACAATTCCAGGTGGGTGTGAGCGTTGACCAGGCCGGGCATAATGGCCGCCGAGCCGTGGTCCACCCGCTCCGTGCCCGGGGGGCTGACAGCCTCGATGTCAGCGTGCGAGCCAACAGCCAGAATTCGCCTGCCCCATAACAACACGGCCCCATCCGGAATGGGCGGCGAAGTGACGGGGACCAGCCATTCCGCCCGATGGAGAATGGGGACCTCCCATCCCCCCCGCACCTGGCTCTGGCTCTTCGGCAAACTCACCCCCTGTGCGGAGACCCTGCTACCCACTCCTCATGGCCCCATCCTTGTGTCCCCGTCTCTCCCCATCCCCGTGTCTCCGTGTCTCCCCATCTCCGTGTCTTGCATCTCCGTATCTTCGCGTCGCTTCCTGACAAAAGCCATTGCCTGGCGCCACCCATTCGTATGCCATGGTCCTTTGCCCGGCTCGAAATCCGGCATCGTGGATGAGACGGCGGATTTCATTGGCGGACAAGCGGAAATGAACACCGGCTGCAGCCACGACATTTTCCTCAATCATGGTCGAGCCAAAATCGTTGGCGCCGAAGTGGAGCGCAAGCTGGGCCACTTTTGGTCCCATCGTGACCCACGAGGCCTGGATATTATCGAAATTATCCAGGACGATGCGGGAGAGCGCCAGCAGGCGCAGGTAGGCAATGGGTGTTTCCGGGGTACGGGCGAGCGCGGTGTTGGTGGGTTGAAACGGCCACGGGATGAAGGCCGTAAAGCCCCCGGTGCGGTCCTGCAAGTCGCGCAGGGCCAACAGGTGTTGGATCCGATGGTGAGGTTCCTCTTCATGTCCAAACATCATCGTTGCCGTCGTGCGCATCCCCTGGCGATGAGCCTCTTCCATCACCTGCAGCCACGCCTCGGCCGTGCATTTATTGGGAGAGACGCGGTTTCTCACCGATTCGACCAGAATTTCGGCGCCTCCCCCCGGGATGGAATCGAGCCCAGCCGCCCGCAGGCGCGCTATCACCGCCGCCAGGCTGATCTTTTCCAGCTTGGCAAAATGCACGATTTCGGGCGGCGAAAAGGCATGGATATGGATGGCAAATCGGCTCTTGATAGAGCTCAGCAGTTCCTCATAAAAAGCGAGGGGGAGATCAGGATGATGGCCGCCCTGCATGAGGATCTGGGTCCCGCCAAGCCGCAACGTTTCCTCGATCTTTCGGGTCAGCTCTTCCCTGGTCAGGACATAGGCCTCCGGATGCCCGGGTGGCCGATAAAAGGCGCAGAACCGGCAGCCGCAAACGCAAACATTGGAATAATTGATGTTCCTGTCTACGACATAGCTGACAAGCGGCTCGGGATGTTTTTCGAACCGAACCTCTTGCGCCAGCCCGCCAAGGTGATGGAAATCGGCCTTCTGGTAAAGTCCCATGGCCTCATCGAGGGCGAGCCGCGCTCGCGAGTGGATCTTGCTGATGATGGTTGCTATAGCGTATTTCACATGACTTGATATCACGATTTTTTCAAAAATCATCTTCTTTGCTCAAGAGATTCATGTCTATGCCTTGATTTTCATCAATTTGGCCATCTTCTTCCCAATACTTGTCTTCTTCAGCCACGATCTTCGCAACCAGTTTTCGGCATGTTTCTGATGTGACTTGCGAAAAGGCCAACGGTAAATTATCGCGGAATTGTTGAAGAGTAAAATCACAATGCTGGGCCATGTAATTCTTTACAATTCCCCAACACATTTCAATAGGCTGAAGTTCAGGGTGGTATTGTGGTGTTCTCAAGATTGAATGTCCTGCGGCTTCTGCTATCTTGTCGATCTTGTAGTCGGGCTTTGGCTCATAAGATTTACACAGAGTATATAGCTCTGCTTTCAGCAAATCTTGTCCCCATGGTATTTGTTTGTCATCCAACCACTTTCTCAAATATTCTTTACTGGAGTTAGATTTTGGAAACGAAGTTTCTTCGGTTGCATTATGATAGCTGGCATTATCCATGATAATAATAGAACGTTCTGGAATATTCCGAATCAACTGCTCCTCAAACCATCTCGAAAAGTTGCCATAATCCATTTGGCCATGATAATCGCCAGTCCTTTTCTTTGCCTCAAATATCAATCTTGCATTACCAACCCACCCTTCTACGGTGACTGCATTAACGACGATTAAACGCTCTCCCTTGCCAGCAGGCTTGTTCACTTCCGGACCATCCTCATCGAAATACCAAGTGAACTGGTTTGAGTGGTTCTTGTTGATGAAGGTTTCATCAAGATATACTTCGGACCGTATCGGCATTCCGTCAGGCTTCCTGTTCAAACGTTTCTGCCTCAGATACCGTCTTCTTGCAAGGATTACATAATCTCGTTCTTTCAATGCTGATCGGCGTTTTCCCGTCCCATAAGTAAAGCCCCATCTGCTCAGTGCTCTCCATAGTGTTGTGGCTGGAAAGGCATAGTCAGGATTGATCTTCGCTAAATGCTCGCGTACAAGCTCAACGGATACGTGCTGACCCTTAA
Source organism: uncultured delta proteobacterium (assembly GCA_963808625.1). Lineage (GTDB taxonomy): Bacteria > Desulfobacterota > Syntrophobacteria > Syntrophobacterales > Syntrophobacteraceae > JADGQM01. Next base: position 6,704 of record CAWEHK010000019.1, read on the forward strand.
GATTCTGACCACGTATATACTGGCGAACAACAGGCTGCAGGTCATTTGGGATAGTGTATTCCGGCCGGCCTCGTGCTTTAGGCAAATCAGTTGGAACAGTCTGTTGGTTCTTATTGTACTCAGCCATTATTCGGCGAACCGTGGCTTCTCCGATACCTACCGCCTTCGCTGTTTGCTGTATGGCCCATTCAGCTTTCAAATTGTTCTGACATTTTTCGATATCAAAGTATTGCTTCAAATTGACAACCAGCTGTTTCATTCCAAAAGTGAATACTTTTCCTTGGAATGCCATTGGCTCGACCCCAAATAGAATAAAAACAGGGAACAACTCCATTCTACATGGAATCTATGAACCACTGCAATATGGTTGTCAAGCATAAAATATCAAGTCATATGAAAAAGTCTATAGTGCCATAAGCGTCTAAGCTGCGTTGCGCCTCAATAGTTCTGAGAAAAGGAATCTGCTTTTTTGCTTCCACTGTCGTTTTCGTCATTCCGGCGGGAGCCAGAATCCAGAAAGACACTGGATGCCGGTGTTCACCGGCATGACGGGGTTGCTCCCCGACACTCATTGTTGTGTTGTTGTGCTTGAAAACTGTCGAAAAACAACCTGCATTCATTCCACCCCTTTTTTGAATCACGAAGAACACGAAGATCACGAAGAAACTGCTTCGTGCTCTTCGTGGTAAAAGAAGGCCTTTTATTTTTGGATGTCCCCTCAGGCGCCATTGACCCGCTCGAAAAACGAGTTGCGCTCAACGGGTTCGAATCCTCCTTCGCGGATAATCCGCTCCAGTTCCGAGCGGGTCAGCGCCTGTTCGGACTGGGCCCCAGCCATGTGGCCGATCTTTTCTTCGATCACCGTGCCGTCGAAGTCGTCCGCCCCAAAGCAGAGGGCGATCTGGGCAAGCTTCACGGTGAGCATGATCCAGTAGGCCTTGATGTGGGGAAAATTGTCGAGCATGAGGCGGCTCACCGCGATTGTTTTGAGATCGGCGATGCCGGTTGTGGACTCGATCCCGCTAAGACCGCTGTTTGCCGTCTGAAAGGGAGCGGGATAAAGCACTGGAACCCCCCGGTCTCATCCTGGAGCTCACGCAGGGCACCAGGTGTTCGAGGCGTTCCTCGACGGTTTCGAGGTGTCCGTAGAGCATGGTGGCATTGGTCCTGAGGCCAAGCTGATGGGCTTCGCGCACGATCGTCAGCCAGTCCTGGCCGGAGGTCTTATTCGGGCAGAGCAGGGCGCGCACGCGCGGACTGAAAATTTCCGCGCCGCCACCCGGCAGCATGTCCAGGCCCGCGGCCCGCAACCGAAGCAGAACGTCTCCTGTACTGAGTCCTTCCTTTTTCGCAAAATGGTCGATTTCCACCGCCGTGAAGGCCTTGATGATAAGGTTGGGGCGGAGCGCTTTGATCTCCTTAACACCCTTTCGAAGTAGGACAGGCGCAAATCGGGGTGGCAGCCGCCAACGATGTGGACCTCGGTGATGGGGGTGTGCTTGCGGTCCCTTACCTTTTCCAGGATAGCCTGCAGCGACAATTCAAAGGCGAGCGGATCGCCCGGTTCCTTGCCAAAGGCACAGAAGCGGCAGCCGTTCACACAAATGTTGGAGTAATTGATATGCTGGTTCATGACATAGTAAGCGGCATTGCTGTGAAGCCGGGCCCGGACTTCATGGGCCAGGGCCCCGACGGCAACGATGTCCCGGCAGGCGAAGAGCCTTAATCCATCTTCCACATCCAGGCGCGCACCGGCTTGAACCTTGGAATAGATATCTGCCAGGCTCAGGTTTTGATAGCATGCATAATCAAACATTTGGTTTCGCTTCTATTCCAATTCCCTTTTGGGGAAACTTGATAAATTCCTCCACTTTTGTTCCATCCTGCTTTGAGGGGCCTGATAGAGGCCCGAACCGGCATCCAGGAAGGAGACGCAATAGGCCTGGAGAAAACGGTCCATGAGCGCGTCAAGGAAAAATACGGTGGTCTCGAGGTCGAGGTCCGAACGCAGGTCACCTCTGGCTATGCCCGACTCCACGACCGGTCTCAGGTACTCCGATGAAAAAAGATGAATCTGCTGGAGAAACTCGGCGCGCAGAGGAAAATCCTCCTGGAAAAACATTTTGAGATAAATCTTATAGACCCTGGGATGGTGATCGATGAAAGCGACCCCGGCAATGAGGCTTCGCCGGATGCGCTCAAAAAAGTCGCTCTCCGCGGTCTCCTGTTTGACCTGGCGAAGAGCGCTGTCGGACCAGTTCCACGGCGTAATGGAAGACGACCTGAAAGAGCCCTTCCTTGGTCCCGAAGTACTGAAAAATCGAACCCTTCGCAATTCCCAGCCGCTGCACCATCCGGTTGACACTGGCCTGGCGAAAACCGTGGCTGGCGAATTCATCGACCGCGGTCTCGAGAATTCGTTCCTGCTTCTCGTTTTCGAGGTTCTTGAAAGTCTGGCGAAGAACCATTAGTCTGCCTTATAATCAGCATAATGACCACGTGGTCATTATAGAAATGTGGTGGCGAATGTCAATCAAAGAAGTGACCGGGCGGTCATTGAGGTTGAGGCGCACCAAATTGGACCCCACGCGGTTCATCAACCATCAACCATCAACCATCAACCATCAACCAGGTCATAAAATTTGAGGTGTTTCCAGATGGAACCCAGCGGCATTCAAGGCAAGCGCGTTAGGATTTCCCTTGGAAAGCGGATGCGTGCGAGTCCGTCATTTCGCTGTTGCGGTGTCCGGCTTAACTGGGACGACTATCCCGACGAAGTGAAGGCGGCAATCATCGATGCCGCTGAGGTCTTTTATCCCAGCCCTCTCTATGAGGATATTTTCCAGGCCCGTGGCAAAGAGACCTATCCTCGAAATTACTATGCCTTCCTGGGAAACAAAATTCGTCAAACCAACCTCTTCCAGTTTCTGGGAATTTCTCATCCGCGCACCCGCATTTACTACGGCCGCAATCGTCCGGCGCGGATTTGCGGCGATTTTCCCTATCCTTTTGTCGCCAAAACGCCGGTCGGTTCCTCCATGGGGCAAGGAGTCTATCTGATTCAGGACGAGGCCGAACTGGCACGTTATCTGGAACGCCATCATCCGGCCTACATTCAGGAATACCTTCCTCTCACCCGTGATTTGCGGGTGGTCGTGATCAAGGGGAGGGTGGTCCACGCCTATTGGCGCATCCACCAGCCCGGTGAGTTCCGCAACAACGTCGCCCAGGGCGGCACGATTTCCTTCGATGCGATTCCGGACGAGGCGCTCCTTTTTGCCGCTGATGCCGCCGCACGATGCGGGTTCGATGAAGTCGGTCTCGACATCTGCCATGTCAATGACCGCTATTACGTAATTGAAGCCAATATGGTGTTCGGGCGCGAAGGATTTCGGCAGGCTGGTTTAGATTTTTACGAGATGCTCTGCGATATGGAGGAATCAGGCCTGTTATGAGCGCGGCATTGCTCCTTCCAGCATTCCAACGCGGGAACAGGCGGGTTAGAAAACCCGCCCTCCGTTTATGAACGCTGCCCGGCACCTTGAAGCATTTCCCGGGCATGAGCGCGGGTCCTTTCCGAGATCGAGATCCCGCCAAGCATGCGAGCGAGCTCTTCCACACGATCGCCGCGGGACAGCAGGTGGATGTCGGTTGAGGTTTCCTCGGGTCCCGCTTCCTTTGTGACCTTAAAGTGATAGTCCCCGTAACAGGCGATTTGAGGGAGGTGGGTGATACAGACAACCTGCTGTCCTGCGGCGAGGCGCTTGAGCTGCAAGCCCACCAGTTCAGCGGTCCGTCCGCCAATCCCGGCATCCACCTCATCGAAAATCAGGGTCTCGGCATCGCTCTGGGAGCTCAGAATTCCTTTCAGGGCCAGAAGGATGCGCGACAGTTCGCCGCCTGACGCAATGCGCGCCAGCGGCTTCAGGTCCTCGCCCGGGTTCGCCGAAAGCACAAATTCCACGCGATCAATTCCGACAGGCGTGAGGAGCGAATCGGCAAGGGTTTCGGTTGGTTCTCTTTCCTGGAATCGTGCCGCAAAGCGTGCCCGTGGCATGTCCAGCAAGGCCAGGGTTTGCTCCACCGACACCGCCAGCCGCTCTGCAATCTCAAGCCGCTTTTGCGACAATTCGCGGGCCTTTTGGAGGTAGGTTTCGCGCAGTTCCTCCAATTTTTTTTCCAGCCTGGCTTCCTGATAATCTCCTTCCTCCAGTTGCGACAACTGTCCGCGGAGCTCATCCAGCCGCTGCAGCATCGCCGCCACCGTGCCGCCGTGCTTCTTGCCGAGGCGCTGCAGCAGTGCCAGCCGTTCTTCCACTGCGGCCAGGCGATCGGGATCGAACGATACTCCCTGCGCGTAATGGTGCACTGCGTGAGCCAGCTCCTCGAGATGGATTTTCGCCTGTTCGAGATGGCCCAGCAGCGGCCCTTGTGACGGATCGATTTGCTTCAGAGCAGCGAGATATTTTTCCACTGCGGCAAACTGTTCGAGGATCGCTCCGCGTCCGCCGTACAGAGTCTGGTGAGCATTCTGTGCAGCCTCGTGGAGGGTGACCGCATGCTTGAGAAGGGTGCGCTCCTGTTCGAGCAAGGTGTCTTCGTTGGGTTTGAGCTTTGCGGCGACCAGTTCCTGGAGCTGGAAGCGCATCCATTCCAGTTGGGCGGCATGTTCTCGTTTCAAGCGTTCGAGCCGGCTGAGTTGGTCACGCGTATCCGACCAGTGGTGGTAGATACGACCCACCTCGCGGCACATGGCGTCAAGATCACCGAAGTTGTCGAGCGTTGCCAGATGGGTTTCCGAGTCCATCAGCAGTTGATGTTCATGCTGACCGGAAATGGAGATGAGCCCCCTCGTCAGCTGCTGAAGCTGTTGCAGGGTTACCTGCTGTTCATTTACAAAAATCCGGTTGCGACCGCTGCGGCTGATCCCCCGTCGAATACAAATGGTTGCGCCTGGCTCCAGTTCCAGCTCAGACAGCCGAGCATTGAGGCCAGTGGTGTCCGGGAGTGAGAAGTTAGCCTCCACGGTGGCTTCGTTTGCTCCCGTACGAATCATTTCCTGAGAGGCGCGGCTGCCCAGAATGAGGTTGACCGCTCCGACGAGAATCGACTTGCCCGCTCCGGTCTCTCCGGAAACAATGTTCAACCCTCTTTGGAAGGAGACTTCCAGGTTTCTTATGATGGCGAAGTTGTTTACCAGTAGATCCTCAAGCACGTTACCATGTCTCCCTTTCAAATCCACCGCAGGGACGCAGAGAGCGTAGAGAAAGCGTGTCACTTGACTCTCTGCGTCCTCTGCGTCTCTGCGGTGAAAAAAAAGCCAGCCTCGACCAGCATAATTCTCCCGATCATACGGGAAGCCGGGCGCAAAAAAAATTGGTTTCTTGCAGCATTTCTGTTAAGGTAGCTCCCTTAATTTTGACCCTTGGGATTGAACTCATTATCCACAGGTTATTCAAACCATGAGGTGGCGGTGGCGCAGGATGGGAACCGGAACAGAATTCTCCATTCACCAGGACCCTTACGGTTATGCCGTAGCGGATAAGCCTCGCTGCCTCTTCCAAAGCTGGTTCGAGCGACTGGTTTCGAAAACCTCCGTGCCTGAGGATCAGCAGCGTCTGCTGGAAGGTCTGGCTCAGCGCGGTTCCATTGTCTATGCCACCAAATATCGGTCCCAGCTGGATTTTGTGAGTTTGAGCCTGCGCCTGCACCAGTTGGGATTGCCGTCGCCAACCTTCATCTTTGATCTTCACCCCTATTTGTGGCAGCCTCGATGGTATGCCGTCAAGATCCTCGCGTATCATCTCTACCATTTTATCCGCAAAGGTGCTCTCCCAAATGCTTATGACAATGGCTACTACGAGGAAAAAATCCGCAGCGGAGAGTGTGGCCTGTTATCTCTGCTGGGAGAAAAAGGCTATTATCGACGCACGGTTTATGTGGGCAACGATCCTCTGGAGCATCTGCTGAAAATTCAGGAAAAAAGGCAGGAGCCCATTTTTGTGGTGCCTCTGGTATTGCTCTACAGCCGACATCCCGTGCGGGAACGGCGCGGGCTGCGGGAAATATTTCTCGGTCAAAAGGACCAACCCGGCCTTCTTCGAAAGGCCCTTTCCCTCTTTCAGGGTTATTCCGATGCCGTGCTGGAGGCTGGGGAGCCCCTGGATCTCCAGCGGGTGCTGCCCGAGCTCTCGACCATTTTTACCCAGCGGCGCAAGCAAATTTTCGAGCTTCGGCGAGAGCTGATTGATTCCGTTGACAATATCAAAAAAGCGATTGTCGGTCCCACCCTGAAGAGCAAACTCGAGCTCAAGGAAATCATCCTGCATCACCCCAGGCTGGAAGCCTTCATGCAGCGACGAGCGCGCTCCAGCAACCAGGAAATCTGGAAGGTCCGGATGGAAGCGGACAAGTATCTCGAGGAGATCGCCGCCAATTTCAACTATACTATTACCCAGTTGGGAGAGAAGGTCCTGGACTGGGTGTGGAACAATCTCTTCGATGGGATTGAAGTGGATAATGCCAGCCTGCAGAAGGTTAAGCAGGCCGCTCGACACAGTACCCTGGTCTACGTTCCGTGCCATAAAAGCCACACCGATTACATGATTATCTCCTCGATCCTCTTTCAGAATAAACTGTCGTTGCCCATTGTCGCCGCCGGCAAGAACCTTGCGTTCTGGCCGCTGGGGGCGCTCTTCAGGCGAGGTGGGGCTTTTTTCATACGGCGCAGCTTTAAGGGAATGAAATTCTATGCCGAGGTGTTTTCCCTATATGTAAAGACCATGGTGCAGCTTGGCCACAACATCGAATTTTTCATCGAGGGGGGACGCAGCCGCACCGGCAAAATGGTGCTGCCGAAACTGGGCCTGCTGGCGATCTTGATTCAATCCGTCGAAGAAGGTTTTTGTGATGACCTGGTCTTTGTGCCGACCTCTATCTGCTACGATCGGATCCCCGAAGAGGAGTCCTATCTGACGGAGCTCTCCGGCGGGTCGAAGGCCAAGGAAAACATTGGTCAGCTGGTGAGCGCCCGCCGCTTCCTGAAGAAGCGTTACGGCCGCGTCTACGTGCAGTTTGCCGAACCGTTATCACTCCAGCAATACCTGCAGCGCTTTGGGGGTGATTTCTCGAAGCTGTGCCCCAAGGATCGGCATGTGTTGTACCGGGATTTTGCCTACCGGATCATTAACAGCATCAATCAGGCTTCCCTGGTGACGCCCCACGCCCTGGCGGCTTCCGCCCTCCTGGCATCGTCCCGTCGGGGTGTGTCCAAGGCCGAATTTCAAGAGATCTGTGAGATCTTTTATGAGTATCTGGTAAGCAGTGGAGCGCAGCTCTCCAAGACCTTGCGGAATTTCGACACGCTCATTGAAGACACCTTGCGCGACTTCGAACGCAGCAAGCTGGTCGGGAAGCTTAAGGATGAGGACGACGACCTGGAAGAGGAAGTGTTCACCGTTGAGGACAGCAAACGCCTGGCCCTGGAATACTACAAGAACAACCTCATTCATTTCCTCCTTTCAGCGGCCTTTGTTTCCACTTCCATCCTTGCGCAGCAGACATTTCGCTTCAGTCGGGCGCAATTATTGGAGGATGTGGCTTTTATCAAAGACTTCTTCAAGTTCGAGTTCGTTTACGACAATGAAATAGACAACGAAGACTGGTTGATAAGGTGCTCGAGTCATTTGAACAGCTCGATTGGCTGCATCGGCAGAGTGCGGGCGACCAACCTTACATTCTTGCTCATAAGGGCCTGAGGGCTGCCCATGCCTTTCAGGGGTTGCTGCAGAATTATTTTGAAGGTTACTGGCTGGTGTTGAGGGCCTTCCGCTATCTTCAGAGGAAATCGTATAGCGAAAAGGACTTTGTGAAGAAGGTCTCGCATCTTGGGCAGAAAGCTCTGAAACTGGAGTTGATCGAACGTCCCGAGGCGATTTCTAATATCATTTTTCTCAACGCCCTCAAGTATTACCTTGAGAAGAGTGTGATTGAAAAACGAACCGAGGATGAAAAGGGCAAGGAAAGGGACCAGGAATTCTACACGGATGCCGGCAACAGGCTTTTGGTGCAGCATTACAGCAAACAGATCAGCCGCTTCCTGCGTTCCCCCCACTTTACTCTGCAGTAGGTGAGAGAGTTCGTGACTGTCTCGTGCAAACAGTTCGTGTTCGGGCTGAAATGGCAATGATCTTAATTCGAGGGAGGCGTTTAGATGGAAATCAAAATTCAACCCGTTGATCCTGCCAAACGGCAACCCAAGCCGGCAGACGAAACGAAGCTGGTCTTCGGAAGGATTTTCAGCGATCACATGTTTATGATGGATTGGCGCGCGGGTCAGGGTTGGCAGGATCCCCGCATCGAGCCTTACCGTAATCTTGCGCTCAACCCTGCAGCCATGGTGCTTCATTATGGACAGGGCATCTTCGAGGGTTTGAAGGCCTACCGGTGGCATGATGGGACCATCCGGCTGTTCCGGCCCGAAAAGAACTGGGAGCGGTTCAATCGTTCCGCGCGACGGATGTGCATGCCGGAAATCGAAATCGCCGATCAGTTCGAGCTTGTTGGAAGCCTCCTGAGCATCGACCAGGATTGGGTCCCGCGCAGCGTGGGCTCGTCGCTTTATGTGCGGCCCACCATGATCGCGAGTGAGGCCCACCTGGGTGTGCGCCCGGCAAGCGAATATCTCTACTATGTGATCACCGGGCCGGTGGCTGCTTATTATGCCGAAGGATTCAATCCGGTCAAGATCTGGGTTTCGGATCAGTTCGTGCGTGCCGTGCGAGGCGGGGTCGGAGAAGCCAAGACCATGGCCAATTACGCCTCCAGCCTGTTTGCCGCCGAGTATGCGAAAAGCCAGGGCTTTACCCAGGTGCTGTGGCTCGATGCCGTCGAAAGACGCTTCGTCGAAGAAGTGGGGACCATGAACATCTTCTTTAGAATCCGGGATGAGTTGGTAACCCCGGCTCTTTCCGGGTCGATCCTTCCCGGTGTTACTCGGGACTCGGTCATTCAACTGGCGCAACATTGGGGCATTTCCGTGCAGGAACGCCAGATCGATATCCATGAGGTGATCGATGCGGTGAAGTCCGGTGCCATGAAGGAGATCTTTGGGACGGGCACGGCGGCCGTTGTTTCTCCCGTGGGCGAACTCTCCTTTCAGGGCGAATCCTTCCAGGTGCAGGATGGCGGGGTTGGCGAATGGTCGCACAAATTCTACGAGGAGATTGTGGGAATTCAGTACGGCGAGAAAGAAGACAAGTTCGGCTGGGTTTACCGGGTTAAGGTATAGAATAGGACGGGTATGACGGATACGACAGATAAGACGGACCCTGAGTTGCGGGCTGTCAAATGCGGCTTGGTGGATTCATTGGGGAGGGCTTGATTTTTCTTTCGGCATGATTACGATGAAGTCCGAGGCTGACTGAATGTCGCCTTCTCCTAACCCCTCCAAGTCCCGTTCTGCTATCCCCCTCCGGCAGAGCGGGACTTCTTTTTTAGGCCGGACGTCAATCCGGGTCTCTCACCCCCCGAACCAGGAAAAAGAACGTCAGAAGCCGGCATCCATCCCCGGCCACCTCCAACCGCGTTTCACATGAAGAAGTGAACATCGAATCTCGAACAAGGAATGTCGAATGATGAAGTTTTTTGGTTTTGCTGTCCTGTCTTAATGCCCGCCACAAATCTTCAAAGCTGGATTCCCTGCAATCCTTCGACATTCTGCGGTTCCTTGTTCGATATTCGAGATTCAGCTAAATGAGCGCCTATCCATATCGAGGGGGAAGAACCGGGTTTAGACTTGCGCCCGTGTGTACTAGCCGCTGATCACTAGCCACTAATCACCAGCCACTCTTGACAACAGGTAATCTCCGATTGCATCTTCCCAGTAGCGCATGAATTCGATGTAGTATTCTTCCGTATAGCGATTTACGAAATCCTCCCCTGCTTCACTCAGCGCGGTATAGGTGTAGGTGACGGTGGCATCAGTCCCGCCTGCTTCGTTTTGCTGGAGAGAGATGTTGAGCTTGGCCACGGTGGTCCAGGGGGTGAGCTTGATGATTTCCATCTCGAATTCGGTGGGGTCTCGCTTGGTGATGATCCAGGCGGACTCCGGTTCAGTGTTGCCGGTTAGAAAGATGCAGTCCGGTTCTGCGAGACCGGATTGGGAATAAACGACGATGGGATCCCATCCCTTCACCCATTCGGTCTCCCGCACCGGGCAGAGCAGCGGGAATACCTCCTCTGGAGGTGCCTGGATCTTTTGGACATAAGTTCTCGTTACCCTGGACGGCGCCATCACTTTCATCCCACAAAACCTCCTCTTGAAGCTCCGAGCTGAAGCCTTGTCTGCCTTTTGGAGAGAAAAAACGCGAAAAGCGTGCTAGAAATACGACGCTTAAAATGGCAAAAAGGCTTCGGAATCTGTATGGTCTAAAATCCTGATCTTCAATTTCATTGATGGAAGAGCTGAGATCGGGGAGCCTATCCGATTTTTGCCTGCAATTCAAAGAGAAATTCAACTGGGGAGCGCGGACTCAGGAGTCATAATTCAGAGTAACCACGTTCGGTTATGCGTTGTCGCCGGGGTCCGTTTTGCTGCCTCTGGTGTTCTCGATTTTATGGTGACCCCAGGGGTCATGGGAGCTAGTTGCGATGCGAGGGTTTTTTCAGAGATTATTTCCAGGGCGCAAAAACAGGCGGTTTTCTGCCTGGCAGATTGAGCTCACCACCCGCTGCCCGCTGCGCTGCAAGATGTGCATTCGCGAAGGAGCGGCACAGTGGCATACTGCGGACATGGCTATCGATGATTTTAGCGAAACTGGTCCCGTACCTGAAGGATGTGGAGACCGCCGTGCTTGAAGGATGGGGAGAGCCGCTGGTCTACCGGGACTTGACCAAGGTTGTCAGGATGGTCAAGGAGGCTCAATGCCGGGCCGGCTTTGTGACCAGCGGCTGGGGGCTCGATGGCGACCGGGTGGCCGAGCTCATTCATGCCGGACTTGACTTCATCGGTTTTTCTCTCTCCGGTACCACGCCGGAAACCCACAACGTGATCCGGGCGAATTCCAACCTTAACAGTGTGCTGCAAGCGATCCAAATCTTCCAGGAGCTCAAAGCCAGAGACAAGCTTACCAAGCCGAAGCTGCACATCGTTTTTCTGATGATCAAGGACAATCTTGACGAGGTTCCTCTCATCGTGGACCTCGCAAAGGGGGTCGGCATTGACCATATCGTGCTGGTCAACCTGATCCAGGTGACCAATGCCTGGCAGGAGCAGCAAAGGCTATTCACCTGCGACGGAGGTGACCAGCCCGCTCCTTTGAAAGAGGCGGCCATGAAAGCCCGCGCCCTCAAGATCCGGCTCCGTATGGCGTCCCTGTCTCCTGCCGAGGTCGGGGTGTGTGCCGAAGACCCGCTGCGGAACCTCTATATATCGGTGGATGGGAACATCTCCCCTTGTGTATACCTCTATCCTCCCGTTCCTTCGCTCTTGAAGACCTGGTATTGCGGCAATGAGCAGCCCGGTTCCACGCTGAGTTTCGGGAATATTTTCGAAGAGCCGTTGGAGAGCATCTGGAACCGCGAACCATACATGGCATTTCGCAATAGCTTTGCGCAGCGCCAAAAGCGCTTCGACGAAAAATATCCCCCTCTTATCGGGGACCAGAAACCTGCGCGGAAACCCGGGGAGATCATGCTGCCGCTACCCCCGGAGCCGTGCCGAACGTGTCATAAGATGCTTGGGGTATAATAGGTCGCTGTCCGGCAAGGTTTGTGAGGAGGAGATGCAAGGAATTTTGAGATAGTCGCTGAGGAGAGGAGCGCCCGATGCTCAAACGTGAATTAACGGAAAAGTTGCTTTATGGCCATGAGTTCGCGGGCCGTTTCACCCAGGACTCGCCAATCCTGCCCGACGTCTGGATAAAGTGCGCCGAAAACCCTGTTGAACGGCACGACCTGCTCATTACGCCCTACCTGGAAGCGGCGGCAACCCGGATGAGTGCGGGTCGCCTGAGCCGCGAGCTGCGCGAGCGGCTGGAAAGCGAGGCGACGACACGCGTCTGGCAGCGACTGCATCCCGCCGAGACTCGCCCCGCAGCCCGCGTCGCCTACAATCAGTCGACCGTTGCCGCCTGGCTGACGTTTGATGAGGTCGTGCGCGTCCTGCTTCCGCTTTCCAAGTGGTGGACGAATCGGGTAACCCGGTACGGTCTCGACCATCGGCTGAAGGCCCTCTCCGACCCTGCGTCCCAAGAGGTACAGATCCTCGCGGAAATCCTCGCTTACCCGCAGCGGATCCATAAGCGGAGCGCGCGCCGGCGGGAATATAGCTGGCTTTCGCTCGATGTCGTCTGGATGGTGCGGGTCATTGGGACCATCGGCCTCGCGATGGATGCAAGCGAAGAGGCGCCGGCGAAGGCGGCTGCGCCCCAGCCGCTCCCTGACGTTCCCGTGACGGTGTGGCCGAGTGATCTGCTCGAACGGCCCGCGCGTGTTGGAGAACCGGAGGAATTGCGCGACCGCCGATTGACCTACTACCGGCGTATCGTGAAAAAAGTCGCCGACCTGCTCGAAGACCTTGTCCCTACGGGAGACGAACATGCTTCCATCTATGCCGTCAGCCTCAACCGCAAAGCCGGGACGACCATCTGGCGCTCCACCGTGGCCGTCAAAGCGGACGCCGCCTGCCGCGTCTTCGACCTGTCCTGTCGCGATTTGTGCTGGGCCGTCATCGACAGTGGCATAGATGCCCGTCATCCGGCCTTCCGCAAGCGTTACACCAACCGTGCGCAAGCCCGCGAGCTGCCGGTCCCGCTCCCCCAGAAGATTGCGGAGGAGACCGGCGACCCCCATGATGCTCAGTCCGATGAGCGCCATAAACAGTGGCGCGAGGAGCATCGGAACATCTTGCGCAAGACCGACTGGTCGGAGCGCACCCGCATCGTCGCCACCTATGACTTCACCATCATTCGCTATCTCCTTGCTGCCGATGGTGAGGACGATACGGGGGTGCCTGAAGATGTGCGGACGCGGCTCGAGACCATCGAGAGACGATTACGGCAAAACAAAAAGTCCAGCCTCAGCTCACAGCTGCGCAACAGCCTCCAGAGCGGGCGGGAGATCGACTGGTCGCTCCTCGAAGAACTGATCCGCATCCCGCATGACCGTGACTACGAATGCGCCCAACCATGAGCATGGCACCCATGTTGCCGGAATTCTGGGGGCGGATTGGCGCAAGACGGACGTGGACGAAATGTTTCCCGCTCCCGATAACGTGCGCGGCCTCTGTCCGGACATCAATCTCTACGACCTGCGCGTGCTCGACGACAACGGCGAGGGCGACGAGTTCAACGTGATGGCGGCGCTCCAGTTTGTCCGGAGCCTCAACGCCCATAAGGACTACATGGTCGTGCACGGCGTCAACCTCAGCCTCTCCATCCCGCATGACGTCGCCAATTACGCCTGTGGGCGCACGCCGGTGTGCGAGGAGTGCGAGCGGTTGGTGGGAGCGGGGATCGTTGTGGTGGCGGCGGCCGGCAATGACGGCTACCTTCAGTACATGACCGCCAAGGGGCTTGACGGAGGGATATCGGAGCATCAGCATTACCGACCCCGGTAACGCCGATGGCGTCATTACCGTCGGTTCGACCCATCGTGACCAGCCTCACACCTACGGCGTGTCGTACTTTTCGAGCCGCGGTCCGACCGGCGACGGACGCGCCAAACCTGACCTCGTGGCCCCCGGCGAGAAGATCGAAGCCCCGGTTCCCTACCGCGAGCTCAAGCGCAAGGATGGGACCAGCATGGCCGCACCCCACGTCAGCGGTGCCGCCGCCCTCCTCATCGCCCGTCATCGCGAACTTGCGGGGCAGCCCAAGCGGATCAAGGAGATCCTCTGCCGCTCCGCAACCGATTTGGGCCGTGAGCGCTATTTCCAGGGGGCCGGCATGCTCGATATTCTCCGTGCGCTCCAATCGGTGTAAGGGATTGTCCAAAAATAAGAGATCATCTCTCACCACGGAATACACGGAACACACGGAACAAACATAATCAGAGACACAAAATACCAGAACTGATTTTTCAGTGCGTTCCGTGGTTTGAAAATGGATCGAAATGAGAGCAAGTTATTTTTGGACGGCGTCTGACCCTCTGCATCCGGCCGTCATCAAGCAAAAGGGAGGACCCAGCCGTGATCTTTACGCTCGAAGCTCTGAGAGCCGCCTACGGTGACGCGCTGCTGCTGCACTTCGGGGACCCGAAAGCCCCCCGCCTCGCCGTCATCGATGGGGGGCCGCGCGGGGTCTATAACAGCGTCCTCAAACCCCGCCTGAACCAACTCATGCAGAACAAGAGGCGCCTCAGCGACGGTCAGCTGCCCATCCGCCTGCTCATGGTGAGTCATATCGATGATGATCACGTGAACGGCGTCCTCGCGATGGCGAATGAGCTTGCCGACATGACCGGCAAAAAGCCTTATCAGATCGAGTCCCTCTGGCATAACAGCTTCGACGACATCCTCGGCAACAAGGGGCAGGAGTTGGCTGCTTCGCTGGAACCGTTTGTCAAAAACGTCCTGACCAAGGGCACGAATGCCGACGAACGCGCCGTTGAAGAACGCCCATGCCGCCCTCGTCATGGCGAGTGTCGGGCAGGGGCGCGACCTGCGCAACGCGGCGAAACGCCTGGGCTGGGATGTCAATAAGGAATTTGGGGGCAAACTGGTGCGCCTGCCGAAGGAGGGCTTGAAGATCGTTCCCATCACCGACGGTCTGTCCCTCACACCGCTGGGGCCGCGCGAGACGAACGTGGAGAAGCTGCTTGCGCAGTGGGACAAGGAGATCAAGCAGATGGGGGTTGCCGTTGACGCCGCGCGCGCGGCGGAGTACGCCGACGAATCGGTCTTCAACTTGTCGAGCCTCATTATTCTTGCGGAGATGCTCGGCCATGACGGGAAATCCCGCCGTATGCTGCTTACCGGCGATGCGCGTGGCGATCACATCATCGAGGGGCTGGAGGCCGCAGGGCTGATCGAGCACGGCAGATGTCATGTAGACCTTTTGAAACTGCCACACCACGGCAGCGACCGCAATCTCGAGCCGGCCTTCTTCGAGACTGTCACCGCTGATCACTATGTCATTTCCAGCAACGGCGACAAGTTCGACAATCCGGACAAGGATACGCTTGAATGGCTCGCCGCTGCCCGCAAGGGGGCGGGACATTTCACGGTCTACCTCACCTACCCGGTTCCGGAATTCAAGTACAAGAAACGGAAAGAGATCCGGAAGGAGATCCAGGCCTTCATCGACGCGGGCAGGCAGAGCGGCGACTATACCGTGGTCTGTCGTGCCCCGGATTCGTTGTCCGTCCGCATCGATCTTGGCGAACCGCTGAAGGAATGAGATGGCTGTCTGCCGTACAACATCGGGAGTTCAGGTCGAAGAGATTTATCCGACCGGCGACTATGCACTGCTCAGCTTCTCGAACACCTCGGTGGCGGCTGTGGCGCAGAGCATGTCTTCCTCGACCGAGCCCCCACTGACCCCAATCCCGCCGATGATCCTGGGGCCGTGTTTTAAGGGAAACCCGCCGCCAAAGATAACAACCCGGCCCCCGTCGGCATGACTGATCCCAAAGAGAGGTGCTCCCGGCTGAGCTAAAGGCGCCAGTTCATGGGTTGGTAATTTCAAAGCTACCACGGTGTAGGCCTTGTTAGCGAGATATCGATGCTCACCAGGAGGGCATCGTCCATGCGGTGTTGAGCCACCAGATTGCCGCCGGCATCCACCACGGCAATCACCATTGGGACCCCGATTGCATTTGCCTTGGCACGCGCCGTGGCAATTAGGTCCAGGGCCAGATCGAGAGACATTTCCATATCATTCCTCCAAAAAACCCTGCGCTGGAGTCAAATTCGAATTGCCCATGGAGCGCCGAGTTCCACGTAGGGTCTTGGTATCTCCTCTCCCTTGCAGCTAGATAATGCGAAAGGCGTCGACCAGGGTGCAGCGCCGGACGCGAGTGAAGGTCCTGGCCGAAGTCAATCCTTCGCCCGTCGGGCCGGCAATGGTGAATGAAGTGTGGCCCTCGCCTCCCATACCAATTCCCGCGTAGGAAGGTCCGTTCTTCACGAAGATTGTGGTCTGCACGGCTCGCGCGAACGCGGTCATATACTCAACATGATTGGAGTGCATGATGGCCGTATGCCGATTCCCCTGTTCCACTTTCACCCCAAATTCGATGCCGTCACTCACGTCTCTCACGTGCACGATGGGCATGACAGGCATCATCTGTTCCAACCATACGAGGGGGTGGTCTCTTTCCGCTTCAAAAATGGCCAAGCGGCACTCTTCTCCCACCTCGATCCCGATATCCTTGAGAATCACTTGCACGTTCTTGCCAATATACGCCGTGTTGATTTTCCCCTCGGGCGTCACCACCAGCCTGGTGACTTCGTCAGCCTGAGAAGGTGTCAGCGGATAGACCTTGCCCGTCTCGAGCATAAAGCTGATCAGGGCATCGGCAACGGAACTGACAACGATCACCTCCTTTTCACAGGTGCAAAAGATGTTGTTGTTGATGCTTGCGCCATTAACGATGGAAGTCGCTGCTCGTCGGATGTTGGCCGTATCATCCACGAGTGCCGGAGGATTGCCGGCGCCGGCCCCAATGGCTTTCTTGCCTGAACGAAGGACAACATTGACCACCGGCCGGCCACCTGTAGCGACCAGCATATTGATTTTGGGATGTTCGATGAGTTCCTTGGCGGTGTTCAGGTCGGGCTGGGAAATGCAGGAAATCAAACCCGGCGGTCCTCCTGCCCGAACAATGGCTTCGTGAAGGAGGCGAAGGTAAGAGTGCTGGTTTCGCGGGCACTGGGGTGAGGGTTAAAGACTACGGAGTTCCCGGCTGCCACCATGCTGATGGTGTTGTTGATTACCGTACCCGTGGGATTGGTTATCGGCGTTAACGAACCGATGACGCCACGGGGAGCGTATTCAACCAGGGTGAGGCCATCGTCGCCGCTGTATGCGCGCGGCTCGATGTCCTCCGTACCCGGGGTCTTGGTGGCGCAGAGGATGTTTTCCCGCAGCTTGTCCTCATAACGGCCAAGCCCGGATTCTTTCACCGCCAGGGCAGAAATCTTCTCATTGTTATCTAAAGCGGCCTGACGGATGGCCGCTATGATTTTGTCACGATGGCTCAAAGGCAGCTCCAGGAGCCTCTTTTGCGCTGCTGCGGCATTTTCCACCGCTTCATCCACGGTCTCGAAAATACCTGTGGGACCTTGATCCCGAACCATCTTGTCTGCGATCATTTCCGACAATACTTTTTTGACCACAGTTGCAATGAGCTCATGGTTGGTTTCCACTGCCATGCCTCCCTTTACACGATTCTTGAGCCACTTAACGCTTTGGCGTTGACCGCTTTGGCCTGTATCTGTAAGGCGCTTTCGTTTCTTCCCGAAGCGCCGTTAATACATGATTCCCAGGGCGAGCTGTTGAGGGACGCCAGCCAGTTTCCATCCGGAAATTCCGGATATCTGAATTTGGACTGTAGGGGAGGGGTTTATCCCCTCCCGAACTATGCTGAAATCATTACCAATTGCGGGCGGACATAAAGTCCGCCCCTACGCTCGTCACATTCGAGCAATGGGTTTCCGGATGGACGCAGGCTAGTCTTCGGCGGAAGCGATGATAATAGCTCCGGAAAGAATGGCCGTGAATTCATGAAGAATGACACAACCCTCTCTGAGTAAGGCCTGTTCCAACCTTCTTTCAAGATGAGACATCCAATAAAGCCCCTTCGGTTTTGCTCGAAGCAGGGGCTTGATCCATGCGGCCAGCCTTTCCATTTCCGCCAGGGCGTCCAGCACGGGTTGAGCCACGGCTTCATCTTCTTCGACACTGCCGCCACTGACTCCAATCCCGCCCGCCACTTGCTCTCGCACCCTCAAGGGGAAGCCGCCACCAAAGAGGACGATCTTTCCGGGATGAGTATGTTGAATGCCGTAGAGCGGGTTTCCCGGAAGCGCCATTTGTCCCAGTTCACGGGTCGACATCCGCAGGGCTGCGGCAGTATAAGCCTTGGCAATGGCGATCTCCGTGCTTGCGGGCAGGGTGCCTTCCATCCTTGCAAAGTACTGCAGCAGACCTTCGTGGTCCACAATGGCTATGGCCATAGCCAGTTCCATCTCTGCGGCGGCGCTTTCGGCAACCGCGCCCAAAATGCGGGATAAGGGGAAGGGAATCTTCATGGATCAGGTCCTTCCCTTGGCGGGTGGATTGGCAGCGGCCATGAGCTCGCCGCAGACTCGTTCCACGGCAGCCATGACCGTTGTTGACCACGCCAGGACGAAGAGCAGGTCGCTCAAACGATTGAAATACACGATCAGTTGTTCGTATGCCCCAGTGGTGCGGTTGAGACTGATGATCAAACGCTCGACCCGGCGGCACACGGAGCGAGCCAGGTGGAGCGCGCCGCTCTCAAGGGATGCGCCGGGAATGACAAAACCGGCCGGCATCCCATACTGGTCAGCCATCTGATCGATCCAGGCTTCCAGTCTGTCCACATCCTTTGTGGTGAGGCGATTGTTCAGTTGAGACAGCCGTTCCGACGTTGACGCCAGTTCGGCGCCAGCCACAAAGAGATCTCGCTGCAGAGCATGCAGGATGGTCGATAGATGCTCTTCCCGGAGCAGACTTCGGGCCATGCCGAGATGGGATTGGAGCTCATCCACAGCCCCGTATGTGTTGACGCGGAGGTCATCCTTCGCGACCGTCTCGCCGCTCAGGAGCTTAGTCTGTCCCCGATCGCCGAAACGAGTATAAATCTTCCACGAACCATCAGCCATCAGTAACCCGCTTTACCTCAATCGAGCTCTTCGACATCGATATGGTCAATGATCCCGACAATCGTAGCGTCCACCGGGCAGTCATTGTCGTCCACTGCTTTCCGGGCGCCGCTTCCCGTCACCAGGATGACCCGTTCGCCGACTCCGGCGCCAACGGCATCGACGGCAACAAAAGGATCACCCTTCGGGACCAGCCCTTGGTGATCCAGAGGCTGAACAATTTGGATCTTGCTCCCCACCAGGCGTTCGTGCTTGCGGGTGGCGACGAGAGTCCCAATCACTTTTGCAATCAGCATAACAAATGCCTTCCTGGGTTGAACCTGCCGGATTTTCCGGCAGGCTTTTATTCTGACCGGTTCTTATCAGTCCTGACCATAAGCCCGTACCGCCTGGCCAGGTCCTGGGCCAGGGGTGTCATTCGGGACGCAAGATCCACGTCCAGGTTCGTCCCCAGGCGCTGGGCGTGCAAAACTTCGGCGGCAGTCACAAAGCGCCTGGAACTGCCAGGCCTTGAGGCCGCGAGCGTGCCCGTGAGACCCCGTTGCCTCAGCTCCGGGATGTTTTCACCAAGCAGCACGGATTGCACTGTCTCTCTTAGTTCGCGTACGCCGGTCAAGACGCAGCCATATTGCTCCACCGTTCGCAGACGCTGAATAACGGCCCGCATCAAGGCAGCATTTCCTTTATGGAACCCGAGCTCTTCCCGTCCCTTGGCTCGAAGATCGGCGCCATTGGTGGCCATGACGACGGGTTTTCCCATGAGCAGAGCATGCAGGATGAGGTTGGTAACGGTGTTGTCGGCAAGCAAGAGAGACAGCTTGGAAAGGGTGTTAAGGCTCAGCAGGGGCACCACCACGGCGCGGGCGTTCCTCAAGGCGGTGAGCCACGTCGTGGACTCAACCAGGCTGACATGGGGTAAACCATCGAGCTGCTGCTTGATTGCCGAGGAGACGAGGTGTTCCGCAGCCTGGGTAAAAGCCAACCGGACCTGAAATCCATCCAGGATGAGCCCGAAGACCTGGATGGCCGCTTCGCGAAACTCCACGGTTGCGGCAGTAAAGGCCACAATCAGCTCGCCCTTGTCGCCGGTTGCTCCGAGACGCCGAGCCACCCTTTCAATGACTTTTGCGACAATTTCCTGGAGACGCTCTTCCATGATCATAGGGTTTTCCGCATATCATGCGCCTTTTCCCTTGCCGTCTTCAGGCAACTCAGGGCGATCCCGAGGGGCGTGACCAACAGCGGATTAACCGGTCGTTCCACCGGCAGGCCGGTTTCCGCTTCAATGATCTGTTCGATGCCCGGGAAACAGCTCGTACCACCCACCAGATAAAGCGATGCCACGGGGTGTTGCCGCAGATGATGGCTGATGATGCTTGCCATCTTTTGAAACACGGGAGTGATCATGGGAAAGATGGTGGCCTGCTGTTTCGGATCGGTCTTTATTTTCTCCGCCTCATCGGTACTGATTTTGTGATGTCCGGCGATCACCAGGTCGACATGGATCCCGCCGGTGGCTTCATCAGCGGTGTAAACCACTTCTCCATCCCGGATCACGGAAATACCGGTGGTGCCGCCGCCGATATCCACGACCGCGCCATCCGTGATCTCCAAGACCAGGGAAGCCGCCGTCGGCTCATCAATGAGTCCGGCTGCTTCGAGACCAGCGGCCTCCAGAACGTTCGCGAAAGTCTGGGCGTTGCGTCCGGTGGTGCCGGGAGGATAGGCTGCCGCTGCGAGTCTGATGGGGAACCCCGCTTCATGGAGCAGTCTTACTTGTTGGCGAACGATGGTGATGGCGCCGAGGTAATCCAGGACCAACCCGTCTCTTATGCTGGATCGGCTCCGGGTGAGCGCTCCGGCAACGGGTTTGCCGGCAGCGTCCACAACCGCCGTAACCGTGTAGGCCGTCCCCAGGTCCACACCGGCAAACAGCGGATCCCGGCGCGTGCCGCTCCCGTTAAGTGCCAGGGAAGATGCAAAGGCTAAAAGAGTTGATTTGCTGAATCTTTGATCTTCAAAATATCTCCAGATGTGCCTCAATCAGAGTTCTTTTCCCGAGAGACTGAGGAGCGAGGTTTCCGCCGCTTTCGCGGCCCGCGCTACATCCGATTCCTTTCCGCTGATGTACAGGCGGCCCACGGCGCCAAACGAGCGACAGTCAACCAGGGTGATCGGGGCGTTCTTCTCCGCTTCGTTGGCGGCAAGGGTGATGTACCCGGCAGGTTGGACCTCGAGGATATAGAGGTCCTGGCCCGGCAGGAGCATGGAGCACAGGCGCGAGACATTGACCATCTGGGCATGATAGTCGTTGACTTTATGGATGATTTGAGAGCTCAGGATCTGCGGTTTGACGCGGTCCTCGGGCTTCATCCCGAGGGATGTCAGCACCGCGTGGCCGGCATGCTGCACCTCGGCTTGCGCCTTGGAATGAAATTCGAGCACGCCGAAATGACGTTCCACCACCATCAGTCCCGGGCGTACGTTGGCGGCTTTGAGGGCCGCATCCGTGAGCTGGTTGATGAGCACGCCGGGCGCAATTTCCACGAGAATTGAGGCCATACCCACCACCGGCAGATAACCCCGGGCGTTCGCCCCGAGGTAGGCGGCGAATTGAGGTTGCAGTCGATCCAAATACACGTAAGCTCGGAGCTCAACCATGAAGCTCTCCTCTTTGGTTTCCCTGCCTAAAGTGATCACTCGCCCTTAAGCGCTTGAAATCCCCCCAGTGGAATTTGGCAGGAGCTGCGCAAAAACAAAATACCTTCTTTCACCACATTCTATTCGCCGCTTGAGCTCAAGTCTTGGAAGTCTTCTTTCCTTCCGATCTTCCCGACTTCCCCTTTGGGGGCTTCCTGGACCTTGGCGCCTTGCTTCCTGAGGATGGCGGAGCAGGGAGCATGGCGGGTTCTCCCTTCGATGCAGCTCCAGGAGTCTCTTTCAGGCTTTCGTCCATCGGCGACGCTGTAGTCGAGGGCACGCTCGCTCCGCGCTCTCATCAGGGCGTTCAGGCCCAGGCGCATCAAGGTGCAGTTGCCGATCCGGCCTGGGAATCACATGCGTGGAGATCACCTTCCCAACCTTTTCCGCCGCTGCTGCACCCGCTGCGACCGCCGCCTTGACCGCACCCACATCGCCGGAAAGCTTCACTGTGACCAGACCACCCCTCGCCGTCTCAAAGCCGAGCAGCGAGACCATCGCGGCCTTGCTCGCGGCATCTGCGGCAACGACGGCCGGGACAAATCCCCACGTTTCGATCAGTCCTAGACTCTGACCTTTCATCCTTCTTCCTTATTCTGATGATCTCCTAAGGTACTGCACCGCAGAATACAGTGTCCATTACCCCGGTCGTCATTCCCGCATGCTTTTAGCGGGAATCCAGAGAATTTGCCCAGCCTGGATTCCCGCCAGAAACACGCGGGAATGACGAGTGGCATTCGGACACTCATTTATGCGGAGGTGTACTCAGTAAACCACTGCACAATAAAGTGTCCGAATACTTGTAGCCTCGTAGGTTGGGTTTCGTTCCTCACCATGATTGCGGTTCACAACGCCGGGATTGATCGAGGAACGAAACCCAACATTCTGCTTCATTCGGTCGGCCTTTGTTGGGTTTCGCTCCCCGGATGCTCCACGATTGTGTGCGTGTTTCGTAACGGAACGAAACCCAACCTACGCAGGTACGCATCGAGCTTGGGCACGCTTTTGTGCGGCGCTGTACTTGGTTCGATATCATGACCTGTCGGCAGTATGGAAATTGGGATCATTGAGCAGTTCCTCCAGAATCCCGATGATCAGGTCTTCCAAGCTGTTGGGTAAATTCCTGAGCGTCTGTTGGCTGTCCGCAGCAGCTGGCGCTTCATAACCCAGTGCCAGCGGTTGCCTCTTGACCAGGCGTGCCGCATTCATCCCCAGGCGACGCAAGGGGGCGGGCTTGAGAGGCTCGACTTTAATAGAAAGCAAGGGAGCCTCCGTCGGCAGATCGCGATGGTGAAGCACCACTTCGCCGCCCGCCCCTATGGCTATGCCAACATCCAGTGGCGAGCCATTGGCGGCCTGTCCGGCAAGATCCCGAACCACTCCATCCGAGGTGTCCCGAACTTCGAAGGGAATGCCTTCTTCCTCGAGCCCCCAAAGGATTGGTTGATAAGCTTCTTCTGCAACAAATGGGCTCCTGAAAATCCACACGGCGGGATGCCGATTCATGCGGTTCCCTTCTCTTTTTCCAGGTGCGCAAGAATGAGGCCGGTGGCAACGGCGTTCCGCGGGCCCTCCACACCTCGAATGTTGGCTCTCCCCGTGACCACGGCATATTCGCTGAGCGCATCCGAAACCATCCCGGGTATTTCGAAATCCAGCGCCGATCCACCCACCAGGACCACAAAATGGATCAACCGGATATTCCCTGCCGGGCGCTACTCTTTTCAGGGCCCGAAGGGCGTTATTCACAAAGACCTTCCGTTTGGCCTGCCGGCGAACGGCGACGACCTTGTCCATGGTCGCTTTGGTCTCGAGTGGCTGGGGTCCCGCGTCGGTGAGGATGGCCAAGCGCCCGAAAAACTTGGGGTCCAGCGCCTTTTCGAAAAACTGGACGGAACCGTCCTCATGTCTCAGGTGAAAGAGACTCTCAACCTTTCCCAAAGGATAGCGTTTGATGTTTTCCGCAAGCTCTTTGTCTTCCAGTCCCAATTCCGCATCGATAAGCAGGGTGACCATCTCGCCGGCGCCGGCGAGATGGATGCTTTGAATGATTCCATCCTCTGAGATCAACGCCGCATCCGTGGAACCTCCGCCGAGGTCCAGAATAGCAAGAGGCGGTCTCGTGCCTGGGGTGGTCAAGGCGCCCCGGATAGCCATTTCGGCTTCAACCCCGCCAACCGCGCAGCGGACTTGGATCTCATCCTCGACCTTGCGGGCCAGGCGCTGCATGGGGAGTTTGTGGGTTTCCACCATGGCGGCAAGTCCCACGGCATTTCCGAGAGCGTATTCGCCGGCCAGAGCGCCCAATACCCTCTGAGGTTTAAAAGTATCCACCGCAAGGATGTCGCGCACGGTGATCTGCTGGACCGGCTGATCCGTCAGTTCAGCCATGACCTTTCGCACCTGCTCGAACATGCCGCCAACATTGGTGCCCGGTTCGGCCTGGATTTCCGCCAGCGGCGAGATTTCCTCCACGCGATGCATGATGGCCTCGGCCCCCTCTTCGACCTGCACCTCGGTCTTCTGGTTCTTACCGAGGAGGACGAGCCTTCCCGCGGGAATCCTTCGTTCCTGAATATCGCCCTTGGGGGTCTTGATGACGACGGCGCTGCGGATGCCCATGAGCGCTCGGGCAATGGGGACAATGCGGCGGGTTTCTTCGGGATCCAGATGGAAAATGGTGGCTATGTCATAGGGATTGGAGAGCTTTTCGATGGCTTCTCCCCGGAGGCGCCACCTCCACTGCCGCAGGCATTCCCAAAGGGATGCGATCAATGTATTCGACTTCGTCGACAATGGGGATGGGACGGAGCAAGCGATTATGAATGAGGACGCCGTCGTCATTCCGGATAATTGCGCCAACGATCTCTTTGCCTCCGGCCACGAATTCATTGATGCGCGCGGCCGCTTCTCGAAAATCCACCGTCCCGGGCACAACGAGTATCCACTTTTGGCTGGGGGGTGCCGACGCCATACGATCCAGGGCGATGGTCGTTCCCACCCCCAAACCCTGCCCCCCCGGAGTACCGGGGTTGTGCCCGATCATGGCTGATTCGGTAATGACGGTTTCGGTGATCGTTTCCATGGCCACATCGCCGATGACCGGAGTGGCCTCGTTGAGAAGAATCAGGGAAAGATCTTTGCGCTGCAGCGGCAGAGGTTTTAGGGCCGTGTCCAGCGCCGCAATTACTCCCAAGGCGTTTTGGATGGTGCCTTTGATGCCCACGGTCCGCACAATGGCACTCGCAAGAAAGTTGGCCTCTCCCTTTCGGTTTACCTCGGCTATGGCGACCTCAGTGGTATTGTTACCAACATCAACCCCAGCAATGTAGGCCATAACGATCGGCTCCATCAGAACTCGCCCCAAGTTCGGCCTGTCATACCGGCGGAGGCCGGTATCCAGGTAATTTTCTGGATTCCGGTTTTCACCGGAATGACGCGTTGAGATTATGGCTGCTTGATTCTATGGTCGTTTAGTTAGTCCTGACCACTGATCACCAACCACTAACCACAAGCCACTGATCACCAACCACCCACCAACCACTAACCACCAGCCACTAACCACTGACCACCGACCACTAACCACTATTCCCGGCGCAGCCGACCGCGCTTTTCATAAACCTCCGCCGCCTCCCGCACCAAGGCGGCACAGATGTTGGCCTGGTAGCGTGACTCCAGCTCACTCGCAATATCAAGCAGTTCCTTCTTGGTGGATCGATAAGGTCTCAAGGCCTCGTAGATTTCGAGCACACGCTCATCGGAGATCCGCGTCAGTTCCGCCGCGCGGCGGATGTTGCTGGCCAACTGGGGCCGGCCGCAGGCATCAGCGATTTGGGCCTGATACTCGAGGGTCTCCGGGCGGATCTTCATGTCTTCGAAATTGATCTTACGGCTCGTAACCTTCTCCAGGGTTATGTCTTCAAGACTCAAACCGGTCGCCGTCTGCACCAGGTCCGGTCGTTTCTGTGCCAACGGATAATCCTTTTTGGGATCAAGGCCGTTGCCTGCCGGGGCTCGTGGCTCTTTGGAACTCTCACTCAACGCGACCACGACGCGCTTCACCGCTTCCTTGACAAGCTCGGGCGAAATGTTAACCCCTTTGGTCTGGGCCATGCGCTCTATCAGTCTTGATAATTGTTCATCGCTCATCGTCGACTATTCCTCCAGCAAATGGTCTGCCCATTCCTGAGCAAAGTGAAATCAGAGCCCATCTTAGAGTTGAACTCCGACTTCCTGGGTTGGCTTGTCCGGATTGACGTACTGGGTTTCCTTGTTGTGGAGCAAGGCCGCCAGACCCTGGTAACGGGGCCGCGCCATGGGGTCGTTGCGCACCGGCACCGGGCGGGGGCTTTCCCCTTTGGCATATTTTGCGGCATTGCGCCCCATGGCGCGAAAGGTTTCCAGATCCAGCAGCGGAGACTGTGAGAATAATTCCAAATTCTGGAGGGGTTTGAGGTCTTTCTGATGAATGACCGAAGTGCCTCGCGAGAGGATGCCGATCCCGATTCCCGAGCCACTGAGCTTGGCGGCCTCGTGAGAGATGAAAGCGACGTCCGCCGTGCGATAGACCTTGACCATACGCGCCTTAAGCCCTTGTTCTTCGATCCCGGCGACAATCTCCCGCAACACCTGCTGGTGGGGAATGCCGATAATGGTCTTATTCATCACGGTGCCAAAAGCGGGCGGCACCGCAATAACGACCTCATTCCGGTCGACGCCGGTCCGGGCGACTCCCATTTCTTTGAACACCAGCGGGGTTCCGTCTCCCTTGAACGAGGTGGCAGGCCGTTCCCCTGCCTCCATTTCCCGCAATACTTCAAGGATAATCTCCTTGACCATATCTTCCGTAATATTCATTGGTCTCTGCCTCCCTGACTCAGACCTAAACGTCCTCGGGGCTGATGGCTTGCGGGATGTCCTTCAAGGTCTCCCACCGCTCACCTTCGAGACGATATCCGGTGCCGGGTCCCTGGTAATCGTTGAGGTCGTTAACCGCGCTCAAGACATCGAAATTGGCTTCCAGAATGGCTGAGGTATGGAGATAATCGCCGGAAATCTTTTGCTTGAGGATGCCCAGCACGGCTTCAGCCACATCACGGAATCCGTGCTTGACCAGCGCCCGGACCACATCGACTCCGTTGCCTCCGCGCTTCATGAAGTCTTCTATGGCGCGCAGATCTTCGGGCACATTGCGATCCGGTACATCCTTGCTGCCATGGGCATAGGTGACGGCTTCAACTTCCTCATCGGTTATCGGCGGGAGCCCCACTTCTTTGAAAACAGCCTGCAAGGCTCGAGCGCCCTTGTTCCTGATCATGATGACATCCGCTTCGGTTACCGGGTGCAGACCGCCATCAATCTGAAGGTCGCGCTGCAGGACCAGCCAGTCATCATAATCGTCGCAGTCGTGGGTGGACCCGGCAAACATGTTGTCATAATTGGGCACCGAGCTGTAGCCCGAGACAATCAGGTCCGTTCCCGGGAGAAATTGCATGAGCATCCGCGCCGTATTGCGAATGGGCGAATGGGTGAAGGTCTGGTCGTTGCCCGATGCCACTTCGAGGTCCATCAGGACGGTGGCGACATTTTCCGCAAGGACCGCGCGAATGCCCGAGGGAACGGCGCCAGGAACACCAATGCAACTGATGGAACCATTTTGCACACCCTGGACTCCTGCTCCCTTGGCGATCATCACACACCGAACCTCCAGGTAAAGCATGGACTTACCTTCAGCGTAGCCCATTTGAACCTCGGACCCGGTCCCTGAAGTGTAGCGCATCTTGAGGCCTCTCGAGGCGTAGGCTGAAGCCAGATAAGCTTTTGACCAGGGAGTGTCATCGCCATCCACAAACACTTGTTCGGTACCGTAGACGGACACGGTTTCTGCATAGGACGTGAGTCCGCGCATGCCCATGCTGAGTTCGAGCGCTTCCTCGACGGCGCACTGGGTAATGACGCCGGGGCGTCCCGTTTGCGACCCTACCAGAATGGAAAGCGCGTTCATGGGAGCGTAGCGGCCCACCCCGACGGTGGTTTCTTCCTCACTGAAGCCGCGATACGCGGCTTCCGCGGCATCCGCCGCCAGGAGCGCGGGGTGGTCTTTCAGGTTGGTCACGTGGGCCTGATTGGAAGGGGTGCGTCGCGGTCGCAGCTTCTGCATGGCCATCATCAGCTCGACCACGTTCATCTTCTTCAGCACATCCAGGATCTTGGCCGGTGTCATGCCGACGGACAAACGCACGATGTCGGAGCGCGGCACGTTGATGTCCACAAGCATCCGCGCAAACTGAAGGGAATCCATGGCCATGGCCTTCTCGGCCACGGAAGTGTCGATGCAATGGTCGGCAATCCATAAGTCGATCAAGTCGAACTTTTCGCGGGGTTTTCCGTCAAGTTCGACCACCTTACCGTTTTGGATCTTGATTCCAGGTGCTGGATCATTGGGGCTGTCCATGGCAACCAGGCCCACTTCAATCCACTCCTTGATAAAGCCGTCCTTGTTCACCGGACGCTGGGCCAGCACCTCGAAGCGTTTTTGTCTCTTACTCATCGGCTGTCCCTTCTCGATCAAATGTATGGTTGCGTGACGGGCTTAGCTTCCTGACCCCATGCACCAAGCAGCTTGATTCCTATTTCGCGGCCGGCAATCACCGCCTGGCGAACGGCGCCCGAATCACCGGTCACCCAGATCATGACCTCGTTGGTGAGGCTGGTTCCCTTTGCCGGCGAAGCATATCCCACCACCTGGACATCCGCCGCCTTGACCGCGGTATCAATCATCAAGACGCCGATCACGGCAGGCGCTCCAAGAATCAGGCCGAAGGCTTTTCCTTCAGGGGTTTTGAACAGGTAGTTCAAGCAGCGGCTGGCGCGCGCGCTGTACTGGAGCTCGAGATGTCCCTGGTCATTGGCATAGACGTCGCCAAAGTATTTTGGCAGGGCTTCGAGCGTCACCTCGACTGCGCGCCGGGCGTCCGATACGTCCTCAGCACCGAAGATGATTAAATTTCCGTGGCCGGCCCCGCCCTTGGTATCCCGGGGCATTTCCACGGCAAGAATCTCCGTGTTGGTCGCCTTCACGGCCTCATCCGCCGCCATGACCTGAGGACCCGCCCCGACCCGGCCGCCGATGACCCCGATGGAACGGAATTTATCGGGGATTCCCATGATGTCGTGAATGATGGGATCGAGATTGGCGATGACAATCCCCTGCGTCTCTCCCAAACCCACCCCAACAAACTCCGTTACCTGAACCAGGTCAGGACGGGAAGGCGCCGGCCCGGGGTTGCCTCCCTCGGATGGTTTCGCGCTCGCTTTCCCGGCGGAAGCGGGACCTACTCTTTTCATTACCTCTTGCAGGACTCTGTTGATCAGTTCCTCTTGCATCGGATGGTACCTCCCGGCTTTGTGCAGTTATGGATAGGGCCCGAAATCGAGCTATTCGTTAACCTGGAGTTGCGGCAAGATCTTTTCAACATCCTGGTGTGGCCTGGGGATCACATGGACCGAGATCACTTCGCCCACCTTCTGGGCGGCGGCGGCACCGGCGTCCGTGGCGGCCTTCACCGCGCCCACATCGCCCCTCACCATCGTGGTGACAAGGCCTGCGCCGATCTTGACATACCCGACCAATTGGACGTTGGCGGCCTTTACCATGGCATCCGATGCTTCGATCATGGCGACCAGCCCTTTAGTTTCGATCAATCCCAATGCTTCTTTCACCATTTTCAATCCTCCCAATCCGGCTGAAATAACATTCTGCGAACCGTGGCAGTCTCCTGCCGCTAATCACGATTCGTCCCGTTAAGCCTGGTCTCAGGCAACAACTTCTTTCTTCCCAAATTTGAACAATTTTAAGGATCCGGCAGCCGATCCGGGTGGGCGTAAAGCCCGCCCCCACGAGAGGCTGTCCAATCCGCTCAGTAGCGGCGGGGTTTATCCCCGCCCGCAAGGAATTGGGGATTCTCTCATCCCCATGCAATGCAATCGCTCAATTTGGGTTCTTATCAGCAGCTCGGGCAGTCTCGCGGAAAGCATTCCAGCAACTGTGCCCTCCGCATGCAATGAGGTATTACAAGGTACGGCGCTGCCCGTGGCAGTTTGCCGCAACGCCATGCCTAAGCCCCGCCCTGGTAGTCTTTGGCCAAAGCGTCCGCCGTCCAGATTGCCGCCTCAACCATGTCCGCGGTTACGTCAAACCAGGTGGCATGAATGGTTTCGCCCGGGGCCGTGGTGGCTTCGGCCACCTGGCGGATTTCTTCCCGCGAGGGATTGTGGATGCCCAAATCATCCAAACAAACAGGTAATCCCACGGTCAGGCAAAAATCCAACACCTCATAGATTTCATCGGAAGAGCGGCCTTCCATAACCAACTGGGTGAGGGTGCCGAAGGCCACTTTTTGGCCGTGAAGTTTGTGATGCGAACTCTCCAGGACGGTAAACCCATTATGCACGGAGTGGGCGCCGGCAAGGCCTCCGCTTTCGAAGCCCAAACCGCTCAACAGAGTGTTGGCCTCCACAATAGCCTCGACGGCCGGCGTCACACACTGCTTTTCCACTGCCAATTTGGCCTGGAGGCCGTATTCCAGCAAGGTATCGTAGCAAAGGCGGGCTAACGTTGTCGCGGAACGGGTGGGAGGAAATCCTCCGGTGAGCACGTTGGGCTTGCAGCTCTTGGCACAGGTGTCCGCCTCCCAGAAGGTGGCGAGAGCATCCCCCATACCGGAAACCAAGGTTTCCACAGGAGCGTTGGCGATGATGCGGGTGTCGACGAGCACGCAGTCCGGGTTGTGAGGCAAAACCAGGTAGCGTGCAAACACGCCGGCATCGGTGTAAACCACCGACAGAGCGGAGCAGGGAGCGTCCGTTGCGGCGATGGTCGGGACCACAATCACCGGGATTTTCATGAGGTGGGCTACCGCCTTGCCGGTGTCGATGACCTTGCCGCCCCCGGCGGCAATGATGAAATCAGCGCCCTCCTTGCGGGCGATGTCCACCAGGCGATTGATTTCATTGTCCGAGCATTCCCCGTTGAAATGTTCCTGGAAACAGCCGAGGTCTTTCTCCTTGAGGCTGGCTTGAATCGACTCGGCACAGGCGGCCAGGGCTCGCTTGCCTCCGGTCAGCAAGGCCTTGGTGCCAAGCCTCGCTGCGTGCAAGCCGATTTCGTTGATGGCTCCCTGTCCTTGAACATAACGACTTGGTGCAATTAGGATCCGACTCATAACATTCCCCCTATTGTGACTGATCTATTGGAGTCTGGAAAATGCATGATGACGCAAGAGGTCAGCATGCTTACTAAACGCCGGCAACGAGACGCTTCGTGCAGATGATTGCCCCTGTTTGGAGCTGACTCTGAATCTGAAAGATCGATGATGTGTCGCAGGGAGTGAGCGCAGGGCAGTGACAGGAAGTGTGTCTCAACGTTGGAGATGTCAGCAGTGCTGAGCGTGAGAAGAGAAAAACACGGCAAGGAGAAAACTCCCTCCGCGAGTCTACTGAAAACGTAAAGAATTGCAAATGAAAATCCCTCGTAAGAGTGAAATTACCTACTCTCTGGATCTCCCCTAAACGCGGTAATGGAGCTCGCTTTTAAGAGGCAGGCCCACCGCCAGCTTTGCCGCAGCATCCTCGATGCGCTTGCGTTCGGTGGGACTGCGGACAATGCCGCGGAGCACGATATGCTCGCCATCATAGGCGACATCGAGGGTGGTAGCCTGGAGGGACGGATTCACGCAAAGGCCTGCCTTGATCTTAGCGGCCGCAGCACGCATCTGAACCAGTTTTCTGGTTTCCTCGCTACCGAAACGATCTTTTTCCATGAGAATCGCCTTGACCCGATCGGTTGCCTCTTCGATGGTCTGGATTCCCATATCGAGAATGAGGTCATATTCTTCAAAGTTCTCCCAATGCTTGCTGTACAGGGAACGAATGAAGCACGACCGCTCCCCGTCCTTCTTTTCGAGCAGCCATTGGGCGGTTTTTCGGTCCACCGCATCCCTTTGCATCACGTTTTCGATCCGCAATTCCAGGGGTCCAACCACATGAATCGTGAGCACGTGGGGAATGCCTTTCAAGAGGAAGTTCGCTCCCATGCCGATGATCACCACCCGGTCATCCGCCGCATAATTCAGGACCGCACTCTGCAGCAGGGCGCCAAAACCTCTGAAGGACCAGTCATACTTTTCCCAGATCGTGGGGCAATGTTCATCCAAGCCCTTGCCCCATTCTTCCCATTTTTCGCCGGCCGCGCGGATATCATTCAGAATTCGTTCGCGATCAAAGTAAGCATAGCCCAAATCGTCGGCGACTCTTCGGCCGATCTCCCGGCCGCCGCTTCCAAACTGTCTCGATACGGTCAAAATGGCCATGTTTCCCTCATGCACTCTTATCCGGTTCAGGATCAGGAGGAAGCCCCACTTCGCTCGCCGGGCGTTTTGCCCTCTCGGAACTGATCATCCACTTCATCCAGAGTTTGCCAACAATGATCACGCCGACGGCTAGGACGGCTTCCACCGTGTATTGCACTATCTTTGAAGGAGCCAGGAAATCGACCACCACCGGATCCGTCATGATCATCTCGCCGCCGACTCTTCCCAAGACCGCGGCCCCCACGTAAATGATGATCGGGTATCGATCCATGAGCAGCGAAAGGAGGTTGCTCGTGAAAACCACCAGGGGAATGCTCAAGCCCAGCCCGAAGAGCAGCAGGAACAGGTTGCCGTGAGAAGCACCGGCCACCGCCAGCATATTGTCAATGGACATGGTGATATCTGCAATCACAATGATTTTGATGGCCTGGGCGATGG
The DNA here is from genome assembly GCA_963808625.1 of uncultured delta proteobacterium. Classification (GTDB taxonomy): domain Bacteria; phylum Desulfobacterota; class Syntrophobacteria; order Syntrophobacterales; family Syntrophobacteraceae; genus JADGQM01. The sequence goes on from CAWEHK010000019.1 coordinate 39,062, forward strand.
TCGTGGCTTCCCGTTCGATCCCTTCCTCCGGCACGCCCTCAATGAAAAGCTTTACGGCTATCCAGAGAATCACTAAACCGCCAACCAGCTTGATGAAGTTGATCAGCAACAACTGCGAGACGAAAAACGTAGCAAAGACTCTGAGTAAGACCGCCGCCGCCGCTCCGAAAATAATCCCTTTGGTTCGCTGCTCGGAGGGCAGCGACCTCACCGCCATGGCGATAATCACAGCATTGTCTCCGGCCAGAATCAGATCGATAATGACGATGCTAAGAAGGCTGGAAAAAAACTCCCAGTTCAGATGAATCGTCCCAAACCACCCCAGGTCCAAAGCTCCAACTCCTTATTCTGCGGTAGCGATTGTCAATTCCTAAAAGAGCACGAGTGATCGCGCGGCGGATAATCAAAACTGTTTTTGATGAGTTCCGACCCCTCAGCGGGCTCTTCGAGGTCCGTGCAGTAGATGGCGGTCACTCTGAGATTGCGCTCGTCGAAAGTGCAGCGAAGATCATAGACAACCCCATGGCCCGCGTCAAATTTCCTCTTTTGGCCAGGCAGGCCGCCGCGGTGGCAATGGTTGCCGACACACCGCACTGGCATTTCCGCAGGGCTAACCTGTCAAGCGAAAACCTGTTCGGCGAGGTCCCGCCGCAGCCGCTGGGATTCCTTCTCAATGGCGGCGATGATGTCGGCGGCGCCCTCGGCGGCGGCCAACTTCGGTTTGATCGCCGCGTAGAACGCTTCTTCCACCCTGTACAGTCGGTTCAGGGTCAGCAGGTAGTTGGTGCGGGTGTGATAGGCGTTGCGCACAAGGGTCTCATAGTTGTCACCCTCGACCGCCAGCAAGTCCCGGTAATGGTCGACCAGGACGTTCATCCAGGCGGCATAGGGCTTTTCGAGTTCATCCGCGAGTCCGTATTGATGGACCGTCTGGTTCACCTCTGTCCGGTGGTCCGATTCAAGGACCGCGATCGCGAACTCCAACGCTCGCCGCCGGGTGACCATGAAGTCTTCGTCGAATTTCATCCGGCCGGTCTTGTACTTCTGCATCGGTGGATGAAGTGGAGGAACAGCAACGGCACCAGCACCATCCAGAAACTCACCCGGGGCTTCTCGAACACGGCCGCACCAACGGCATTGGCAAACGCCAGCTCCCGCGCCAGGATGAGTTCCTTCTTTTTGTCCAAGTCCTTCATGGTCGACCTAGGGTGGATCGCGGAATGGGGCGGCGGTCACTTCCCGCTGCCCGGCATGTAGTCGAGGCTGTCGCGGATGCGTTCCGATCCCTCGGCCGGTTCCTCGAAGTCCGTGTAGTAAATGGCGGTGGCCCTCAGGCCGCGTTCGTCGATCACCTGCGCCATGTGCCTGGCACCGGGCACATGGCGGGCCAGCGACCCGACCCCGAAGATCAGCGCCCAGATCATCACGAACCCGATGATCAGCTTCAGCCAGGGGCCAAAACCTGTCTGCGGGGTTGAGGCCCCGCAGACAGTGCTGTCAGCGAAGGTGCAATTTGTGGTCATGCCCTTGGGAACCGTCCAAAAACGAATGGCACTCATTTCAGCCCTTTTGCGAACCACGAAAAACACAAAGAGTACGAAGAAATCACTTCATGTTCTTCATGGTAAAAGAAGGCCATCTATTTTTTTGGGCCGCCCCCTTATTACTATAACGAGGTTTCCGCAGGGGGCATTAATCTGTGGGGCAGGCTTTCCAGCCTGCCTTCTGCCCAGTCCGGCATGGCAGGCTGAAAAGCCTGCCCCACGCGGCTTGGACCTTCTTCAAAGTATCCTTGCAGCATTAGATGCCGGCCGTGACCTCCGGGAAGATAAGGTAGAACATGATATAGCCGATCAGCAGGGTGAAGCAGAGCTGAAAGGTCTGCCCGAAGACGTAGAGAGTAATGGGCTTGCCGCCCTTGAAGTAATGGCCGAACTCTCTGAAATCGGTCTCGAGGCCGATGCAGGTGAACGCCAGGGCGAAGAACCATTCACGCGCAATGCGTGTGAAGCCCCGGAGAACGCCGTGGTCGATCATCACGGTGCTCATATCGCTGCCCACGCTCTGGTCGATGATGGAAAAAACGATCGAGGCGATGATGAAGCCGATAACGAACTTCGGGAAGCGGTACCAGATTTCCCACCAGCTCACGGTTTGACCCGGAGCGCATTCCACTCTGGCGCACCAGTACACGGCCACGCCGAAAGCCACGACACCGATCAGCACGTTCTGGATCATCTTGATCGTTGCCGCTACGTAGAGGGCCTTTTGACCCAAAAAGGCGCCGGCCGCAGCCACGGCGCCAGTCGAATCGATGGTGCTGCCCATCCAGGCTCCGGCCAGGATCTCCGGCATTCCTACCAGCTTGGCGAACGCCGGCTGGCCCACCATGCAGATCGCCGTGAAGACCATGGAAAGCCCAATGGCCAGCGTCAGCTCCTCTTTTTTGGCCCGGCAGGCCGCGGCGGTGGCGATGGCCGCCGAGACGCCGCAGACCGACATATCGGCCGAAATGGTGATGTTCAGGGTCTTGGAAGGCATTTTGACGATCTTCTGGCCGAACCAGTAGGTCAGGATCAGGGTGATCGGGGTGCAAATCCAGGCGATAAAGATGCCCGGTTTGCCGATGGCTAAAATCTTGTTGAAAAGGATTTCGGCACCGAGCAGAACGAGCCCGGTCTTGATGTAGAATTCGGTGCAGACCGCGGGCTGCATCCATTTGGGGGTGCCGACCGTGTTGCTGATGAGGAGGCCGAAGGCGATGGCCCACAGCGGAAAGCCGAAGCCCCAGTATTTCATCAGGGCCTGGGTTTCGGCCATGTAGGCCAATATCGCAATAATGAAGACCGCCGGGAAGGCGATGACGAACCGGCTGAACGGGGTGCCCATGATGGCCTTGCCGATGCCGAAGAACACGGCCAGGATGATGCACAACCCGATCAGATAGGGTATTCGGTTATAGGGTTTGACATTGAACTTGCTGTCGGCTTTGGAGAAGGCGTCCTTAGCTTTCTGCCAGGCGTTGATCTCCTTCTCGGCTGCGGCGTTGAGATTTGGGTCCTTGAAGCCTGCTGCTGCAGCGGCGGCCTGAGCGGTCTTGGCGCTTGCCAGCGCGGCTTCGGCAGCGGCCTTGGCTTTGTCCGCCGCCTCTTTAAAGGGCGCGCCCATGGCCTTGGCGGTTTCCTCGCTGCGGTAGAGGGCGTCTACCGGGTTGGTGTCCCAGTCACTGGGCGCGGCCAGGAAGTTCTGAATGGTCTTGGCGAAATCCTGGTTGGTTGCCCGAACTCCGCGTTTGGCTGATGACGCATTATACCACTCGATCGTTTTGAAGGGCGCCTTGGCGGCCTCTTCCTTCATCGTCGCATTGTACTTGGGGATTTCGGCCGCTTTCTCCGGCGGTCGCGGCAGGTAGATGACCAGCCCGATGATGAGAAGCAAAAACCCCATCCAGACAGCCATCCAGTCTTCTTTCTTGTAAAGATCCTTAAGCGAGGTCTTGCCGCTTTCTATAACTACATAATCCGGTTCCGCTGGCGACGGTGTTTTGGTTTCTGCCATACTACCTCCTTGTAGGAGCCCTTTACGGGCGGAAGAAGACACATCATGGCGCCTCCCTCGCAAGCCTGCCTCAGCGATGCCGAGAACAGGAGTGCTCCCTCTTCCGTCTTCAGAGGAAAACCCTCTATTCTTGCGATGTCGGAGACGGTGTCATCGTCTTTGGCCGCCTTGCCATCACCTCCTTTCGCGACGCCGCCAGCAACAATCCGAAAACCATGTTGCGCCGACGATTAAGGGTTATCCAAAGACAACTTGTCCTTCAGTTTGAGAGCCTTTTCATCCACGAAGTCACACGAAAAACTGCGAAGACACACGAAGCAAGCATTTACGTGGTAAACTATCGCAAACTGAGCAGATTGTGTCAAGTTCGTGGTCATCTCACCGCTCGAATCTCTTGACGCAGGTAAGACAGGATTGATTCGGGTTTCCAATGGCCAGTCCTTCTCGAAACTGTCGGAACGCCTCACTCTCCCAGATCGCCAGCGGGTCCAGGGTGAGGACATTGCCGAAGATGCGGCGCCTGGGATCTGGCCCGGCGGCTGGCAGTTTGAGATAGACACATGGGGATGCGGAACCGTCAGCGGCCACGAAAAGCGAACGGGCGATGTTTTCACGACAGCTCATACCGGATGCGCTCGGGTCCGGCAGGCTCCAGTGGCATTCCATACCCAGGCGTCGAATTTCGGATGCCGTTTCCTGAAGAATGGAAGCCGCTGCCGCCAGCTTCCCGGGTTCATCGAGGCCGAAACCCTCGGGCTTCAATTCAGCGCTCGGAACATAGTCGAGGGTGCTGATCACCGCCGCGTGCACGCCGAGGCGCTGCATCAGGGCCGGCAGACCGCGCACCGCTTCCATGTTCGAGGCCAGCATCAGGTAGGCGAGATGAATCTCCAGGTGCACTCCCTGGCGTGCGCGCCGGACGGCCTGGAGGAGGGATATTGCTTCACCTACCCTCTCGAAGTCTACTCCCTGACGGGAGGCGTTGGTTGCCGCACTGGTGCCGGCCAGCGAGAAGGCAATGATATCCAGACCGCTTTCCACGATCTGCAGGGCCAGGTGTTCGTTCATGATCAGGCCGCAGGTGGTGGTGGACACGGCACTCCCGGTCTTGAGCGCCAGCGCGGCCATCTCGAAGAAGGCGGGATTGAGCAGCGGTTCTCCCCAACCCTGGAGATGCACGCGGCTTGAACGCCGCATCAAGGGCCAGAGGCGGGCGAAGGTTGCCATGTCCATGTCTCGCCCCGGCCACTGCTCGTGCATGATCGTGTGGGGACAATAGCGGCAGCGGCCGGGACAGCGGGTCGAGACCTCCACCTGGAGGCAGTCCAGGAGGCGCCGAACCCCGAAAAGGCGTTCGCGAAGAGTCTCCCAGATCCCCGGTTCGCGGAATGATCGCTCGGAGGTTTTGTCCGATACTCGCTTCATAACGAACTCACCGTGTCACCCCCGCATGCTTTTGGCGAGGGTCCAGGGACATAACAGTTGACCTGGATTCCCGCCAAAAGCATGCGGGTTGACGCCTGGTAACGGTGGCCCTCTACTCCTTCACCCTGAATTAAGTTTCAGCGACCGAAAATGCTGGAGAGCCTTTGCAGCAGTCCCGGCCGAGCCGGTGCCCAGCTTACCTCCACATACGGGAGGAAAGGAAGCGCTCCCCATTTACGTTTGAAGAAACCAACTCCGGTATTGATGCCCAGCCCAAGGTTCATGAGAGTCTGCCCGCGTTGATAAGCCTCTTCCAGAAGTCCCCCAAGCAGGAGATCGGTGCTGCCCGGTGGAGCCAGCCGGGGGTCCCGGAAGCAGAACATGAAGAAAGCGGTCCGGAAGGCACTGAAATCACCCACGACAAAAGCGGCCAGCTTGCCGTCGGCGAGTCGCCCGGAAAGCACCAGGCTGCCGGGAGAGGCCGCGAGGTAGTGGGGCAGATGCTGAAAAACGTGTCGCGTTCCTGGCTCCAGATGGCGCTCGTCGAGGTAGCGCTGGACCAGCGCCAGGTGATCATCGCCCCATTGGTGTCCCCTCTCGACGGTCAGCTCCCGACTCGCCCGGCGAATAAGGTTGCGCACCTTCTGGAGGAGGTAGAGGATGCGGCACCGGCAGGGAATAATAGCAGTCCTCGGTAACCTGGCTCTCCGCCCGGGCCTGGGGCGGTCTGGCCGGTCCGATGACGGTGAGATACGCAGGTCTCTAATTTTGAGCGCTTCACTGACAGCCTCGGCCATGGCTTCCGTATCCCGAGGGTCATGCAAAGGATAACCTACCAGCACCAGCTTCTTCTCCGAGGCAAAACCCACACAGTCTCCCACCAGCTCGGCTCTGTTCCCGAGACGGTACGAACGTACGGCAGAAGTTGTTCGGGGACCACCGCCTCAGCGGTTACTCGAGCCAGGAGATCCGGGCCGATCATTTCGCCCTCCTGACCGTGAAGCCCGCCTGACTCAGCATGGGACGCAGATCGAGCAGGTGTGCCGATCCCACCAGTACCGCACAACGGCCCCGTTCCAGAAATGGGCGCATCCGTTCGAGGAAGACGGCGTCGCGGCGATTGATGACCCATTCGGTGCGGGTGGGAAACTCGATGCTGGTGCCCATCATGCGCTCCAGGTTCCCTCTCAGGTAGGCGCGTTCATTGCGTTTCAAATACCCGTGCCAGCGGGGGCACTGGCGAAAGAAATTGATAATGCGGGGGATCGGGATGCTCTCGAGGGTCTCGAGCTGCTCGGCGATGGTCTCCATGCCCCGCACCGTCTTTCCCATCTCCCTAGCCAGGTGCCACGCCTCAAGATCTACCGAATAACGCCAGTCATGACGTGCCAGAAAGCTGGTCCAGAGCGAAAAAAAGGCCATCCAGGGGCGGGTTTCGGCGAGAAAATGACGCACATCCGGCGCGTTGGGAGTACTGAATCCCAGCAGCCGCGCCCAAAAACCCTGTGGTCCACATACCACTCGCTCCAGACGACGGATCTCCTCCTCCGTCAGCAGTTCGATGAGCCGGGGGCTTCCTGCGGCTGGGCTTCGCCCCACCTCCGCCACTCGGTCAAGGCTCGCCTGATCGAGCGGCCCTTCGAAGAGAACCGTATCCACCCGTTCAAAGAGTTCGCGAAAGGAGGTTTCGAAGCTGCAGCAAAAGAAGTGCGCCGTTCCGCCAAGCCAGGAACGACTCTCGTCTTTTTCGACTTCCCAGAGCATGGCGAAGTGTCGCTGCGGGGGGAGGCTGGCCAGAAACTCCCGCTTGGACATGGCTTCACCGGGCATGGCGCGCAACGCCCGCATGAACTCGTTCATCTCGGTACGGGCCTTAGCTTTTGCCTCCCAGGCCGCCATTTCATAGGGTAGCGATGGAGTCCCTCCCCACTTGGTCTTGAAGCGACGAATGCCATCGTTAACGCCGAGACCGAGATGCAGAAAATCCTTCTGCTCTCTTCTCGCCAGCTCGATCATTTTCAGAAAGAGCAGATCGGAAGCGTGAGGGGTATAATGGATACGGGAGTGAGCCCCGAGGAGATAGGTTAAAAAACAGCCGGGAGCCGTGTCCAGCAGCAGGCAGGCGGCGAGATGACCGCGCTCGTCCCAGGCATCGAGGAAGACCAGACCAGGAGCCCGGGAGATCACATGGTCGGTGCGCGCGTAGAGCTCGCGGACGTTAGGCGGCAGGGGCACGCGAGCCAGGAATTCGGCCCAAAGGCGGCGGTGCGCCGGGGTGAACTGCGCGCCCTCTTCCACTTGGAGCGAGGTCGCGGCCTGGGCCGCCTGGCGTTCAAGACGGGACGGTACAGGTATATCAGAAGGGAGGGTATAGTAGAAATCCTGATTAGTGCGGTAGTGCTGCAGGCGACTGGGAAGGGAGGGGCTGATCGCCCAACACCTCGTGGCCCGTGTCCGGGATAAGGCTTCGGCCAAGGCTTCGTCAAAACTTAGCGATGAATCATCTCCCGAGAGCGGATAGCCTACCGCCAGCAGCCAGTCCTTGGCAGCAACAAAAAGGTAGGGACCCAGGAGGAAGGCCGAACCGTCCGACATGGCCTCCATAAAGGCCACGGAATGTTCGGGTACCGTCGCCTTTGCCAGGACGGCATTTATCTCGGAAGGATTCATCACGGCACTCCATCCAGAAATACGGAAAGGAGTCACACGGACTGCGGGTCAACTTTTTATGGCCTAATCGCTTCTCAAGAGTCAATATATCATATCGTACGGGATTTCGCTGCGATAACCCTTTAGAGAGCGGGGAATCATCATGACGCAAGCGCTTGACCATTACTCGGAATGAAGTGCTGTTTGGAGCCGACGCAACCTCGGGGATAGTGGCCGTAGAGCAGGTTTCCGGGAATCGAATGCGGCTTTTCAGGCGCGGGACGGATGGCCTGGTGCAGGAAGACGAGGCCTTCCGGCCCTTTATGGTATTGGAAAAAGAAGGGCTTCTCGATGGCTTCAGGAAGCCCTTTACAGGCCACGCGCTCAGTTCCACCAATGCCTTTAAGTTCCTGGCTCTATTTGAGAATTGGGGAGATTGCGAGAGCGCCCGAGACCACCTGCGCAAGACCAGCGGGGAATCAGCCTCCTCCCCGACGGCACCCTACCTCTATCTGGCCGATCCCGTGCATCAGCACCTGCTGCTCACCGGCAAGACCCTCTTCAAGGGCCTGGCGTTCAAGGATATCCATCGTCTCGCCCTCGATATCGAAACCGCTTGTGCGCCGGGGTTTGAGTTTTCAAACCCTCAGAGAGAAGAGGATCGCATCCTCTCCATTGCCCTGATGGACAATCGGGGGTTCGCGGAAGTGCTGTTCGGCGGGGATATGACGGAAAAAGAGATGCTCCAGGCTTTGGGCGAGAGGATCATGGCCCTCGACCCGGACGTCCTGGAAGGGCACAACCTCTTCAATTTTGATCTCGAATATATCGTTGCCCGGGCCAGGATGCATGGCGTTAAACTGCCCTGGGGACGCAACGGCAGTGAGCCCAGGATTCGTAAATCCCGCTTTACGGTAGCCGAGCGCATCATTGATTTTACCCGCATGGACATCTTCGGCCGGCATGTCGTGGATACCATGTTTCTGCTGCAATATTACGATGTCACGGCCCGCGAGCTGGAGAGCTACGGGTTGAAATCCGCCGCGCTTCACTTCGGCCTGGCCGATGAGGACCGGACTTATATCGATGGGGACAGGATTCAATGGGCTTATGAGCATGATCCGGAAGCCCTCAAGCGCTACAACCTGGATGATGTGAGGGAAACCCTGGCGCTCTCCGAGCTTCTCGGGTATCCGTTTTTCCTGCAAGCGCAAATCTTCCCCTTTTCCTACCAGAATATTTTCGTGCGGGGCAATGCGACCAAGATCAACGCGCTGTTCCTGCGGGAGTATCTCAGGAGGCGGGCTTCCATCCCCAAGCCCATGGCCAGGGGAGATTTTGAAGGAGGCTACACGGATGTCTTTGTCGAGGGCGTGGTGAAGAACGTGGTGCACTGCGACGTCGCATCACTTTACCCCTCGATCATGCTCTCTTTCAGCCTGAAGCCGGCAGGGGACAGCCTGGACATCTTCCTGCCCCTCCTCCGGGATTTGCGCGCCTTCCGCCTGGAAGCCAAGAGAAAAGGCCCATGAGGTCGCCTCACCCCACGATCGGGACTATTACCAGGCACTCCAGCAGACCTTCAAGATCCTCATCAATTCCTTCTACGGTTACCTCGGGACGGCGCTGCATCATTTTTCCGATCCCGGTTTGGCGGCCGAAGTCACCCGCCTGGGACGGGAGCTTATCCGCAAGATGCTGGCGTGGCTGGAAGAAGAGGGGGCGACGCCGGTCGAGATCGACACCGACGGGATTTACTTTGTGCCGCCTCCCGGCGTGGTCACCGAAGAGCAGGCCGGGGCGCTGGTTGCGCGGCTTTCCCAGAGCCTTCCGGAAGGCATCGAGGTGGAGATGGATGGGCGCTATGTCTCGATGTTCTCGTATAAGAAGAAAAACTACGCGCTGCTCGATGCGTCGGGAAACGTCACCATAAGAGGAAGCGGACTTCGTTCAAGGGGAATGGAAAAATACCTGCGGGAATTTCTTGCAGCCATGATTCGCCTGCTGCTCGAAGGGAGAGGAGAGGAAGTCAGTCAGCTCTACAAGGGCTTCGACGAGCGCCTGAAACAGCACCAGATGGACATTGCCTTGCTGGCAAAAACGGAGACCCTTACCGAAACTCCTGAGAACTATCAACTAAAAATCAAAGCCAAGAAGCGCAACCGGGCGGCGGCTTACGAGCTTGCCTTGAGCTCGGGACGAGATTTCCGCGCCGGCGATCAGGTCTCCTATTACGTGACCGGCAGCGACAAGAAAGTGCGCGTTTTTGAAAACTGCAAATTCGCTTCCAGCTACGATCCGACTCAACCGGATGAAAATATCGCCTATTATCAGGCCAAATTGCTTGAGCTGGTGAAGAAATTCCAGGATTTCCTGCCCCGGATGCCTTAGAGGCGGCAAAATGGTACCTTTAATGCTGGTTCCAAGCTCCGCTTGGGAACCCACCTCTTCGGAAGCTCCAGCCTCGTCGGACGAGTGGATGCCACGTGAAACTCAAGAGGCACGGGAAGCTAGGAGCTTCGCGGAAACCTGCGTTTACCATAAGGCTGAGCCTGCGGAAGAGTTTCGGTATTAGTGAGCTCCCCCTTTTTATAAGGTTGGGTCGGGGGAATTCTCCGTCGAGTTTTGCGCGAAGTGTGAATTTTCAGACAAGCCCTTAATTGTGGACACGCCGAGGCGGAAGAGGATTTCCAGGGGTTCGACTATTCGGTCGCCGGTTCGTGAGCTTCCGATCGTGACGGCATCTTCGGGCTGTTCATCCACCCAGGCCGCGAGCAGGGTCTGGGCGACCGCAAGGACGACCGGCCCGACGAAGATCCCGATGAGCCCCATGGCCATGAGTCCCCCGATCACCCCGGCGAAAATGAGGAGCAAAGGCAGGTCCGCCCCTTTTCGGATCAGCACGGGACGCAGGAAGTTGTCCATGGTGCCGACAATGATGGTCCACACCAGGAGGAAGGTCCCCCACCCCCAGTTATCACTCCAATACAGCCAGGCCACTGCAGGTGCAAGCACGAGAAACGGGCCTACCTGGGCAATGCAGAGCATGGCCATCATCGCGGTCAGAACGGCCGCGAAGGGCACACCGGCGATGGCGAGGCCGACGCCGCCCATGACTGACTGGGCAAACGCCGTTACCACGACGCCGAGTGCTACCCCGCGAATGGTCTGGCCGGCGAGACGGGCTGATTTCTCCCCCCGCGGTCCCGCCAGACGACCCCCGAATTTCAGGATGCGCTGTGCGGCATGTTCACCGTTGGCATACATGGCTGCTGCGAGAACGACCGTGAGCAGGAACTGCACGAATAAGACGCCAAAACCGCCGACCTCGAAAATGAACCATTTGATGACACTCACCGCGTAGGGTGCAGCCTTGCTGGAAAATTGCTCGATGCCCGCAGCAGCCACCTGCTGCCAGGCCTGGTGAGCCTTGTCGCCGATAAACGGGAGCTTTCCCACCCACTCGGGCGGGGGCGGCATTTTGAAAGTGGCGAGAGACCTGGCCCATCCCAGGACCTCGTCTGCGTTGGAGACAATCGTACCGATGGCCAGCGAGAGGGGAACGACCAGGACGCAGAGGAGCATGAGCGTCATCAGGGCCACGGCAAGCCATCGCCTGCCCCATAGCCAACCCTGGATGGTGGTCATGAGCGGCCAGGTCGCAACGACGATCATTGCCGCCCACACGATCGCTCCCAGGAACGGCCGCAGAATCCAGATGGAAGATCCCATGAGCGCAACGATAAAGATCGCTGCCAGCACGGGGCGGGTGATGTCTCGCTCGGTTGCGGCCATGACCGGTACCTCGTTGTTGTTGGTTTCGCAGATATCCTGCCGGGGCGTCAGGCCCGCGCGTGCGCGAATTCAGTGGGCGGGTTGGAAAACCCGCCCTCCGGTGAATGGTCATCCCCGCCGTTGCGCGAATTCAGTAGCAGGGCGGGTGCTCACCTCATCACTTCTTTGCCGCTTTCCTGGCTTCCAGCCAATCTTCAAGCTCCTTCAGAGTCTTGCTCAGGTGATAACGGCCATCGGCGAAAACTCCGTAGTCGCCACCCCCCGCCATTGCCGACGTGAAGCGGATGTTATTAGCGTGAAAGAGCCACATATCGCTCCACAGTTTCTCGCTGAACTCATCAAAAGGATTCCCGCCCTTGTCGAGTCCGGCAGCCAGGCCGCGCTTCCAGATATCTTTCATGAGTTGGGTCCCGGCCAGCGTGGCCGCGTTGGTCTGTTCGATGGTGTTGAGAAAGCGCGACCAGTGGCCTTCCACCCAGGACTTGGCGTGACAGCGCTGACAACTGGCCTGCATCAGTTGGGCGGCGGCCGTTCGGTCCTGGGGGTTGAGGAGGAAACTACTCGCGAAGCCACCCTCGAAATCGGTTGGCAGGGGCAGTCCGTCCTTGTTGCGGATTGCCGAGAGGTTAGCCTCCTTCGGATGAGGATGGGCATATATGAGCCCAAAGATACGCCAGGGCATTCGGTTCTTCACTTCATGAGTGCGCTCACTCACGACCTTGCCATCGCCGTCAACGAGAAGACTGATATGACAAGCGGCACAGGTCGGCGCCGTGAAGTCCTTGCCGATGCTCCAGGGTACATTCTTGAAATTCCATTCCGCCTGCTTGGCGGAAAAAATATTGCCATGCTTGCTCGCTTCATAAATCTTGTTTGCCGGAGTATCCGGGCCCACGTGGCATTCCTTGCAGGTGTAGGGTTTACGCGCCATCTCGATGGAGAAATCATGTCTTGTGTGGCAGGCTGTGCACGATCCCCGAGTGCCATCCAGATTGATGCGCCCGACACCCTGGTTGGGCCACCCGGAAATGATCGGAAATTCCATCTCGCCCATCTCCGTTTCGCGCGATTTTGTGCCGGTTACTTCAAGCTTGGTGCCGTGGCAGTAGAGGCAGGATTCAGCCTCGGTAGCGGCGTTGGCGGGCTTGAGGACGATCTTCCCTTTCTCGAGCACCGGTGAGCCGTTGATCGAGAGCATGAGTTGCTGGTAGAGGCTGTTGTCAACCAGGTTGCCGTAGGCGTGAGCCATAAGGTTCTTGTCGAACTGCTGCGCCTCCTGGACGTGGCAGGTCGCGCAATCGGCGGGGCTCACCACAATATGGATATCCTGACCGTTATGGTCGAAGGTGTCCTTGTGCTCCTTGGCGCGCAGAGTATGGCATTCGGCACAGCCGATCGAGACATTCTTCAGTTCGTCGGGAACGTCCTGGACGGAAATCTTGCGACTCAGGCCCTGAACGGCCAGGGCTGCGGCCGGCGTCGTCGCCGCATGCCGACTTTTTTTCCAGCTTTCAACATGCCCCGGATGGGTCGTTGCGTGACAGCCGAGACATTCCTCGGTGGCACTGCTGGGAGTGACTTCGCCGTCCAGCTCCCCTCATCCCCGCAAAGGTGGCAATCAAAAAAACAAGGGCAACTGCTACTCGCTTCATGGCTCGGTCAACCTCCTGACGTTTGCACAACTCATGACGGACCCTCTACGTTGTTGAAGATGTATACTCCATGTTGGAGTCAGTTGTCCATCAGTGTTGTGGGGAGGGTGTAGTCAGAAGTGGGAGTTCGCCGTGGCTTCATGTGACCATTACCTGATTGCGAATGAGCCTGCATGGTTTCGGTGGGCGCAAAAAGACGCGCCCACCCTACGCCGTGGCCCAATTGTAGGGTGGGCACAGCTTTACCGTGCCCACCAGGACAGAAGACCCTGCCTTTCAGTAATTTCCAACTCCCACTTCTGTTCACACCCTTGTGGGGAAGCGGAAACAGGCGGTTTGCCACCCTTGGCCGGGGTCCCGTCAGTAATTCTCTTTCGCCATTCCCCGAAGAGAGCATATAAAGGGTGTTGTCAGGACCGGTCCCAACTCTCTCGGCGTGGCCGAGGGTCAACGGAAGTCCGGATGAGACTTAAATTCCTCTTTACAAATGAAACCAACGGAGAATACTGTTTGATGCTTCGAACAGGAAGGACCTCAGACTCCGGCGTGAAAGCCGGTTCCAGACAACGCGCAAGAGTTGAGCGGCAAGGTAGGGAAGGCATAGCGGAGGACTCATGCAACCACTTTCCGGCGTTGGAACACTGTCTCCCTGGGAGCCGGGCATATTCTCCCTGACCGTCTACAGCATTCTCGTCCTGGTCTTTGTCGCATCCCAACTCTTTCTTGCGGCCTGGTTGGGGGAGAAGAAACCGGGCATCGAGAAAGCGAGACCCTATGAGTGCGGCGTCATCCCCACCGGCTCCGCCCGTCTGCGTTATCCCGTTCCTTTTTATCTGGTAGCCATTTTTTTCCTCATTTTTGACGTCGAGGGCGCTTATATTTTCACCTGGGCCGTTGTCTACCGGGACCTTGGCTGGTCGGGGTGGATGCAGATGTCCTTTTTTATCGTTTTGCTGCTCATCGGGCTCGTTTATCTCTGGAAAAAGGGAGGGCTTGATTGGAGGCCGGCTTACAAAACAAAGTAAGCGACCGCTTCCTTGGGGTTGCGGATCTCGTCATCAACTGGTCCCGCCAGTACAGCCTCTGGCCGCTGTTTTTCGGGCTCTCGTGCTGTTTTGTGGAAGAGGCGACGGCTTTCACCTCCCGCTACGATATGGCCCGGTTCGGCGCGGAAGTGCTGCGTCCTTCCCCGCGCCAGGCGGATCTCCTGATTACCTCCGGCACCATCTTCAAGAAGATTGCCCCGGTCGTCCTGCGCCTGTACGAACAGATGGCGGAACCCAAGTGGGTCATCTCCATGGGCTCCTGTTCCAACTGCGGCGGGATGTACGACGTCTACAGCGTAGTCCAGGGCATCGACCAGATTCTGCCGGTGGATGTCTACATCCCGGGATGTCCGCCAAGGCCCGAGGCGGTGCTTCAGGGGCTGGTGCTGCTGCAGGAAAAGATTGTTGCCACGGAGCGGCCGGCGCGGTCGGTTTTTCATCTCGGGGAGGGCGCGCAGGGGAGCCAGCGACCCATCTTGATCGACGGTCTGACGAAATCGCGCGATCCGCGTGGTCCGGGCATGCAGGGGACCGTAATCCGGGGAACTTCGGCCGTACCACCCAAGTTCTGGGGCAGCCGCGCCGATGATATGTGGACCCCTCCCGCGCGCCGCATCGAGTTGAACGCGCACGACCAGTCTCTGGCGGCAACGCTCGAGCAAAGGTTTGGCGACGCCGTCCGGCAGGTCCCCCACACTTCCGACATGCTGACGTTCGAGGTGGAGCAGAGCCGTGCCAAGGAGGTATTGCGCGTGTTGAAGGCGGAAGTCTCACCACGGTTTTTGCGCCTCGATGACCTGACCGCGATCGATGAGTCCGCCCGCCGGGACCGCATGCCGCCGAAGGAATTGGCCGAGGCATTGACGGATATCGGGGAGGGGGGCACCCGCAAGCGGGTGGAGCGCCAGGTGTATCCGGACTTTACCCTTGTCTATCACCTCCTTTCTTTCGATGGGCCCGCTCGCCTCCGCCTGAAAGTGGGCCTGACGGGAGAAGATCCCGTTGCCGATTCGATCACGGACATCTGGCCGTCCGCCAACTGGTATGAACGGGAAGTCTTCGACCTCTTCGGGATACGCTTCGAGGGCCATCCGAACCTGCGCCGCCTGATCATGCCCCACGACTGGGACGGCCATCCCCTGCGCAAGAGCTATCCCGGCCGGGCTACCGCGATGCCTCCGTATACGCTCGACGACGCTCGGAAACACCAGCCGCTCGACGGCGGGGTTTACGCGAAGCAGGCCGCCGGCGAAGAACAGCTCGTCCTCAACATCGGCCCCTCCCATGTCAGCACCCATGGGTTGCTGCGCTACATCGTCTCGCTCAACGGGGAAGACATCACCGATCTTAACCTCGATATCGGCTACCATCACCGGGGTGTCGAAAAAATCGGCGAGCGCCAGACCTGGCACCAGTTTATCCCATATTGCGCCCGAGTGGACTACCTGGCGGGCGCGGCGAACGACCTCCCTTACGTCCTGGCGGTGGAGACCCTGGCGGACATCAAAGTGCCGGAGCGGGCGCAGGTGATCCGCGTGCTGCTCTCCGAGCTCTTTCGCCTGAGCAACCATCTCGTCTGGTTTGCCACCTACGCTCATGATGTGGGGGCGATGACGCCCAATTTCTACGCCTTCGCCGAGCGGGAAATGATTCTCGATATCGTTGAGCTCATCACCGGGGGCCGCCTGCATCCTTCCTGGTTCCGTCTGGGAGGCGTTGCCGCCGACTTGCCGGACGGCTGGAAAGAAGCGGTGGATGCGTTCGTCAAGATCTTCCCCGGGCGTCTTCAAGAATATGAAAATCTGATCAGGAAGAACCCCATCTTTAAGGCTCGAACCCAGGGGATCGGGCGTATTTCCCTTGAAGACGCCATGGACTGGGGTGTTACCGGCCCGAATTTGCGGGCGTGCGGGCTGGAATGGGACTTGCGCAAGAAGTTCCCCTACTCGGGTTACGAGAACTTCGAGTTCGATATCCCAACGGCCTACCGAGGGGGATTGCTACGCGCGCTATCTCGTGAGAGTCGAAGAAATGCGCCAGAGCCTGAGGATCATTGCACAGGCCGCCGCGAATATGCCGCCGGGCCGCCATGTGACCGACGATTACCGATACGTGATTCCGGAGCGCAAGGATATGCTCAAGCATATCGAAAGCCTCATCCATCATTTCATCAATGTGACGGGCGGGCCCAAAATTCCCCGAGGCGAGGCCTATCGGTCGTGCGAAATCCCGCGCGGCGAGCAGGGTTACTACGTGGTCAGCGACGGCCTCGGCTACGCCTACCGCATGCGCATCCGCGGCCCCGGATTTGCCAACGTGCAGGTCATGCCCCTGCTGGCAACGGGGGAGAGCATCGCCGACCTCATTGCGATCATCGGTCGGTTGACTATATCTTGCCGGATATCGATCGGTGAGCTCGTTTTTTTTGCCACGAATGAACACGAAGGAAGACGAAGACACACGAAGATACGGAAAGAAACCATGTTGGCGTGGACCACAGGAATCCTCATACTGATCGTTAAGCTGGGCATGGTGCTGGTGGTTTTGCTGCTTCTGGCGGCCTACCTGGTGTGGGTGGAGCGCAAATTCCTGGCCCGGCTGCAGATTCGCTATGGGCCCAATCGGGCAGGGAAATTCGGGTTGCTGCAGCCCATCGCGGATGTCGTCAAGATGCTTACCAAGGAAGACACGGTGCCGGATGGGGCCGAACGGCTGATTTTCATGCTCGCTCCTGCCGTCGTTGCGGCCACGGCCTTGTTGATGTTTGCCGTGATTCCCCTCGGTCCCGACCTGACCCTCTGGGGATTGAAGGTCCCCCTCGTGGTGACGGACCTCAACATCGGCCTGCTTTTCGTTTTCGCATTGTCGTCTTTGGGAGTCTATGGCGTCGCTCTCGGCGGTTGGGCCTCCAATTCCAAATACAGTCTGCTGGGGGGAATACGGGGAGCGGCTCAGATGATCAGCTATGAGCTTTCCCTGGGGCTCTCCCTGGTGCCGGTTGTCATGCTGGCCCGCTCCTTCAGCCTCGTGGATATCGTGCAGGCCCAGGAGCGGTATCCCTTCATCCTCGTTCAGCCGATCGCCTTTGTCATTTTCGTTGTCAGCGCCATGGCCGAGAGCAAGCGTATCCCGTTCGACCTCCCCGAGGCCGAGAATGAATTGGGTGCGGGCTTTCATACCGAGTACAGCGGCATGCGCTTCGGGCTTTTCTTCCTCGGGGAGTACGTCAACATGCTGGTTTTGGGGGGCATCGTCGCGGTGCTCTTCCTGGGAGGATGGCGCGGGCCGCTTCTGCCGCCCTTCGCGTGGCTTTTCATCAAGATCGCGGTCGTGGCACTGTTCATGATCTGGATGCGGGGGACGTTGCCCCGTCTTCGGTACGATCAATTGATGGCTTTGGGGTGGAAGGTATTGATCCCGGTAGCCCTGGTTAACATTGTGGTGACGGGGGCAGTGACGTTGCTCTAGACGCCTGAAACCCTGGCGGGTTGGAAAACCCGCCCTCCTTTGACAAGAAGACCGGAGCAGTGATCTTGCGCTAAGAGCGTGTCTAAAGAAAGTGAGGGTGCTTGTCGGATTTTCCGAATGAACCCCGCAACGTCATTCCCGCATGGTTTTAGCGGGAATCCAGATTCTCAAAGGCCTGGACCCCCGCCAAAGCTTGTCCCAGCAGGCTTTAGGCGGGGAGCATGCGGGGGTGACGCCAAGAAGGGCTTTTTGGACACGCTCTGAAAGCTTGAAACCGAAAGCTGGGAATTATCCCATAAAGAGAGGAGAGCGCGAGGTTATGGGAGCAGGCTGGGAAGCGATAAAGGCGCTGGCGTCCGGATTCGCCACCACATTCGAGCCATCTTTTTCGCAAGCCGATCACGGAGGAATACCCGGAGTTCAAACGCCCGTTGCCGGTTCGCACGCGCGCGGTGATCGTCCTGACGCGGGACCCCGATGGCGGCGAACGATGCGTGGCCTGCTACCTGTGCTCGGCCGTCTGCCCGGTGAGCTGCATCTCCATGCAATCGGCGGAAAGAGCAGACGGGCGTCGTTACGCTTCCTGGTTTCGCATCAATTTCGCGCGCTGCATTTACTGCGGCCTGTGTGAGGAGGCCTGCCCGACCTCTGCGATCCAATTGACGCCCTATTTTGAAACCTGTAAGAGAAACATTTTGGACCTTGTTTACGAGAAGGAAGATCTCCTGGTGGATCACCAGGGGAAAGACAGAGAATACAACTTTTACCAATATGCGGGCGTGACCACCGCGGTGGGCGGCAAGGGTGAGCATATCCAGGAAGATGAACCGGTGAACCTCAGGACGAATCTTCCCTGAGTACAGAAAAGCAGTAGAAAGTGCCCATTATCCCCGGTCGTCATTCCCGCATGCTCCTGGCGGGAATCCAGCAATAGCGCCTGGGTGCTCGCCTTCGCGGGCATGACGACTGCAATTTGGAAGCTCATCTAGACGGTGTTTTACAAGGGTTTGCACCGATTAGTGACAACTTCGGCTCTACGGGTCTCCAATGACATTGTATGCTCTAATCTTCTACATCGTGTCAGCGGTTACCGTGCTGGCAACCGCCGTGGCCGATCACCAGGCGCAATCTCGTGCATGCGGTGATTTACCTGATTTTCTCCTACTTCGGCACCGCCATGCTTTTTTACCTCTTTGGGGCGCCCCTGCTGGCGGCTTTGGAGGTGATCATCTATGCGGGAGCCATCATGGTCCTGTTTCTCTTCGTGCTCATGATGATCAGGATGGAGTCCTACCAGGAGGTCATGTTTCCACTGTGGCAGTGGCTTCCCGCCGCGGCCTTCGGGCGGATTTACCTGGTTGCTGGTTTTCGATCATGGTTTTCGGAACTCCGGGAACAGAGGTCCGCCTGCGATCTCGTGTTGGCCACCCCGCGGGATTTGCGCTGTATGTCTTCAAGGAACACTGGTTGTCCATCGAGATCGTCTCCCTGCTGCTGCTGGTCGCGCTCATCGGCGCCCTGCACCTGGGAAAGGGAAAAGCGAAAAACCAGGCTCGAGGAGGAAGCATGATCGTACCATTCAGCCATGTTCTGCGTTAGCCGGAATTCTTTTCGTGCTGGGCATGTTCTGCGCCGTGGCGCGCCGCAACCTGATCATGATCGTGCTGGGGGTGGAGATCATGTTGAACGCCGCGTCCATCGTCTTTGTGGGGGCCTCTGCGCTGGCACAGCCTCGAGGGCCAGACTTTCGTGCTGTTTATTCTGGCCATCGCCGCGACGGAGGTTTCTGTCGGGCTGGCCATCATCGTCTACGCGTTTCGGCGGACGGGTTCCTTTGACCCGGGAGCGTATAAGCGCGGTAGATGGGCTCTAAGTATCCTTATATTTTCAAACCACGGAACACACGAAAAACACGGAAAAATCACTTTTTGTCTTTCGGGTGTTTCGAGTATTTCGTGGTGAAAGATGGTGACTTGTTTTTCGACAACCCCTAAGGTGTTAATAGATCTGCGAGGAGCAAGATGACCACCGTTTTAACTGAAGATGCGACCCTGTTCGGCGGTCACTTGTCGACCCTGTTGCCCTTCGCTGCTTTCGTCCTGATCATGATTTTGCCACGAGTCCAGGCCGCGGCTTTCCGCCGCGCTCTCCCTCGGGGCCGTTGCGGTATCCTCTTGGCTGCGCCCTGTTTCTCCTGATCAGCCACTGGGGAATGAAGCAACCGATTCAGCACACGGTTCCTGGCTCGATTCGAGCAACATCCAGGTCCCGCTGGGTTATCTGCTGGATCCGGTCAGCCTGCTGATGCTTACCGTGGTGCGTTGATCAGCCTCCTGATCCAGGTTTATTCCTTGGGTTATATGGCTGGGGATCCCGGTTTTTCGCGCTATTACGCGCTCATGTCCCTCTTTGTCTGGGCGATGATGTGTCTGGCGGTTGCTCCCACGATGTTCCAGCTCTACATCTTCTGGGAACTGGTCGGATTGTCGTCCTACTTTCTGATCGGTTTCTGGTACGAAAAATTCAGTGCCAGCCAGGCCGGTAAGAAAGCCTTTGTCATGACGCGGGCAGGGGATGTGGCCTTCTTTATCGGATCCTCGTGGTTTTGATGCATCTCGGCAATCTCAATATTCTGGACATGGACAGCCCCGAAATTGCCGCGCGCATGTCCCCGACCCTGCTCAATGTTTCTGCCCTGCTCATTTTTGGGGGCATCATCGGCAAGAGCGCACAGTTTCCGCTGATGACCTGGCTGCCTGACGCCATGGAGGGGCCTACGCCGGTGAGCGCCCTGCTCCATTCCTCGACCATGGTTGCCGCCGGGGTTTACCTGTTCGAGCGTCTTTTCCCCTTTTTCAATCTGTCTCCCGTCGCCACCACCTTTGCTTTGTATCGGCGCGATCAGCATGCTCATGTCTTCCACCATGGCCATGGTCAGTCGCGATATCAAGAAGATCCTGGCCTATTCCACCATCAGTCAGCTTGGTTTCATGATCATGGGACTGGATGCCGGCGATTTTTTCTCGGGCGCTTTTCACCTGACCACCCATGCGGGTTTCAAGGCACTGCTGTTCCTTTGCTCCGGCGTATTCATTCACCACTATGCCACGAACGATATCTTCGAACTGGGTGAACAGGGCTGCCGCGGACTGAGAGCTCCGATGGCCTGCATGGTCATCGCCGCCGGTGCCCTCGCCGGATTGCCGCCCCTTTCAGGATTTTTCAGCAAGGAGGCAATCCTCGCGGGGTTGGCCCAACTCTCCAATCCCATCTGGCTCGGGGCGGGTCTCCTGGGGGTCTTCCTGACTGCCTATTATGCTTTCCGCATGATCTTCATTCTTCTCTTGCCACCGGATGTCCAAAAGGCCCATGAGGAGAACTCCGGCGATTCCGCTTCGGATCGCCATGCCGGCCGTCACCAGGGAGCTTACCGGGTAATGGTCTGGCCGTTGCTTATTCTGGCGGGTATTACGGTGCTCCTGGGATTTCTCCAGCACCCTCTGGAACAATTCCTTGCGACCGACCTTACCGCTGCTCCGCTATCCGGAGCACGGCACTACGCCTGGCTTCCCTATATTGCGCTCATGTTATCGCTCGGGGGAGTGGCCTTGGCCTGGATCGAGTTTGGTCGACGCAGGCCCGGCGGGTTGGATTCGTGGAGCGGGTGCCGTTTTTATACAAGCTCTTTGCCGAGCGCTGGTACCTCGACGATTTGTACCGCTTGCTTGTGGACCGGCTCATCGACAGAGGCATTTCCAGACTCTTTTTTGAAAATGACAACAGGGTGATTGACGGCGGCATCGACGAAATGTGCAAAGGCACGGTTGAAAGCGGCCGCTTCGTGGCCCTCCTGCATCCGGGCATGATTCAGCACCGTTTGCTGATGACGCTTTGCGGTCATGGTGTTGCTGTCGCTTTACTTTTCTTTTAGGACCGTGATCACGTGACCACTAACCACTAGTCACTAGTCACCAGTCACTGAACCAGCTAACAGGGTTTTACCGATGCCCATGAGCCTATGCCGGTTTTCCATACCTTTCCGCCATTCTGCTGAGCTGCGTGGTGGGCCTGCTGGCAATCATGGCCATCCCCGAAGAGCGCAAAACCTGCTCAGATGGGTGAGCGCAGTCTTCTCCGGGATCACCCTGGTTTTGTCCGCGTACCTCTTCTTCGCCTACGACAAGGGCCAGGGCGGGCTCCAATTCGTGGAGAAAGTTTCGTGGGTCCCGTCTCTCGGCATCTCACTATTTCAACGCTGCCGACGGCTTCAATCTGCCCAATGCTCCTGCTTACCGGCATCGTGTTCTTCACCGGTGTCCTCACCATGTGGGAGCTCGAGGTGCGGGTAAAAGAATTCTATGCCCATTATTTTCTCCTGGTGGCCGCTGTTTTCGGGCTCTTTATGAGCATGGATCTCTTCTTCATCTTCGTCTGGTACGATGTTTCCCTTTTCCCCATGTATCTGCTGATCGCCGTCTGGGGCCATACCCGCAAGGAATATGGCGCCATGAAGCTGACCCTCTACCTGCTGGCGGGGAGTGCGCTGATTCTGCCGGCCATCGTCTATCTTTTTACGAAGTCGGGCCTGCATACCTTCGATCTCCTGTCCCTCATGCAACCCGGGGTCTTCACCGCCGCCCAGCAGAAGTTCGCTTTTCTGCTGCTCTATTTGGGCTTCGGCATTTTGGCCGGCGTGTGGCCGTTCCACACCTGGTCGCCGGTGGGCCATGTGGCGGCGCCGACGGGGGTGAGCATGGTTCACGCCGGCGTCCTCATGAAGATGGGTGCCTTCGGTGTGCTGCGCGTGGCCATCTTCCTCTGCCCGGAGGGTTGGAAGTACTTCGGGCAACTCATGGGGCTGCTGGCCGCAGTGGGCATCATCTACGGCGCACTCGTGGGTCTGCGGCAGACCGATCTCAAATACGTCATCGGGTATTCGAGCGTGTCGCACATGGGCGTCGTCGGCCTGGGACTGTCGACCGTCTCGGTGCAGGGACTCAACGGAGCCGTATTCCAGATGTTTACCCACGGCGTCATGACGGCCTTGCTCTTTTCTTCGGTGGGCTACATTTATGACCGCACCCATACGAAAATGATCGATGAGCTTGGCGGGTTGAGCCGAATCATGCCGGTCGCCTCGGCCTATTTCATTGTCGCGGCCCTGGCGGGCATGGGCGTCCCGGGCCTGGCAAATTTCTGGGGGGAGCTGCTGGTCTTCATTGCGGCGTTCAAAGTCTATCCGGTGCGGGCCGTTGTGGCGGTGCTTGCCCTGCTGGTCACGGCGCTCTTCATGCTTCGGGTCGTGCAGCGGACCTTTTATGGCCCCCGGAACGAACGGTACGCGCAGCTTCCCGACGTCACGTTTGGTGAGGGCATTCCCCGCATGATCCTCGCTGCGGTCCTGGTGCTGTTTGGCCTCTGGCCATCGCTCCTCCTTGACGTGATCCAGGCCGCTTCGATTCCTTTCATGAGTGGATTGCCAAGATGAAATGGATGGCGTTTGCCCCTGAACTATACTGCCTTTTGGCGAGCGCTCTGGTTCCTCGTGCTGTCGCTGACGGCCGGCCCGATCCGAAGCGGGAACACCGGACCGCGCTCTTTCTGGCGTTACTGGGAGTGATCGTTAGCCTGGCTGCGGTCGGGGCGGACGGCTATCTCTTCGAAAAGGCTTACCGCGTGGACTTGTTCTCGCAGATTTTCAAGGTAATGCTCTCCACGGGGCTCTTTCTGATCACCTGCATGTGCGGGAAACTCACCGACATCAGGGACCGCGCACCGCCATGAATTCTATACTTTGCTCTTTGTCTGCACCCTGGCGATGATGCTGCTGGTCAGCGGGAACCATCTTCTCACCATTTACGTCTCCCTGGAGCTCTCCAGTTATTCCCTGTATGTCCTGGTTGCCCTGAGAAGAGAGCAGGATTTTGGGCTTGAAGCGGGCATCAAATATTTCCTGGTCGGCATCTTTGCCTCGGCGGTGATGATCTTCGGGCTTGCCCTCCTTTACGCTGCGGTGGGGACCGCCTATCTCGATGAAATCACGAGGGTGCTGCCGGGAATCATCAGCCAGCCGGCGGTCATTCTCGGCCTGCTGCTCACCCTCAGCGGGTTCTTCTTCAAACTGGCCGTCTTTCCTTTCCATATCTGGGCCCCGGATGTCTACCAGGGGGCGATGAACCAGATTGCCGCCTATATCGCCACGGCGTCCAAGGTGGCAGCCATCGCCGTGCTCGTCCGCGTGATTGCTTCCGCGGGGGAAGGCAGCACCTACCTGGTTCAGGTCCTGGCGGTGCTGTCGATCATTTCGATGACCGTGGGCAACCTGGCGGCCATTGCGCAGCAGGATTTGAAGAGGCTGCTGGCCTATTCGACCATTGCCCATGCCGGTTATGTGCTGATCGGGATCTTGAGCCTGAACGCCGCCGGGTATGCCGGAGCGATGTTTTATGCCATGGCGGTGCTGGTCATGAAGTTTGCCGTCTTTCTGGTTGTGGTGGAGGTCGCTCAGGACGGTCGGAACGTTCAGATCGAACAGCTTGCCGGGCTGCACCGCCGCTCGCCGATTCTGGCACTGGCGCTGATGGTGTCGCTCTTCAGTCTTGCCGGCATCCCCCCCACGGTCGGCTTTACCGGGAAATTTCTGGTTTTTCTGGCAGCTATGGAAAGAGGTTACTTTAGCCTGGTGCTCATTGCCATGATCAACGTCGTCATTTCCCTTTATTATTATCTCCTTGTCATCAAGGCGGCCTACCTGCTCGAACCCGAAGAAGCATTGCCTCCCCTTCGCGTATCGCCTTCCATCCAATTGCTTTCCGGACTGCTCATTGCGGTGATGATCGTCGCCGGTCTGTTTCCCAGCTATCTCATCGAACTTGCCGAAGCCGCCGCGCGGGGTTTGGGATAATTATTTTTGACTTTCCGGGTCGTTCGGCAGGAATCGCATGTCATTTCTGAAGATGCCAGGAAATAAGAGGAGATTGCTTGCCTCCGTTACGTGCGCACAACTGACGCACAGGGGGCAATATCCACAACGCACAAACTGTTGCCGCTGCCCTGCATAGGGGAAGCGGTGGTAAAGTGGAGGAAACTTCTATCGAACGCCTCAAGAAGGACGGGGCAATTGGTAAAGACCCCGGCAGATTGATCATGATCAAAACCGCACACCGCGGATTTCATTCAAACTTGCTCTGATCCTTCCCGTACTCTGGATGATAAGGTCCTGCGGGCAAGCCAGATGGCGGGAGAAAGACCAAAACGTTTGCTTCCTGCGCCAGGGGTTTGTAGGTAGTGATCAAGGCATGCACGGCAGCCTCGACCAACATGCCGATCAAGCCACCGCCACCGCTGCCGGACGATTTGACGATATGCTGGGTGCGTTGCCACAAGATCGTGCCAGTGCGAGTGTCTTTCAGCACATATTCCGCCTTTACCTGGATGGACGACGATAGCACCACATATGTAGTGCTCCACTCCTTAATCGTCACCAGTAGCACGGCATCTGCCCCGAAGAGATCCAAGAACCTCTGGCTTGGCATCTGGTGGATGTGTCCTGCCTCGCTCAAACCCAAGTCGCGCAACAGCATCTCAGTCAGAAAGATGGGGAAAACGTAATAGCCACGCTCAGCTAGAGGAATGCTCAGGGACGGCGAGAAGACGACGGGCGCGGTGATTTCCGGCGAATCATTGACCACTGGTACGATCACAATGGAGCGTGGTGGATGAGCACGGAAGGCTGTAAGATCGGCCTTCTGGGAAACCGCGCAGCCAGACAGGAGGACTGAGAGGGCAAGGGTGCAGAGCATTCTTTTCTTCATGGTTCTCCTCCTTCCGTTTCCAATGGCGCTGGCTCGGCTTCCGGCGATGTCTTTTTCTTGATGCGGTCAATCAGCCTATCCATTAGAATAGTCGATTCAGGAAAGGCTCGTTTTTCCTTTTCGAAAAAAGCCAGCGCACCGGCAGTGTCACCGCGACGAAATAACAGAAAACCATAATCAGCGTAAACACCAGGAGGAACGCGCTGGCTGCCGCCATAAGCAGCCATCTGTTCGCGCACCATTTGCTCAGCCTGAGCCGAATCCTCCCTTTCGTAACGTTGTTCCAGGCTGCCCTGATAGCGCCCCCAATCATAGAGTTGCGATGACGTGGCGCAGCCGGATAACAGTGCGATGCCAAGCAGAAGACAGGCGTACCGAGTGATACCTGGCTTGCACCAACCTCGTTGGTCTGGCGATAATTCCCGGCTCTTCATGATGTCATCCTTTAAAGTTGAAGCTACCTGAGAGAAGAACGTCGCGCGTCGAGCGTGTTAACTACATTGTTCAACAGGTTTACGATGGCTGCATCGATTGCTTTGCCCTCAAGGGTTGAATCAAAGCCCGCGGTGCCGCCAAAGCCGAGCGTGGCACTGGCGCTGATAGTGGCTTCGCCGCTGCCTTCCTGGGTGTAGAAAACCTCTCCGGTTTTGGGATCGACCAACCGCAACACCACGCGAGCTCGGGCGCGCTGGGTCTTCTGCTTGCCCAGCAGCCAGACCCCGCCAGTGGTTTCTCTCCCCAGTTCGGCTACGGAACCCAGGATCAAGGCATCCAAGCTTTTCAAGCTTTGCTTAAACTGTTTCTCAGTTTCCCCCATGAGCGCAGACTCTGCACGCAGTTTGGAGATATCCGGACGTTCCACCACGGTGAACCGCTGGGTGGCAATCAAATGCCGGGCCAGTATATCACTGGCTTGTTTGCCGATGCGATCGCCTGACTCATCGGTAAACAACCCGCTACCGTAGACCGATTCGTTGGTGAAGCGCCCAATCCCAATAGTCATGCGTTCCGATGCTGGCAAAGGCGCGACCATCACTTGAGGTCCTCGGTCATCGACGTTCTCGTGAATGGCACGGTTGACGCAGCTTGCTGTGAGCAAAGCCGCACCCAACGCAAGCGTAACAACAAAGGTCGTTTGGCGTAGTTTGAGTCTCATGGAAGACCTCCCTGAGGGGCATTCAGGTGATTGAACTATCAGGGGGATAAGGCAGTAGCTCCATCCCCTGGATAAGGCTCTTGCGAACAGTGAGTATTTAATACCACATATTTATCGTTATTCACAACTTATAAATCGTTCCAAGTCCCATCGAAATCACCATGACCTCATCCCATGCGCCGTGGCAATCACACGTCATTTGACTGAACAAAGATAAACCGTGCCAGGCTGTCTTGGTGAATTAGATCCCGAGGAGCAACAGCACATGGAAGAAGCTATTGGCATTTCGGTAAAGGGCCATTTTTCATCGCTTTCCGACCCACGGATTTTGCTCAAGACCCGTCATCGACTCGTAGATGTGATCGAGACCGCCTCAGGATACTTTTGGTCAACTCTTCGCACTCATCAATCCCGAGGAATTCGGCAAATGTTTTTGAGCTGGAGTCGCAGCATGCTGCCGAAAACCTGGCTATGATCCGCTGGTTTGCCCTAAGTCTCATCAAGCAGGGTCCGATAAGAAATATTGACCTAAAGGCCAGCCGAAAACGAGGTGGTCGGAACAATGATTATCTGCTGCATCGGCTGCAGCTCGCCTGGTTTTCGTGCGATTGCCCTGGGTAAGGTTTGAAAGAGTCTTGTTGATATAAACTCTAACGGTTATAAAGATCACGTGTTCCGTCGGTTATCAGCCGCTCGAGTACAAGTCTCTGTCATCGATTTCCCCGCTCCGGATCCATCTTTCCAGGCCCAAGGCGGCACTGCGGCACCCTCGCACAGTCATCAAGCAATGGCCACAGGTTCAAAGGAGGAAACAGCGATGAAGTCAAGGTCAGTTTACTGTTCGTTGCAGGCACTGCTTGTCGTGAGCTTGATCGCGATGCCGGCGGCTTTTGCAGAGGCCGTGACGCTACCCTCCATCAACTCCACCAGCCAGAACCGGACGGATCTGCCGGCGACTCCGGTGGCGAAGAGTCCCTTCGTCAGTCTCAAGAACTTCCGGATCATAGCCGCCAACGACCTGGGGATGCACTGTGGCGACCTGGATTATCGCGTAGCGGCCATTTTGCCTCCGTTCAATGTTATCCACTCCCAGGTCATCATCACCAATCCAGGCCCAAGGACCCTTAACGGGGGTGAGGCCGATGTCTATTATTCAGCCGCTTCGAACCCCAAAGACCCGGCCCTGCAAAAGCCCACAGATGCGCCGGTCTACAAGACGAATTTCTGGGACGATAACCTGTTCACCGGCACCGGCCACCCCCTTGCCTTCGATGCCTATGACGCCTTCTATCCTGCGGGTGTCCTGGGCCTTTTCCCGCTCACGTTCGACCTTGGATTGCCGGTACCCGACCTGGAAAGGCTCTACCTGGGGGACAAACAGCTGGCGGCTGACCAGCAGGCCATGCCCAGCGTGAAAAAAGTCAATCCACCCGCAAGCAACCCCTACATCGACAACCGCTTGCAGAAGTTCCAGCGGTTTATCACCAACTACCCGTTTTTCCTTAAATTTGCCTTTGGTATGACACTCCCGGAGCGCAACTGGTTTGCGGCGGAGGGGATCCCGATCGCACCCTTTGATGATTTTGGCAGGGCAAATCCCTATCCGCTCCTGCGCATCCAGGCCAAAGACAAAACCGGCAAGCTGACCGGCATCAGGGGGCAGATTCTCTCGTCCGTAGACACGGTGGCGCCCGTGTCGGCAGAAGCCAATTGCTGGCGGTGCCACACCCCTACCAATGCCAGGGACAACAGCAACGGACAGGCGGCGTGTCTTCCGGGTATTGACCTCAACTGTCCCCATGAGGGTTCACCGTCAAACCGCTCGGGGGTGGCTTTTACGGTGACCCAAGCCAAGGACGACGCGCCCGATGTCCCTTATGCCGTGAGCCGGGAGTGGGCAGCGGATTGGAACATCCTGCGGCTCCACGATGCAAAACACGGCACCACCCTGGCTGATGCCCCTCCGGTCGCCTGCCAGCGCTGCCACTACTCGCCGGCCCTGGACTTGGCTCAGCTGGGACCGGTCGGCCCGGGACCGGATGCCAATGGCAAAGAACAGACGATCCATCGCACGAATTCGAGAGTGGTGCATGCTTTCCACGGAAACCTGGATCTTTTCGACTATCCCATGCCGAAGCCGACCAGCCCTAACCGGACGAATCCCAAAACCGGCAAACCCGTAATCAACGTCTTTGTGACGAACATCCTGAATGAGACCTGTTATCAGTGTCACCCCGGCAAAGAGACGCGCTGCCTTCGCGGAGCCATGTTCAACGGTGGTCTGGTGTGCCAGGACTGCCACGGCAACATGAAGCAGGGGGGCGATGACTTCTCTTCAAACTTCCCGGTAGTGCCGTTTCCCAACGGAGCTGATTTGACCAAGCGCATCCCGTGGGCCAACGAGCCCGGCTGCCAGTCCTGTCACACCGGCGATGCTTTGACCACTATCGCCCAGTCCGACCCCTATGTGATCCCGGCTAAGGACGGTATTCGCCTCCTCCAGGCATACCGAACCAGCGACGCTTCGGCCACTCCCATTTCGGTGCCGACCAGCCGCTTTGCGGAAAATCAGGTTGATGGCAAACACGTGCTCTATCGCCTGAGCAAGGACAGCCATGCCGGGATCTTCTGCGAGGGCTGCCACGGGAGTACCCATGCCGAGTGGCCGGTGAAGCCTTCATCGGGGAGCCTGATCGCCAATGACAACCAACCGGCCATCAAGATTCAGGGACACGCCGGCAAAATCATTGAGTGCACCGCGTGTCATCAGGCCGGGACCCTTCCCGTAAACCTCAACGGCCCTCACGGCATGCACGCGGTCAATGACGGAAAGTGGGTGCAAGGCCACGAAGACTTCCTCGAGAAACAACCACTGACCAGTTGCCAGACCTGTCATGGGAAGAAGGGTGAGGGGACCGTGCTGGGCAAGGCCGCTGCCGCCAGGAGTTTTTCCGTAGAAGGGAAAATCGTGAGAATTTCCAATGGTCAGTTGGTGAAATGCACCCTTTGCCATAGCAATCCCATAAAATAGGCTATTGCGGAAAACCATATCGGCGCGGGGGTACTTTAGATGATCGCCGTCTTTACAGCCTGTGATCTCTCTCTGGAGCCGCGTCTTTTTTGACGGGAAAAACAGAAGCACGCCATTTGCCAGTTGCATAAATGTCCGAGGATAGAGTGAGCAGTTCTTTCGCTCAGGGTGTAATCTCGCAGTGACTCTGGAAAGGTACCGCAAGAAACGGGACTTCATGCGAACCGCCGAGCCGCCGGGAACCGCGGAACTTGCCCCACAGGGGGAGCAGGAGCTGCGTCGTTACGTCGTCCAAAAACACCACGCCCGCACCCTCCATTATGATCTCCGCCTGGAGGAGGATGGTGTTCTGAAGAGTTGGGCGGTCCCGAAGGGGCCGAGCCTCGACCCGGCGGACAAGCGGCTCGCGGTGGAGGTGGAGGACCATCCCCTGGAATACGGCGACTTCGAGGGGACGATCCCCGAGGGGGAGTACGGCGCCGGACGGGTCATCGTCTGGGACCGGGGTACGTTTGTCCCGGCGGGGGGCAGCGAGTCCTTCGGGGAAATGCTGGTCAAGGGAGCCGCCAAAATCCGGATTTCCGGGGAAAAGCTGAAGGGCGGTTTTGCCCTCGTGCGGACGCGCTGGGGCGGCAAGGGGAACAACTGGCTCTTCATCAAGGAACGGGACGAACATGCCCGCCCCGGCTGCGACGTGACGGCAGCGGAACCCCTTTCGGTCCTCTCCGGAAGGGATGTCGACGAGCTGTAAGCACTTCGATAAGGCTGAGCTGTGTCATGAAATACATTCTGCCGAAAACTCAAGCATGACCAAGCTTAACATTATAGTCTCTGCGATTTATACTTGTTTTGGCTGAGATCCTTCATTTTGGTAAACTTAGGAATTCACCGCAGAGGACGCTGAGATCGCAGAGAAATCTAATGATTCCTGAGCGTAGTTTCTCCGCGTACTCTGCGCTCTCCGCGGTGAATAAAGAAACAACTCATCCTTAACCGCTATAGTTCAGAATTGCTCGAATATTTCATCGGGCTATATGGTTTCGGACTCGTTGATTGCTCCTTCGGGGCAGGCCAGGACGCAATTGCCACACTCGTCACAACGCTCTCCGATAATGCGGTAAGGACTTCCAGGCTCGATGGCCTTAAAGCTGCAGACTTCCATGCAGGCCCCGCAGCCAGTGCAATCCTCCGTGATCGTGCAGCCGGCTTCATGGTAGACTTCCCCGCCGAAGGAAAAACGCTTGCGCTGCAGCTTGTAATCACGGCTTTGCATTTCAAAATCATAATCGAATATTTCGCCCTTGCCGCGGTAAAGGCAAAACACGCGTATCGCCGGGTAGCGGGAAATATCATAGACCGCGAACCTGAAACCTTCATAACCCGCATCAGCCTTTTCTTTGACCGCATCGTAGGTGATTTCTCGAACCTCGCCGGTGATGCGCAAGGTAAACCCCGGTAGCATGAGCGGCATGCCGTGTTCATCCTTGCTTGCGACTGCCCCTGAAGGAAAAATACCGCACACGGCCAGCTCGGCGCTCTTCGTCAATTGGCGGTAGAATGGTTTCGTATTCATAGTCAAGAAATACAGGCCGTCATCATCGTAACTGAAAAAACGGGCAATCCGTGAATGAATAGTCCCACCGTCCAGGGTGGAAAAACTGAGACAGCCGATTTTCTCAATTGCTTCGAAAATATCTTGTATATTCATAAGATTGGCTCCTTGTTCCATCTTTGCCCAAGATCGGTCAGAGTTCCTTCGACCATCTCCATCGATGCCGTGTTGCGCTGCGCCACCCGTACTGATGCGCTTGAGCTGAAAAGCCAAAAAGAAAGGCAGAGCCATTGCTGACCCTGCCCGCTGCAAAAGGTATGGTGTGTAAGACTGGCAACATTAAGAACTGGACTAGGTTAAAAAAAAGTTAAAAATACGCAAAGTGTAATCTGGCTTCAGGCATGGCTTATTGACTCATCCCCGCGGCAAAAAGCATCATGATAAAGAAAATTGGTTGCAGAAAGAGATCACAACCCTCCTCGACCCCAAGTCGATAACTTTGGGATGACCTCTTGAGAAATTCCGTGAGCCTAATACCAAACGCTCTTGGGTGTTGTGCGCTTTCCGGGCTTTGCATCGCTGTGGGGCAGGCTTTCCAGTCTGCCATGACTGAATTGGCAGGCTGAAAAGCCTGCCCCACAAATTGGAATAGGGCAGGGTTGTTTTTGGACTGCGCCTCAGTGTTTGAATGCCCGCTGTCCCGTAAAAACCATGGTCACATTGGCTTCATTACAGGCTTCAATGACTTCCCAATCGCGCATCGAGCCGCCCGGTTGAACCACGGCGGTTATCCCCTGACGAATGCCCACGTCGACACCATCCCGAAAGGGGAAGAAGGCATCGGATACCATGGCCGCACCGATCAGGCCGCCTCGAGCTTCCCTGGTGTCGCTGTCAATGGCTGCTTTCTGTTCCAAAGGACGTTCGCCCTTTTCGACGGCCAGTTCCAGTTCTTTGTACGGCATGCCGTGGCGATCGTAGCAAAGCGCATCGGCGTATTTCTGATAGGCTTTATAGACGGCGATTTCGGCAACGCCCACGCGATCCTGTTCGCCCGTGCCGATGCCGACCGTGCATTCATCCTTGATATAAAGAACCGAATTGGAGGTCACTCCCTGTTCCACAAACCAGCCAAAAAGGAGGTCCTGCATTTCCTGCGCGCTCGGTTCCCGGTTGATCCGGTAGGGCTTGCCACTGTAGGTGGTTTCTGCCAGGGCCAGGTCTTTGGCCCCTTGAACCTTGTTCAGCGGGGATTGCTGGACAATCAGGCCACCATCGATGAGCGATTTGAAATCAACGAAACGCGCGGTCAGGTAGTCGGGCAGGCGATCAATCCTGGCTACCTGAATGATTCTCAGATTGGGGCGGCGCTTCAGAAGCGCCAGGGTCCCTTCCTCGTAATCCGGCGCCGCAACCACCTCGAGGTAATTCTCGGCAATGAGAGACGCGGTTTCTTTGTCGACCGCGCGGTTGAGCACGAGACAGCCGCCGAAGGCGGCAATGCGATCCGCGCGATTGGCTCGAAAGTAAGCATCAGTCAGGGTCTTGCCGTAAGCGGCGCCGCACGGGTTATTGTGCTTGAGGATCACGGCGGCCGGCTTTGCCATCAGGTATTTCAGAATATTAAGCCCGTTATCGAGGTCCGTGAGATTGATTTTCCCGGGGTGCTTGCCCTCCTGCAGCATGTCCTCTTCTTTAATGGCACTCACGAGGCCGTTGTCGGGATCGATGAAGCGACAGCCGCCAAGCGCAAGATGACCGCCAAGCAACTCGTAGAGAGCCGCCTCCTGTCCGGGATTTTCACCGTAACGCAAGCCCTTTTCGATGAGTTCGCCCGATTTCTCATCCGGAAATTTCCAGCTTCGTTTGCGATAGAGCAGCTCTTGATCGCCAAAACTGATGCGCAGGCTCTCCGGAAAGTGGTCCTCCATAACC
The DNA here is from genome assembly GCA_963808625.1 of uncultured delta proteobacterium. GTDB lineage: Bacteria > Desulfobacterota > Syntrophobacteria > Syntrophobacterales > Syntrophobacteraceae > JADGQM01. The sequence continues at coordinate 72,143 of CAWEHK010000019.1, forward strand.
GTACGGTACATTTTTTTTAAGTCCTGGCTCATGGCAAATCCTCCTCAATAAAAGAAGCCCGGATCATCTCCAGGCTTCCAATACAAACACTGAAAAACGATTCGAATCAGAATTTATAGCCCAGGCTGCAGCCGATCATGTTGGCATGGCCATTCGAGAATTCGGATTGATAAACGGGCGAAAGCACATTTCCATGCGGCGGCACATCATCGCGATCGGTAATCAGAAGGTACGCATAGGAGAGGTCCAGGCTCCAGTTTTTCCAATGGAACCCCGGGCCAAAACTGAAGAGAAACCGATCGTTAGCCGGGACAAGGTAATCCGCGTAGGCGCTGTCAAAGGCTTCCTTGTCCCAGGCGAAACCCGCGCGAAGGTCCAGCCACTTTGTTGTCTTGTATTCGGCCCCCAGGCTGAGGCGCCAGCTGTCATGCCAGTTCTTTGGCTCGACGATATAGTGTACCGAGTCCCGGTACGGGTGCGGTCCCGTAGCTGATGGCCAATTCGTTGTAGGTACTCCACCGTGTCCAAATGGCGTCGACTTCAAGACTGAGGTCCTTGATCGGATAAAAGGCGGCACCCAAAAACAGCTCATCGGGAAGCGTAATATCCCCACTGGCGCTGGTGGTGTTAAAATAGTTGGCGGAGCCTGGAATAGCAGCAAATTTGGGCGATTTCGTGAATGTGGCCGTCCCGCTCACGCTTTGCTTTACCTGGGTTCGATAGGACATCCCCAGTTTCATCCAGTCGCAGGCATTGTAATGAATGCCAAAATTGAACCCATACCCGACGCTGTCTCCTTCAAGCGAGCGATCCACATCAAATGAGGCATCACCTGGCCGGTTTATTAACAACCCCCCGGGGATCTTCCGCTTCAGGGTCAAATCAAAGTACATGATATCGAAACCGGCGGCGAACGAGACCTGGTCGTTCAGCTTGAAGGCTATGGTGGGATTGATGTTGATCGTCTCAATGACCGCCTCATAGCTATTATACCGCCCCGGCCAGTTCTGGTCAAATTCAGTACCGAGTCCGAAAGGGGAGAAGATCCCCAGGCCAAACCAGACCAGGTCGGTGGCCTGGTAGCTGAGGTAAAAATGGGGTGGGAACCACACATTGTCCTCGGTCGAGGTGGTCGTGGTGGTCACGCCCGTCTGACCCCGGCACATGAGTGGTCACATCGGTCGTGGGCATGATAAAAGTGGCGCCCGCCATCACCTGTAACCCCGGGAGCTGGGTGATACCGGCAGGGTTAAAGAAGAGCGCCGAGGGATCGTCAGCCTTTCCAGCCATAGCGCCTGCCATAGCGTTCCCCCGAGCGCTGGCCTCATACAGTGCAAAACCGGCACCATCACACAAGCCGGCGTTGAACACCATGCCGGTCGCGACCACCAGCAACAAGAACAACCGTGACGTCACCTTCATTTTAACCCTCCTCCCTCGCTGGAACTCCAAAATTTCCCTTTGTCTAGCCCCTGTCCCAAAGTTTTCCGGTTTTCCAGAATGCCCCAGGATATCAGGACGACAGCAAAGACCCACACCTCGCCACCGCTAATGAGACGGCCTCAGGCGGCGGTTTTCCCGTGGGAGAAACATACCGCCCCCAAGTATCGTTCTTTGCAACAAGTACTCGACCAGTTTTCATGACCGGGGCAAAACCGGAAATCATGAAAACGGGCATCCGCCGACATGGTCGGCTATATAATTGGCGCCGCTCCGGCAGGGCAGTTCACCGCCGGCCACTATTTTTCCCAAGATTATTTAAGAATCAGAATTTCCAGGTAAAGCTGCCAGAAGCTAGCAAAGTCAAAAGTCTCCGTCAAGGAAAATCCTGCTCCATGCAGGCCCCGTAAGGCCTTGCAAACAAAGCGTAAATCTCGATCCGGCAAACTCCCCATGCAAAAAAGAGACCCCGTACCGTCAAAATATGGTAATGAAGAAGACTCTGGTGAGCTCTGCTAGGAGGCTGTCTGAAAATTGGTCGAAGGTTATGGGGCAGCGGCGATCAAACCTTGTAGGAGTCGGCTTCCAGCCGCGACTAAATCTAAATCGCGGCAAGATGCCGCTCCTACAGATGGACTGACCAGTTGCATGTCATTTTCAGACAGGCTCCTAGTGAGCGATACCTGCCAGGTGAATGATTGACGCCCGGCTCCGGGCCCTTCCAAGTAAACGTTTACGCCGAGGAGCAAGAAAAAAATGGAGAATTGGCAGCCTCTTGCCGCTACCACGATGGTTGGCAGCATGCCCCACAAAGATCGCGACAAGGTCATCGAGCTCATTCTCAAAACCTTCACGGAGGTGCCGGTGTGGCCCCAGTTCCCTTCCTTCCAGCCGGAACAGATGATGATTCAGTATCTGGAGGGTCTGCCGGGGGTCCGCGTGGAGCAGGGACAGGTGCTGGTCCGGATTGATGCTCCGCAGTTCGAACAGGAGCTGATCGAATTCTATGCAGATTATCTGGAAGTGGAAGAAGGGGGCGGGGACCTCGAAGGTTCCAGGTTTGCAATGGGCCCGGAGACAGGGATAAGCTTCTTTCGGTTTCTCGATAGGATGGAGCGAATCCCCCCCTCCTTTCGGGCGCTGAAGGGCCAAATCGTTGGTCCCTTCACCCTGCTGACCATGCTCAAGGACCGCCAGGATCGAGCCCTCATTTACCATGAACAAATGCTGGATGTGGTGGTCAAGCATCTGGCCATGAAAGCCAAGTGGCAAATCCGCCGACTCAAATCGTTCGGACGTCCGGTGATCCTGTTTCTTGACGAACCGGCCCTGGCCGGGTTTGGGTCGTCCGCATTCATAGCCATTTCTGAGGAACTGGTACAGAGAATGCTCCGAGAGGTCGTTGATGCGGTTCATCAAGCCGGGGCCCTCGCGGGTGTGCACATTTGCGCCAACACGGCTTGGGACCTGGTGTTCAAAAGCGGGGTGGATATAATAAATTTCGATGCCTACAACTACTTCGAGAAATTCGCCCTCTACCGCGAATCATTTCTGAAATTCATCGAACAGGGCCATTTCATGGCCTGGGGCGTGGTCCCGACGAACGATCCCGAGGTCATTCTGGGGGAAAGTTCCCAGGGCCTTGCCAACCGTTGGTTAGAACGCATAGAAGAGCTTGTGACGCCGTCTGTTTCCCGCTCTAAGATCCTCTCACAGTCGCTCTTTACCCCGAGTTGCGGCTGCGGCTGCCTTTCTGAGACGGCCGCAGAACGGGTGGTGCAATTGACCAGGCAACTGGGACAAATAATGCAGAGATCTCTTATGTTTATACTCTTTGGTTGAGATTCATTGGTAGATGCATCGAGGCATATCAGGTTCATACGAAAGACGCGTTCTCCGGGGAGAGATCTTTTGACAACGAGATTATTAGTTTATTACGTTAGGTACGCTATTGCGAGAACAAGGGTGATTTTTGCCAATCCCTCTCAGCACAACATATTTCCAGTTCGACTATTTTACACTGCTCATGGCGCCTTGGTTTAGCTTTCTGGCCTCCCCTCCGTGGTCGGGAAACGGAGGGGAGAGACAACGCAGGAGTGTATACTTTTCATTTTCGCTTTGAGGCAAAAGAGATAAAGGGGTCAGAAGGCGGACTCGCGTCAGACCTTACGGGCGGGGCCGGCAACCATCCCAAAGCCAACCTGCAAGTCATCAGCAAGACAGAAAAATTATAGTTTTTTGAGATTTAGAACATTGCCCGCCGTGACGTTCACGGCTGCCCGCCTCGACGGGGCCTTCAAGAGCTCCAACCGGGAAAATGGCAGTTATTTGAGAATCCTTCAGAGGGTGTACTGCAAAGGTAGGGTGATCACGATGCAAGTCGAATACAAGAACATCGATCCCAAACTCATCGTCAATGAGATCCGAAACGGCCGTTCGCTGGAATCCGTGCAAAAGCTGTTTGGGCTCAAGTTCAAGAGTGAAGTCCAGGATCTGTACCTGCGCGGGCTGATGGAACTGGGTGAGATTCCCCAGGTGGCATTCAACAAGACAACCTCGCCGCCATTGCCTGCGTCAAAGCCGGGACCGCCTATTGCGCGTCGTCCTGGCGGGAACAATGCACCGCCCCCCATGCTCATCCAGACCTCCAACTTCCGCACCATTGGTCAAAGCGGCAGCATTACCCTGAATAAGACACTCCTGATTGAACAGTTGGGATTCCAGGTCGGAGACTTGTTTGAAATCTACCGTGAAGATGACAGGGTGGTCCTGAAGAAAGCAGGGTCGTAAGACTAGCGCTTGTTGCTTCAAGCCCTTTTCCACCCCGCGACCCGGGCAGGTTCCCATCGTACTAGCGTCGCAGACTGTTGAGCACGTGCAGGAACCGCCATAAGGCAGTCAGGTTCGTTCCGAGCGCCAGGATCACAAGCACCACAAGTAAAACAAGGTCCTGCAGCGACTGCTGATTTCGCAACCCGGCAAAGAGGTTCACCACCGGATTGACCAGGCCGGCAAAACCCAGCAGCACAATCCGCTCCCCTCTCTGAAACATTCCCGCGAGGCAGCGTACGCCAAGTCCTTCGGCACGGGCACGAGTATAGCTGACCATCAAAGACCCAAACAGGATGAGCAGCATGGTGAGTGAGACCAGCGGTGTTGTCGCGCCCTGGCGATAGAAATAGCACCAGATTCCCAGGTAGATGATCAGCTCCGTGTAGCGATCCAGCACCGAATCCAGGAAGGCGCCGAACTTCCGGCTCTGCCCCAGCGCCCTTGCCAGACCACCATCGAGGGTGTCGAACAGACCGGTCAACAGGGTGAAAAGGCCGCCAAAGAAAGGGTAATAAACAAAGGAAACCCCGGCCATCACACTGCTCAGAAGTCCCAGGAACGAAACATGGTTGGGCGTTAACTTCAGCTGGATCAGCCAGGGAATCAGGCGGCGATTAAGTAAGCTATAGTATTCCGTTTCAAGCGCTGTTCCTTTGAGCATACGTAACCTTCGATCAGGATCAAGATGCATGGAGCCGAGGCATACGGGAAATTCTATAGCTGAAGAAGGTCAATTCTCTTTCTCGCTAAACTAAGGTCGCCAGCCACTTCCATTTGTGGAAGCAGCTTGTTTGGACTCTTTATTCCGGCTTCAAGGCCACCCCGGAACCCGTTTCCTTAAAAAGAGCGAAAGCCAGCAGAGGGTATTCATTCAATCGTACCTCCAGTTCCCTTCCCACGGCTACTTCTACCACATGAGGTTCCAAAATGACATAGCCAAAACAATCCCTGACCAGGGCGAAGACCGACGCACCCTTCGGCTCAACCGGAACGAACCGGGGCGGCGCCGTTTCCAGGTTCAGCATTCCCCTGACGGCTCGATAGAATCCGGGCTTCTGCTTGAGGGGCTTTTGGAGCCTGGCTGCGATCAGTGGACCGGGAATTCCCTGGAGCCCCTGCCAACGGCGCAGCATGGGGGCCGCGAGTTCGGCAAAGACAATTTGCGCCGCCCAGGGATTACCGGAGACACCGAGGAAGACCTGCCCGCCCCTCACCCCCAGGGCGGTGTTCTTCCCCGGCGTGAGGTTGATTCCCCTGAACAGCACCCGCACCCCGAGCCGTTTCCATGCCTCCATCATAAAGTCCCTGTCCCCCTTGCCCATGCCTCCGGTGGTAATAACCAGATCGGCAGCGACACCCTGCAAGCGATCGGCGATGATTCGAGGCTCATCCCGGACCACCCCCAGGCGGCTTGGCATCCCTCCCTGAAGCTGGGTCAGCCAGGCGAGCAGATGCATGTTATTGCAGTAGGTAAAGGGACCTTTTTCAACGGCGCCCAGGGCCCTCACCTCGTCCCCCGTGGCGAGCAGAGCGACTCGCGGCTGCCGATAGACGGCAACCCGGTCATGTCCCAGGCCGGCCATGAGCGCCAGTCGCACGGCGGTAAGGACCGTTCCCCGGGAGAGCAGAAATTCGCTTTCCTTTACCTCGTCTCCGGGAAGGGTTACGCCGTTTCCGTGAGCATAGGTTCGGGTAAGGCGAAGGTTTTCCCCCTCGACGGCGACCTCCTCGTCGGGAGCAACGGCATCGGCAGACGGCGGAAGGGGCGCCCCGGTAAGAATGCGCACGGCCTCTCCGGAATGGATGGCAACCGCCGCAACATGCCCGGCGGCAAGGCGCTCGCTCCTGACCCTCAGCAGAACCGGGGTGTCGGGAGTGGCCCCACGTGTGTCGGCGCTGCGCAGGGCAAAGCCATCAAGGCGGGAGCGGGATTCGCCGGGAAGATTGCGATCGGCGACAACCCTTTGGGCAAGGACCCGCCCGAGAGCGTCTTCAATCCGCACGCTTTCGATTTCCAGGGGCGCGATGAGTCCGGAAGCCAACTGCCGGGCCTCGTTCAGGTCCATTGCAACTCCTCCAGGTTTTCCGGAGTGTTGACGTTCTTGAAGCTGAGGCCCTCAGGGTCGACCTTGCGCCATTCCTTTTCCGGGAGTTCTTTCACTTTGACTTTCCGGTAGAAACTGGTGACCTTCCTCTCACCCTTCTCCAGAGCTGCTGCGATGGGGGCGAGACAGCGGCGGGAATAAATCGCCAGGAGCGGTTCCGGGCGACCGTTGAGGATCGGGACCACGGCATCGCAACCTTCCTTCAACGAAGACATCTTCCTGGCCAATTCCTCAACCAGGAAGGGCATATCGGTGGCTTTGAGGAAAACCCAGTCATGAGGGCTGAAAAGAAGCGCCGTGAACACGCCCCCAAGAGGCCCCTGGTCCCTTACCACATCCTGCACCAGGGTGGCTCGAACATGAAGATAAGGAAGCACGTCATTGGCGATTACCAGGACGGGATCGCCAAAGCCACTCAATGACGCCACCGCGCGCTCGATGAGGCTTTTCCCTCGAAAGGTCTCGAGGGCCTTATTTCTTCCGTACCGCAGGCTCTTGCCTCCGGCGAGGATCGCTCCCGTAACCATTTATTCTTCTTCCAGCCGGATCTGGATCTCGATGTTTCGCGGCTGTTTCCATCCCCTCAGGCTGGCGAGCATACCGACGATTCCGCCGATGACAAAATCCTGCACGAAGTCTTTCATCGGTATCTTCTTGCCGTCCGCAACCACCATGAGGCGAGACCTTTTGCGGCCTTTCAGAAACCGTTCTTCGAGCAGGTCGGCAACTCCGGATACTTCGTCGAAGCGGAAGCGGGGAATCTCGAGTTGAACCGGGTCTTCGGTTACAATCGCCAGCAGATTGTCCTTTGGCGTGCAGATGGGCTTGGCTTCAATTGCTGAGCGAAACACTTCGATTTTGGGAAAGTGAGATTGCTTATACCCTTCGGTAATCAAAATGTCCTCATCCCAGAAGCAGCGACCGGCGATCTGTTCGAGAGGCATCTCGGCCGCGGTTTGCCGAATCGCTGCCAACATCTGTGGGGAAGCGATGGCAACGGTCTGAGCGCCGGCCTTGCGATGCCGCCACGTATCTTTTCCTTCACGATCCATCTCAAAACCGTGAACATCGTGTTTCACGGTGCCGACCCGATAGCCCCGGCCCTCGAAGCTCGGGAATCAACTGCTCAAGAAACGTGGTTTTGCCGGAATTAGAAGCCCCAACGATGCAAATAATGGGCAACATGGTGATTTCTCCTTTAGAATGGTTGTGCGCAATGCATGAAGATCGATCACAGACCTCGATGATCGCAGCACTATCGCACAGCCCCATAACACTGTCAATGTGGGGCTCGCCGCGCGCGATGCCATTGACCGGGCTGGGCGCGTGTGTTAGCTTGCCCGCGACTGGAGGTAATGAAAAGTGATTCCCTATCCTCATATCAATCCCGACGTGATTACCATCGGGCCGCTCCACGTCCGCTGGTACGGACTCATGTACGTCCTGGGGTTTCTGGCAGCCTACTTCCTGGTTCAGAAGCAGGATCGGTCCCGCGAGATGGGTCTGGTCGGCGCCACGGCCCAGGACCTGATTTTTTACATAGCCATTGGTCTCATCGTTGGCGCCCGCCTGGGATATGTCGTTTTTTACGATTATAATGAATACCTGACTTATCTCAAGAATCCACTGGAAATTATTGCCACCTGGCACGGTGGCATGTCCTTCCACGGCGGACTGCTGGGCTCGGTGATCGCCTGCTGGTGGTTCTGTCGGCGGCGAAAGCTTCCCTTGGCGGCGGTACTCGACAGCCTGGCGGTCACCGCTCCCATCGGTCTGGGTCTGGGTCGCCTCGGGAACTTCATCAATGGGGAACTGCTGGGACTTCCTTCCAATGTACCGTGGGCCATGGTCTTCCCCGACGGCGGCCCGCTTCCCCGGCATCCATCGCAGCTCTATGAGGCCGTCATGGAAGGTCCCGGTCCTCTTTTTCCTGCTCTGGTGGCTGCGCAAGCGCGGATTTCGAGACGGGATGATGATTGTCTTTTTCCTGCTCTTTTATGGTGTGATGCGGTTCTTCATAGAATTTTACAAGGAACCCGATCCTCAGATTGGGTATCTCTTCGGATACTTCACCATGGGACAGCTTCTTTGCCTCGCGATGATTCTCGCCTCGGGATTGTTGGCCCTTTTTCTCCGGCATGATCGGGCAAAGGAGCCCCGACATCCATGAAGGCTTACCTGATAAAGAGGCTGCTGCAGATTATCCCGACCCTTCTCGGGATTACGTTCATCACTTTTCTCATCATCCAACTGGCACCGGGAAGCCCTGCCGCACTGAAACTGCAGATGAGCGCCCAGGGCCAGATGAGCGATCGCACCATCTCCCAGCAGATCATTGAAGAGACCAAGAAGCTTTACGGCCTCGATAAGCCGCTGCCCATTCAGTACCTGCTCTGGGTCAAGCGGGTTTTTACGTTCGATTTCGGGACCTCCTACAAAGACCACCGCAGGGTCTGGGATAAGATCGCGGAACGACTGCCCATAACCATTCAGTTGAACATCATATCCATTTTCCTGGTCTATCTCATCGCCATCCCCTGCGGCATCTATTCTGCAACGCGTCCCGGGACCTTTGCCGATCGCCTGCTCACGTTGTTTTTCTTTTTCCTCTATTCGCTGCCAAGCTTCTGGGTTGCGGTTCTGCTGATCATGCTTTTTGGCGGCGGCGACTTCTGGGACATTTTGCCGGTTTACGGCATCTCGTCCATCGGTGCGGAAAATTGGCCTTTCTTTCCCTGGCTCGCTGACAGGATGTGGCACCTGGTGTTGCCGATCATCTGTCTCACCTATGCCGGCTTTGCCTATCTTTCACGACTCACGCGCGCCAACATGCTCGAGGTCATTCGGGAAGACTATATCCGGACCGCCCGTGCCAAGGGTTTGAGCGAGCGCCTGGTGATCTTCAAACACGCTCTTCGCAACGCTTTGCTGCCGATTGTGACGCTGCTCGCGTTTCTGCTGCCGGCGATGTTCGGGGGCAGTGTGATCATCGAAAGCATCTTTTCCATTCCGGGCATGGGCCAGCTCGGCTTTGAGGCCGTCCTGAGCCGCGACTACCCGGTAATCATGGCCATCACCACCATTTCCGCACTATTGACGCTGGCGGGATTGCTGCTCTCGGATGTCCTCTATGCCGTGCTCGATCCTCGCATCAAACTTGAATGATGAATGGGAGTGAGATTCCCCTGCGTATGGAAGCGACCGGCGTAGCAGCAACCACGATTCCTCGATCCTACTGGCAGATGGTTTGGCATCATTTCAAGAAGAAGCACCTGGCCTTGGGCGGGCTCTGGATTTCACTCCTGCTGTTCCTGATGGCAATCTTCGCACCCCTGCTCGCAAACGGTCGCCCCCTTTTCTTTTCTCACCAGGGTCAGTGGTATTGGCCGGTCTTTTCCGGGATCGACGGAATCGGCCCTTACACCTGGAAGGACCTCAAAAAAAACAGCCCGTTTGTGTGGCAGGGAAATATCGAAGGCCGCGGCGATTGTGCGATCTGGCCTCCGGTGCCTTATTCGCCGACCGAGTACAACCTCCTGGAGAGTCTCGCCGGGCCCACCGGTCAGCATTGGCTGGGGACCGATGACAGCGGCCGCGACGTGTTGAGCCGCATGATCCACGGGTCGCGCGTTTCCCTTTCGGTCGGTTTTGTTGCGGTGGGGATCGCCCTCGTGATCGGCATTTTCCTGGGCGCGCTGGCCGGGTATTTTGGAGGCTGGGTCGATCATGTGATCAGCAGGCTCATCGAGGTTCTCCTGACCATCCCGACGTTTTTCCTCATCATTGCGATTATCGCTTTTCTTCCGCAGAGCATCTACAATATCATGGTAGTGATCGGTCTCACCGGATGGACCGGCATTGCGCGGTTTGTTCGCGCGGAATTCCTGAAGCTGAAACAGCTCGATTTTATCATGGCCTCCCGAGCGCTCGGCGCCTCCCATGCCCGCATCATCCTGCTTCACATGCTGCCCAACGCCATGGCCCCCGTCCTGGTTTCCGCCGTCTTCGGGATCGCCGGGGCCATCCTGACCGAATCCAGCCTCAGCTTTCTCGGGTTTGGCGTGCCGCCTCCGACTCCCAGCTGGGGGGACATTTTGTCACAAAGCCGGGATTACATCGAATTTGCATGGTGGCTGACGGTCTTTCCGGGCTTTGCGATTTTTCTCAGTATCACGGCGTACAATCTTGTCGGTGAAGGTCTCCGCGATGCCATGGACCCCAAACTGTTCGAATAGCGAGGAGCTCAACGATTAACCCCATGCTGGTCCCCATCCCGCAACAGGAAACCGTAGTCTTTACGGTCAGTGAACTGAATACGCGCATCAAGGCGCTGCTCGAATCCAACTACCGGTTTGTGTGGGTGAAAGGGGAGATCTCCAACCTTCGCATCCCGGCCTCGGGCCATTACTATTTCACCTTGAAGGATGAGCAGAGTCAGATCCGGGGGGTTCTTTTTCGCACGCAGCATCGGCATTTGCGATTCGTCCCGGAAGACGGGCTGCAGGTAATTTGCCAGGGTCGCATCAGCGTCTATGAACCCCGAGGTGAATATCAACTGATCGTGGAAATTATGGAACCCCAGGGGCGGGGGGCGCTGCAACTGGCTTTCGAACAGTTGAAGAAGAAACTCGAAGGGGAAGGCCTGTTTGATCCGGCGCGCAAGCTGCAGCTCCCGCTATGCCCACAATCGATAGCCGTCGTTACCTCACCCACCGGCGCAGCCATTCGCGATATCATGAAGATTTTTCAGCGCAGTCCCTACCCCTTGACGGTTACGCTGCTGCCGGTTCGGGTTCAGGGCGAGGAGGCCGGCAGGGAAATTGCCGCTGCTGTCGCAACGGCGAACGCCCTCTTGCCTCAATTTGAGTGGGAGTTGATGATTGTCGGCAGAGGCGGCGGCAGCGTTGAGGATCTCTGGCCCTTCAACGAGGAAACCGTCGCCAGGGCCATTGCCGCTTCCCGGATTCCCGTGATCTCGGCCGTAGGGCACGAAATTGACTTCACCATTTCCGATCTGGTCGCCGATCTGCGGGCACCGACGCCAACGGCCGCCGCCGAGTGGGTGGTCTCCCGGCTTGAAACCCTGCAGAGAGAGCTTGCGAAGCACCGCGATCAGATGCTCAAAACCACCATTCACAAAATCGATTATCAGAAGCAACGGCTCCACTTTCTGGACAGGCGCCTGGTGGACCCCAGGAGGCGGCTTCAGGATTTGCGGCTGTTCGTGGACGATCGTATGGAACGCCTGCAACGGGCTTTTGCCCGGATGGTCGAGCGGCTGAGAACGCACCATACCCATCTTTCAGGGCGCTTGCTGCTGGTTCAACCAGGCAAGGCCGTGCAACAATATCAAAGCGCCCTGAATCAATTCCGGCGGGACCTCACCCTCAATTACGAGCGGCGGCTCGAGAATCTCCGGCTTCAACTGCAGGAACATGCCTCTAAACTGGAGAGCCTGAGCCCTCTGGCGGTGCTCGCCCGGGGGTATGCCATTTGTTCCCGGTTACCCGACCGAACCATTATCAGGAAAGCTTCTGAGGTACGACCGGGTGAGGAAGTTTTGATTAAGCTTTCGCAGGGTTTCCTGGAATGCACGGTAAACAAATCCACAGAGGAGAATTCTCCATCCAAATAAGACCGTCTTATCCACGAATTCACACGAATGTACACGAAGCTATTTTTGGTCTGCTCTTTTTCTCATTTCGTGTTTCTTCGTGTCTATTCGTGGATTGTTTTTAAAAAAGGAATTGACATGAGCAAAAAGAAGAGCGAGCAGTTTGAAGATGCGGTAAAAAGGCTCCAGGCAATCGTGGAAAAGCTCGAGCGCGGAGATTTGCCCCTGGAACAGGCGATGGAGTCCTTCGCCGAGGGCATGCAGCTGGTCCAGCTCTGCCACCAAAAACTCGAGGAAGCAGAAAAAAAAGTGCAAATCCTTATGAAAGATCAACAGGGGGCCTGGTCGACTGCCCCTTTTGAGCCCCTCTCGAGGGACAATGCCGAAGAAGCTCCCTGAGCAGGCAAATTTCTAAAAGTGTGGAAAGGCCTGAGCAGGCGTGTTACATTAAATACGATTGATTGCAGATTAGCTGAATGGATTATTACGGGATGCCGGATTTCGATTTGAAGCGCTATCTGTCCGAGCGCAAACAGTTGGTCGACGAGGCCCTGGACAAGTATGCGCCGGCCCCGACGGGGTTGGAAAAAAGCGTATCGGAAGCCGCCCGTTACAGCCTCTTTGCCGGGGGAAAACGGCTTCGCCCCATTCTCTGTCTTGCTGCGGCCGACATTTTGAATGGCAGCAGGGAACTGGTCATGCCTGTCGCCTGCGCCTTTGAGATGGTCCACACCTATTCGCTCATCCATGATGATTTGCCGGCTATGGATAACGACGATTTCCGCCGGGGCCGCCCTACCAATCACAAGGTGTTTGGGGAAGCGATGGCGATCCTTGCCGGTGACGCCCTCTTGACGGAAGCGTTCAGTCTCATTGCCGGCGCCGCAGAACGGGCTCAAATAGCGGCGGACAAGTTCGTCCGGGTCATTGGCGTGGTCGCCAGAGCTTCAGGATACCGAGGCATGGTCGGTGGCCAGGTAATCGACCTCGAGTCCGAGACGCGTGACGTGGACCTGACCACAGTAGAATACATGCACCTTCGGAAAACCGGAGCGCTGATTTCAGCCTCTTTGGAAGCGGGCGCTATCCTTGGCGGTGGAGATGATCGCCAAGTCGGTTTTTTGACTCGCTACGGACATCATTTAGGGCTGGCATTCCAGATCACCGACGATCTTCTGGACGTCGAGGGAGACGCTCAGCTTATGGGAAAGACCCCCGGTTCCGATGTTGCCAAAAACAAGAAGACCTATCCCGCGCTCCTCGGAATTCCCCAAAGCAGGAAAGCGGCACAAACCCATGTGCAGGAAGCTGTTGATGCGCTTGCCATTTTTGATGACAAGGCGGAACCGTTGCGCGCCATCGCCCGTTACCTTCTGGTGCGAAAAGCATGATCTAGGAGAAATCAAAACTTGAACGAGCAAGTCGGCAAAACCTTTCTTTCCCAAATCGATAACCCTTCACAACTGAAGCGCCTTTCGCTGGCGCAACTGCAGCAATTGGCCGGCGAAATCCGCGACATGATCATTCAAACGGTAGCTAAAAACGGCGGGCATCTCGCCCCCAATCTGGGAGTCGTAGAGCTCACCCTCGCTTTGCATTACGTTTTTGATGCTCCCTACGACAAGATTATCTGGGACGTCGGGCATCAGGCCTACACGCATAAAATCCTCACGGGCCGCCGTGAGCAATTCCACACCCTCCGTCAGTTCGAGGGGATCAGCGGTTTTCCCAAGCGCATCGAGAGCATCTATGACGCTTTCGGGACCGGTCACTCCGCGACCTCGATCTCTGCCGCTCTGGGCATTACCGTCGCGAACGCACTCAAAGGGAGTCCGCACCGCACCATTGCCGTTATTGGGGACGGCAGCATGACCGGAGGAATGGCTTTTGAGGCGCTCAACCATGCGGGCGATCTCGACAAGAACCTGATTGTGGTGCTGAACGACAACGAGATGTCCATCTCTGCCAACGTCGGAGCATTATCGTCATTCCTGAGCCGGAAGCTCTCGAGCAAGACCATCATGCACCTGCGGCGGGAGCTCGAAAATTTCCTCAAGTCCGTTCCCGGCCTGGGTTCAAACATTTTGAAGCTCTTGCGGCGCAGTGAAGACATGCTGGTGGCACTTTTCACCCCCGGCATGCTCTTCCAGGCGCTTGACTTTCATTACATCGGCCCCATCAAGGGGCACCGTCTGGATCGCCTCATCGGTACTTTTCAGAATGTGCGCCACCTGGAAGGACCGGTCCTGGTACATGTCCTGACTCAAAAAGGCAAAGGCTACGGTCCGGCCGAGAGCGATCCTGCCAGCTTTCATGGGGTGGGTTCATTTGAGATCAGCACGGGAAAAGGCTGCCGTCCGCCCGCCGGGACCCCGCTCTATCCCTCTTATACTCAGGTCTTTGGGGACACCGTGGTGCGACTCGCGGAACATGATCCCAGGGTCGTGGCCATTACCGCGGCCATGCCCCAGGGCACCGGCCTGGAACCCTTCTCTGCTCGTTTTCCGGACAGGTTCTTCGACGTCGGCATCGCGGAGCAGCACGCGATCACCTTCGCCGCCGGGCTTGCGGCTGAAGGCTACAAGCCGGTGGTGGCCGTGTACTCGACATTTCTTCAACGAGCCTACGATCAAATCGTTCACGATGTCTGCCTGCAGAACCTGCCCGTGGTTTTCGCCATGGACCGCGGCGGCCTGGTGGGAGATGACGGCCCGACCCACCACGGCGCCTTCGACCTCTCCTTCCTGCGCCATATTCCGAACATGGTGCTGATGGCCCCGAAGGATGAGAATGAACTGCAGCACATGCTGCAAACCGCACTCAATTGCCCTGGTCCCGCCGCCATTCGCTACCCTCGCGGAAATGGGATTGGGGTGGCGCTGGACCACGATTTGCGCAATCTGCCCATCGGCCGAGGTGAGCTCCTGCGGGAAGGGGAAGATGCTCTGCTGATCGCTATCGGCTCCACGGTCCGAGCGGCCATGGAGGCGGCCGAGCGCCTCGATCACGAGGGTATCCGGGTAACAGTAATAAATGCCAGGTTCGTGAAACCACTCGACGAAGATCTGATTCTCAAGTGGGCCAGGAAGATAGGCAGGGTCATCACGATCGAGGAAAACGTGCTCCAAGGCGGTTTTGGAAGTGCGGTCCTGGAGCTTTTCCAGGAGCAGGCTTTCTTTCCCCGCTCTTTGATCCGCCTTGGCCTGCCGGATTCCTTCATCCCTCACGGCACCCAGGCCATCCTCAGAAACCTTTACGGCATCGACGCTGAGGGCATTGAGCTCGCCGTACACAGGCTATTGGAGACCGGCCATGGGCGGCTCCTTCGAGCGATTGGACAAACTGCTGGTCGATAAAGGGCTCAGTGTCAGCCGGGAACGAGCGCAGGCGCTGATTCTGGCTGCCAGGGTGCTGGTTGACGGGCAACGGGTCACGAAGGCAGGGCAAAAAGTCGCCGCGGAAAGCCGGCTCGAGGTGGTGGGTGAGGACCACCCGTTCGTTGGTCGCGGTGGTCTCAAGCTGCAGCATGCCCTCGAGGAATTCGGGCTCGATATCAGGGGCCTGGTGGCGATGGACGTGGGCGCCTCAACCGGCGGCTTTACCGACTGCCTGCTGCAATATGGTGCAAAGCGGGTCTATGCCGTCGATGTGGGCTACGGCCAACTGGCGTGGAAGATCAGGCAGGACCCCCGAGTAGTGGTCCTGGAACGCCAAAACATTCGCCACCTCGCGCAAGACCGAGTCCCGGAGCCCATTCAAATTGCCACGATAGATACCTCTTTCATTTCACTCAAGCTCGTCATTCCGGCAGTGATGCCATTTCTGGGCCGTGCTGCCGTGGAAAACATCAAAGACTACCGCCACCGCCAACAGGGATGCCTCCACTCAGTACTCAGCACTCAGCACTCATCACTCCTCGTTACCTGATCCCATGCTCATCGCCCTCATCAAGCCGCAGTTCGAAGCGGGCCGCGTTCATGTGGGAAAGGGAGGAGTCGTCCGCGACCAGAAAGTCCACCAGGCGGTCTGCGATTCCCTTGCAGAATTTTGCCGATCATGCGGTCTCCATGTCAGAGGGATCATCCCTTCTCCCATTCTCGGTCCCAAAGGCAACGTGGAATTTCTCCTGTTTGCCACCTGGAGCAGCCCCGCCAACCCCTCCGATCGTCCTCGTTGATGCGACTCCACCTTGTATTCATCGGGAAAACCACCTTCCCTGAGCTCGAAACCGGCATCAATCGTTATCTTGACCGGCTGCGTTCTTATGTTCCAACGCAAATACATCTTGTTAAAGCGGAAAAGATCCCTCCCAAAGGCACCGAGGATGCGGTTAAGGACAAAGAAGCCGAGCGCGTTCTGAAGCTCCTCGGGAAAAAAGACTGCCTCGGCATCTGGGACCAGCACGGAAAGGATGTGGATTCGACGGGCTTTCGCGAAATTTCTGGACGATCTCCGGAACAGCGGGGTTTCGGATGTGTGGATGGTGATTGGCGGGCCTCTCGGAGTTTCGCCGCGGCTTTTGGCGCGCGCAGACTTTGTCTTTTCCCTCTCCCGCATGACTTTTCCCCACGACCTCGCCCGCCTGATGGTCATGGAGCAGATTTATCGCGCTTTCACCATTCTGAGAGGGGAACCCTATCACAAATAAAAACGACGAAAGAGGTCCTTGAAATCAGACGGCAAGCACCTCGGTGACGGCCGGCACTTCTTCCTTGATGATCCGCTCGATACCCGACTTCAAGGTCATCTGGCTCATCGGGCATCCATGACAAGCGCCGGTCAAACGCACCTTCACCACGGAACCCTCTACATCCACCAACTCCACATTGCCGCCGTCCCGCTGCAGCATCGGTCTGATTTTTTCCAACGCCTTCTCAACCTGTTCACGCATCTTGATCTCCTCCCAATGATTTAGTGTAAAGCTGGTATAATCAGTAGCCGACGCAAAAGCAACGAAAAGAAGAAAAAAGCGGGCTGGAAAGTGTGGCATCAGGGTCTCGCCGGTCGTGGCCTGCTTCCTTATTCGAATTGGAAAATGAGTGGTTTTGAGTAGTTAGATTGAAATGGCATTGATTTTTCCGACGCTTTTCTCTAGGATGAAGGCATTGATCCGGGTTTGAACGCATGACGGCAATCTGTTGGAGGAGAGAAGACCTATGGACAGCTACCGATTGGTCCCGTGTATCTCGGCAGAAGAAGTGGCCAAGCAGGTCAACGACCTGGCGGCGCGCATAAACCGGGATTATGAGGGGAAGAGCCTCATTGTGATTGGGATCCTGAAGGGGGCCTGCATCTTCCTGAGCGATTTGGTCCGGCGCCTTTCGATGCCGGTCGAAATTGACTTTGTGCGCCTGGCAAGCTACGGCAAGGGGTCGGTAACGAGCGGCGAGATCAAGATTACCAAGGATGTTGAACTGCCCATCGCCGGTCGCCATGTGCTCGTCGTCGAGGACATCGTCGACACCGGTACCACCCTGATCTGGTTCCTCGATTATCTCCGAGCAGCGGCAGCCGGAATCCGTGAAGATCTGTGCCCTGGTCGACAAATTGGAGAGGCGTGAAGTTGAAGTACCGCTTGACTATGTGGGAATTCGCGTGGACAAAGGTTTTCTTGTCGGCTATGGTCTGGATTTTGGGGAAAAGCACCGCAATCTGCCCGCGATTCATGAAGTCGAATTTTTGAAAGAATAACAATGATTGTCACCTGTGAAGCATGCGATACCAAATTCAGTCTCGATCCTGCCCGGCTAAGAGGGCCCAGGAGCAAGGTCCGGTGTACCCGTTGCGGACACATCTTCAGTCTGGTTCAGGAAGAAGAAGACGTGTTGGACATTGACGTTGCTGAGGACATGGGGCTCACGGCAGAAGAACCCACCCTCGCGTCTCCCTCGCTCAAACCCGCGAGGTCCTGCCGGGTTCCAACAGGGCCACCCGAAGCGAAAACTGCTCATCTGGCTGGCGCTTGTCCTCGCTTTCAGCGCCGGGCTGCTCGGAGTCGCCAGCTACCTGACTTCAGACTCTCAAGTCAAGCCCCCGCCAGGGACCGCTGATGCGCCATCGGTAAAAGTCCTCGACACAATCCAGGGTTTCTTTTGGGAGAATGCTCACGCCGGCCAGATCTTTGTGGTGGAGGGTGAGGTTGAAAATCAATCGGCAAAACCGGTCAGTTTTATCCTCGTTGAGGGAAAGCTCTTCAACACTACCAACCGCGTGGCCATCACCCAGAGGTGTTATGTGGGAAACGCCATGAGCCGTGACGAGCTCGGTCGCCTCAATATGACCGAGATCCAGAACCGGATGATGAACCGTGAGGGAAAAAGCCTTCGCCAACGTTAAGATACCGCCCGGAAAACGGGTTCCGTTTGTGTTGGTTTTTCACAACCTGCCGGAGTTAAAGGCTTTGAGTGATTACAGTGTGGAGGTCATCAGTTCAAAATCGGATTGAAATCTTTGGGGCGTGAAATCACCGAGCATCTTACCGGTTCCGCCGCAAAGCTCAGGGCGAACCCTCGTGGGCCGCTTTCCCCGGTATGAATGGCCAACCTATTGAAGTGACAAAAAGAATTGACAAGCTTTCGCGTTCGATGTTACAAGACGCTAATCTCAACTTCTTGAAAGCATTAGATAAGCAAGTGTTGCAGCAAACTTCCGAAAGATGGGTGTGAACTGTATGCTGGACCTCAAGTTCGTCAGAGACAATGCCGAACGCATCGGTCAGATGCTGCACGACCGGCAGGTGGACCTTGATTTGAAACCCTTTCTGGAGTTGGATGAGGACCGACGGCGCATCCTCAGAGAGGTCGAAGAGCTCAAGCGCCGCCGAAATGTGGCCTCGGATGAAATCGCTCGGATCAAGAAAGAGCATGGCGATGCCACGGAGCGCATCGAGGAGATGCGTGAGGTCTCGCAGCAGATCAAGACCCTCGATCAGCAACTGGCGGTGATCCAGCAAAGCTTTGACGAGATCTTGATGGTGATCCCCAATATGCCTCATGACTCGGTGGTCGTCGGGAGAGACGAGCGGGACAATCCCGTAGTGAGATTATGGGGAAAGCCGCCGGAATTTGATTTTGAAGCGAAACCCCACTGGGATGTTGCGGAGTCCCTGGGAATTTTGGACTTTGAACGCGCAGCCCGCATGACGGGGGCCCGTTTTGCCCTCTACTGGGGAATTGGCGCCGCTCTCGAGCGGGCGCTCATCAGCTTCATGTTGGATTTGCACACGCGCCTGCATGGTTATCTGGAGGTGCTTCCTCCCTTCATCGTCAACGCTGCAAGCCTCACGGGCACCGGCCAGCTCCCGAAATTCAAACAGGACCTCTTCAAGCTCGAGGGTCTTGACTATTACCTCGTGCCCACCGCTGAAGTTCCGGTGACCAACATCCACATGAACGAAGTGCTCGAGGAGGACGAGCTTCCCAAATACTATACCGCCTACACTCCCTGCTTCCGCTCGGAAGCCGGGTCATATGGTAAAGACACGCGCGGACTGATTCGGCAACACCAATTCAACAAGGTCGAACTGGTTAAATTGGTCCAGCCGGAGACCTCTTATGCGGAACTGGAAAGCCTCCTTGCCAATGCCGAGACGATCCTGCAGGAATTGGAGCTGCCTTACCGCGTGGTGTCTCTATGCACGGCCGACCTCGGTTTTTCCGCTTCCAAGACCTACGACATAGAAGTGTGGCTTCCAGGACAGAACACCTATCGGGAAATTTCTTCGTGCAGCAATTTTGAAGATTTCCAGGCCAGGCGGGCCAATATTCGCTACCGCCGGAAAGGCCAATCCCGGACCGACTTCGTGCACACCTTGAATGGTTCAGGGCTGGCTGTAGGGCGGACCGTGGTAGCCATTCTGGAAAATTACCAACAACACGACGGGAGCGTTGTCATTCCCAGGACCTTGCGCCCATATTTGGGCAATATGGAGAGGATTACGCATCGTTAGCAGGTCTTTCCAACTGAAAAGGAGCTTCAGTCATGACCAAGAGTGAGCTCATCGAAGCACTGGCAAAAGCTGAAGGCATCACCTTGAAGGCTGCCGAAACCGCAGTAAATGTGGCTTTTCAGAGCATGGAACAAGCGCTCATCAAGTCAGATCGGCTGGAAATACGCGGTTTTGGAAGCTTTAAGGTCAAGAACTACGATGGCTACCGGGGAAGAAATCCCAAAACCGGAGACATCATCGAAGTGAATTCAAAGAAGCTGCCCTTTTTCAAGGTCGGGAAGGAACTGAAAGAGAGAGTAAATGATCTGCCCCCAGACGAAGAGTAGCATGCATAGGCAAAACCGTTACGCCGCAGCCTTTTGAGTTCAGTCTTGACGCACAAATAAGAAATAGAGGTTTACCACGGCCAGGACGACACAACCGCCGATGAATTCAAGGAGGCTATCGAGGGGGATCGTCCGGTTGGAAGGCGGAAATGTGACTTGCAGCAGATAAGCAAGAGCGGCAAGCGAAAGAATAAAAATTATCGTTCTCAACCGCTTTCTGTAGACCAGGTATCCGAAGATAGGCAAACCGATCAGCCACACAAAGGGGTTCCGGAGCACCGCCTCCCATTTAAGATCAGCAAGCAATTGCGCCATCTTACGAGAATCATAAGTAACGAGAAAATTGATCAGCGCTTCCCAAATTTTCTTTCGCCTGTTCCACGACGTTTACCTTCCGTAAGTAATGACAAAGCGATCGAAGGCCCCTTCATAAGCCTCTTCCTTCACTTCGACCTCGTCGACAAAGCCATAAGGACTGCCTCGCCGACACCATGCTATCATCCGTTCAACCCTGTCCGCATCCCCCTCGAAGAGCGCTTCCACACTCCCGTCCCGGAGATTCCTCACCCACCCGGTGACCCCTTCACTGATCGCAGCATCGCGGGCAAACGCTCGAAAGCAGACCCCCTGGACCATGCCTCTTATCCGTACCCGAATGCGCTTTTTTTGCATCGCGGCCTCGCCTGATTCCAGCGTCCCATGAGCGACTGAGTACACCTCCGCACAATAGTCACCTTAATCCCAACGCGTCATTCCGGTGAAAACCGGAATCCAGAAAACCTGCCTGGATAAAGGCTTTCGCCGGTATGACGATCAGATTCGGGAGCCTTATTGATCGGGAGCGTTACGGAGATGTCTCTCCACACTCGTTCACCATATCTGGCAGCAATCAGCCAACGTCTTCCTCGGAACCGGCGCCAAGCAATTCCAGCCATTGCTGCTCAGTCAGGATGTTCAAACCCAGCTCTCTTGCCTTTTTCTCCTTGGAACCTGCTCCCGGTCCGGCAACTACGTAATCCGTTTTCTTCGATACCGAACCGGCCACATTGGCCCCGAGCGCTTCGGCCTGAGCCTTGGCTTCGTTTCGGCTCATTTGCTCCAACTTGCCGGTAAAGACCACGGTCTTCCCTGCCACGATCGAGGTGCTCGGCGGGCGCTCAAAGTCGGTCACGGTAACCAGGGGCGCCTGGCCACCCGCAGCGTGAGTCAGCTCATTCAATATTTCCTGGTTATGTCGTTCGGCAATGAAACCCAGGATATCATCCACCATGCTTTTACCGATACCACTGATGGAGAGAAGCTCGGCATAGGCATCGGAGGTCTCGTCCTCGTGAGCCGCTTCCAGGCCCTTCCGCCACTGGTCGAAGGTCAGGTAATGACGCGCCAGGAGGCGTGCCGTGGCTTGCCCGACCTGACGGATGCCCAAGGCGTAAATAAAACGGTCCAGCGAAATCGTCCGGGCTCGTTGAATGGCATCAAAAAGCTTGCGTGCAGAAGTTTCTCCCCAACCTTCCCATTCCCGCAAGGGACGGAGTTCCTTCCCATCGTGCGGTTCCTCCCCATCGCGCGCCTCGAGCGTAAAGATATCGGTTGGGGTCGTGACCAGCCCTTTGCCGCAGAAGAGCTCGATATTCTTCCCGCCCAGCCCTTCAATATCAAAAGCATCCCGGGATACGAAATGCTTCAACCGTTCCACCACCTGAGCGGAACAGACAAGGCCGCCCGTGCAATAGGTGTCGGCTTCCCCTTCCTCGCGCACCAGCAAACTCCCGCATACCGGGCATTGGTCCGGAAATGTATAAGGCTCGCTGGAATCAGGACGCTTTTCTTTCACCACGGTGAGCACCTGGGGGATGACATCACCTGCCCTTTGAATCACGACCATGTCGCCAACCCGAATGTCTTTTCGGATGATCTCGTCAGCATTGTGGAGAGTCGCGCGCTGAACGAGCACACCACCAATGTTAACGGGTCTCAGATGAGCCACGGGCGTGATTTTTCCGGTCCTCCCCACCTGGCATTGGATGGACTCGATAATGCTCAGCGCTTGCTCCGGCGGAAATTTCCACGCCATCGCCCAGCGTGGTGAGCGACTCACGAAGCCAAGCCGAGACTGCCAGTCAAGCCGGTTGACCTTGAGCACCGTCCCGTCGATGGAAAAACCCAGACCGGGACGCTGCCCCTGAATTTCATCGTAATAGGCAAGGAGTTCGCTGGGATCCGTGCCCACGACTTGCGCCAGCCGGGATGGCTCATTGAGCTCATAGCCCCAGCTTTTGAGCTTCTGCCGAGCTTCCCATTGCGTCTGGGCAAAGGCTTGTGATGTCTCCCCCCAGGCATAAGCATAAAAACGAAGGGGTCGCAAAGCGGTCACGCTTGCGTCAAGCTGGCGTAAGCTCCCTGCCGAGGCATTCCGGGGATTGGCGAACAGCCTTCCACCAGCTTGCGCCTGCTGCTCATTGAAGTTCAGGAAGTCCTCATCGGTCATGTAAACTTCGCCGCGAACTTCCAGGACCTCCGGCCATCCCTCGCCGCTCAGACGGTGTGGAATGCTCTTGATGGTTTTGACATTGGCGGTAACGTCTTCGCCCTCGAGGCCATTGCCCCGCGTGGCACCGGAGACGAGCCTGCCGCGCTCGTACCGTATTCCAAGCGAGACCCCGTCAATCTTCGGCTCGCAGACCATTTCGATAGGCACCGACTGGTCCCTGAGCTCCAGAAGAAAGTTGCGGAGGCTCTCCAGCCAATCACTTATGTCCTGCCCGGTAAAGGCATTGTCCAGGGAGAGCATGGGAACGGAATGCCGCACCTTTTTGAAGCCCGCCGCCGGGGCCGCGCCCACCCGTTGCGATGGACTGCTCGCCAGGATGAGCTCGGGAAAGCGCGCCTCAATAGCAGTGTTCCGCTGCCGAAGGGCGTCGTACTCGGCATCGGTTAGCTCCGGTTGGTCCTTTTCGTAATAGAGCTGATCATGATACGCGATGAGCTCTGCCAGTTCGGCCAACTCGGGGGCAGCCTCCTCCCGCGTGAGCAGCGCCACCGGCTTATCGAAAAGGGACTTTCCATCTCGTTTCATGGTCAATTTCTCTCAGAGGGTGTCTAAAAACCCTCAACAAGTGCCTTTGTGATAGGTACCGTGACGCTCCAAAAGTCCAAAATCGTCTCCTAACCCAGGGAAGCGACGGCCTTCAAGACTGATTTTGCCAATTCGGCCCGCGTCCGGATGAAGCCACGCTCCCTGAAACCATGGACCCATGTCAGCGAAGAAAGATCGTCGGAAACCACCAGGGCAGCAGCTATAAGGATACCACGAAAAGCAGCGACGGTGAACAACGCGGAGGTTTCCATCTCCACCGCGAGGACCCCCGCCTGTTGGAAGGTTGACACCTTTTCGACCGTCTCCCGGAAAGGAGCATCCATGCTCCACACCGTCCCTTCATGGACCCTCATCAACCCTGCCGGTAATAACTCTTTGAGCGCATCGAGCAGCTTTCGGGAGGGTCCGGGCTGAGGATGTGAGATCGGGTAGTGAGGCGACGTTCCCTCTTCGGAATAGGCGCCGGTTGGCAACACGAGGTCACCGATCCTGACATGGGGCTGCAGCGAACCGCACCATCCCACCGCCATGACCTCGGTAACTCCCAACGCGATGAGCTTTTCCAGCACCAGCACCGTCTGGGGAGCCCCCAGCATGGGGCCCACCAACGCCACGGGCACACCCTGATGCGGCCCGACAAAAACTTCCGAGAGATAAATTCGATACGGCAGTTTGCTAAGCAGGGGGGAATGTTGCAGGAACAGCTCCATATCCTGCGGGGTGAACAGGAGGATGGCCAGAGAAGGCAAAGCCTCCTCACGCTTTCCTTTGCGCGGTTGGATTATCGCCTGATTCTCGCCAATCGCCATCAGCCTATCGTCGAGGTATTGGCAGGTTAGACCAAAATAAAGCCGGACCCTGGACCGCCAGGGGAAGCTCCCCACCGGTCCAGGGTCCCCGGGCTGCTATGCTACGGTATCCTTCAATTTGCTCCCGGCCCTGAACTTGACCACCTTTGACGGAGGAATCTTAAGAGCTTCACCGGTCCTCGGGTTGCGCCCCTCCCTCTCGGATCGCTCTGAAACTTCAAATGTTCCGAACCCCACCAACGTGATCTTGTCTCCTGCAGCCAGGGCGTCTGTGACCACGGAAACGAGACTGGTGAGCGCCTTTTCGGCATTGGCCCTGGTAAGGCCGGCATCGATGGCAATCTTAGCGACTAAATCGGCTTTTGTCATTTGACCCCTCCCTCATGAAATGTTTCTTGCTTTCGCCCGTAACCACCGAATGAAAACGTTTAGTGATGAACTGACACTCGTGAACCCTTCACCTCACAACACTTGGCGACGAAATTATACTACCCCAAAATCCATGGCAAGTAATAAATACACTAAAAATCAAGCACCCCGGAATATCCTGGCAGATCATTTGCTTCCTGATGGGAATCGAGGTAATTTCGGATTTCGGATGTCGGATTTCGGATGTCGGATTTCGGATGTCGGATGTCGATTGCGGATGTCGGATGTCGGATTGCGGATGTCGGATGTCGGATTGCGGATGTCGGATGTCGGATTGCGGATGCGGATTCGGATTGCGGATTGCGGAATGTGAAACCGCTCCGCCCTGCCGAAATGGCAATCGCTGTACGATCAAGGTATCCTTTGTCGTGTTTTGACTAAAAAACGATGCCGGATTGGGAACAAGCGGACCAAAATGACCGAGCTTTTTGCAGAAGTCGCAGTATTCAACGCTCTCGACAAGACTCTTCATTACCAGGTGCCATCCGGTCTTCGGCAGCAAGCACGGATCGGGGCAAGAGTCCTGGTGCCGCTCGGCAGGCGAACTGCCATGGGGTTGATTGTTAAGCTTGATACGGCCTCCCCCGACTTAGCGGAAGAAGTGGTCTTGCGGCCATTGACCGCAATACTCGACCAGACTCCCGTGGTTCCGGAGGACCTGCTTGCCCTCAGCACCTGGATTTCCAAATACTACTTCTATCCCTTGGGTGAGGTCCTGCAATTGGCGGTGCCGGCCAAGGCACGCGCGGTACCCGAGGCATACTACCGTTTGGCGGCCGGGGCGAGAAAAACGTGCACGCGGCCTGGCGACTCCCCTCTCATTGAGCTGCTGTCACAAAAGGCCGAGCTCTCGGTCAAGGAGCTCCATCGCAAACTGGAAGGCGGCAAGGAACTCCGCAGGGAACTGCAAAAGCTTGAGCGTGACGGGATCATCGAACGCATCTTTCGCCTCGATACCGTCGGGCCGGCTTCGCGAAAAACCAAGCATGCCCCGCTCGACCTTGGCTCTGATCCCGCGTCCCCACCGCCGACCCCTTCCGCTGATCAGCAAAACGTGTTGGATGCCATCCGACAGCACCTTCAGGGGCCTTCTTTTGTGACCTTCCTCGTTTTTGGCGTGACCGGCAGCGGCAAGAGCGAGATCTATCTGCGCCTGGCTGAAACCGCCCTGGAGCACCAAAAAGGTGTCCTCATCCTGGCGCCGGAAATAGCCCTCACCTTCCAGCTCGAGGCCCTGTTCCGGCAGCGGTTCGGCTCAGAGCTCGCGATCTGGCATAGCGGTCTTTCCAACCGGGTGCGCACAGCGCAATGGCAGGACATTTTGAGTGGAAAGAGGAAAGTGGTCCTGGGGGCCCGTTCTGCAATCTTTATGCCGGTCCACCAGTTGGGGTTGATCGTCATCGACGAAGAACACGATTCTTCATACAAGCAGGATGACCATTTACGCTACCAGGCCCGCGATGTCGCCTTGATGCGGGCGCAAATGCTTAAAATACCGATTGTGTTGGGTTCCGCCACCCCTTCTCTGCAGTCTTTCCATCACAGTCGGACCAACCGCTACACGCTGCTTTCACTCCCGCGGCGCATCCACGACCGCCCGCTCCCGGATTTGGAAATCATCGACATGCGCAGGGAGAACAGGCGGAGCAGGGTCCTCTCCAAAGCTCTCAAAGCGGCTCTCACGGAAACGCTCGCGGCCGGGCAACAGGCCCTCTTGTTCCTTAACCGGCGAGGTTTTGCCAACTTTGTCCTGTGCCACGTCTGCGGGCATGTGCTGGAATGTGAGAGCTGCAGTGTGAGCCTCACGTATCATAACAAGAAAGAATCGCTGTGCTGTCATTATTGCGGCGCAGAAAAGAAGCTCCCCGCGCACTGCCCGGCCTGTGATCATGCCGCGCTCATTCTGCACGGGTTTGGGACCGAACGCATTGAAAAGGAAGTAAAAAAGCTCCTTCCGGAAGCACAAGTTCTCAGGATCGATCGCGACACCGCCTCCGAGCCGCGCTATATGGCCGAGTGCCTGGAATCCATAAGAGCCCATCGGGCGAATGTCCTCATCGGCACCCAGATGCTCACCAAAGGGCACGATTTCCCGAGCATTACGCTGGTCGGGGTCGTGAATGCGGACACCTCGCTGCAGATCGCCGATTTCCGGGCGGGGGAAACCACCGTGCAACTGCTCATGCAGGTCGCCGGGCGGGCGGGCCGCGGCGATATGCCGGGCCGGGTGATCCTGCAAACCTACAATCCTTCGCACTATACCATCGAGTCGGTGCTGAACATGGACTACCTCGGTTTTTGCGAGAAAGAGCTCGAATCAAGAGAACGGCTGCAATACCCGCCCTTTGCCAGGTTGTTGCGGCTCCTGGTGACCTCCACCCGTGAGGAATTGACCAGAGAAGCTGCCCATGAACTTGCCGGCCTCTGCCGGACGGTTGCTCTCGAATTCCGCTCCCAGGCCAAATACCTGGCAGTCCTCGGCCCCTCGCCGGCGCCCCTGGTGAAGCTCAAGAATCGCTTCCGCTGGCACATTTACATCAAGGCCTGGACGAATCAGGACCTGCAGCAGTTCACCGAGGTGGTGTTGGAACGAAGCCGCGCAAACCCCGTGCTTCGTCGCGTGCAACTGGCCATCGACCGGGACCCGACTATGGTGATGTAAGCCCGAGTCTCAGCAAACGCTCGGCAACGACTTTTTATACTCAGTAGACACCAGGAAATCACTATCTGCCCTTCGCCGACGAAGGACGATCGGCTTTCCGGAGCATAACCAGATTCTGATCGAGGCCATGTCGCAGAACCTCAAGATGCTCTGAATGGCCTATCAACTGTTCGGCAGACAAATGTGCCAGTTTGAATGGAAACAGACTTGTGCTGTCGAGGACGTCACTGAGTTCTGCCGAACCATTGCAAAGCGTGTGCAGGTAGGCTTCAACAAGCCAGGAAATGGTCCTGGGATCACTAATTGCCGATGATAACCCCAACCCGTATGTTCCTTTCGTATCAGTTTCTTTAAGAACCTCCCAATCCAGAAAAGAACGCAGTATTCGGCGGGCTGCTCTCGATACGGTTTCCCGTTCCCCGTATTGCTCTCTCATCCGGCGCTGGACTTGGGCTGCCCCCGCGGAGCCTTGAAGCCTCAAAAGACGGCCGACTTGACCGGCCACGTGGCCCCAAAAAGGGTAGACCGCCATAACCATCCCCCAATGGACAACCAGGTGGTCGGTTCGAGGAAGGCGCGTGAGCAGTTCCAAGCCGCGCAGACGGAGCGATTCGAGTTCGGGCGGAGTAGTAAACCATACCTTCATGAGGATCGTGATGATCTTCTCACGGTTTCCTCTGATCGCCCGGCCACCGACAGACACTTTGTCTTTCAAGAGGGCTTGCAGAGCATCGTTGACGGCGGACTTATCATTTCCAGCCAGAACCAGGTTGGCGACCTGCTCAAGCCACTCCAACCGAACCCTCTGGCTGAATCCGATCTCATCGGTTCGACGGTTCATGTGCTCCTCCTCTCGATTTGAACCAGCGGAACAATGACCTCCTCGATGGTTATTCCGCCATGACCGACCGTGTGATCTCCTTCTGGAATGAAGGCCTTTCGACCGTCAGCGATGAGAGGGAGAAAGGACTCAGGAAGACCGATAGGTTCCCACTCCAAGGCTGTCGGGAAGCGCTCCTTCACCTTGCTCCGAAGGGTTGCGTCCGAGTAGATGCGGACCCTTTCCCCTCGCAGATCCGCCACGGCTCCCTCTGCCGGACGGCCACAACCTTCGGCTTCAACATTGCCGTGATCGGAGGTGAGATAGACCCGGAAGCCCCCGTCCAAGAGCAGATTGATGAGCGTGCTCAAGTAAGGTTTCTGGGCCCACTGCCGCACCTGGTTATGCATGCCGGCCGTGCCCAGTTCCATTCCATGCAGGATTCTGTCAACTTTATCGACAACCAGTCCGGCAACTCTGGCTTTCGGGTGGGATAGGGTCTCCAAGATGTTCTCCAAAGGATCGTCACCGAGTCCCTTCGCGTATATAATCTCATTTGGCAGCAGGCCATGATTCATCCAAAACTTGGTCCACAAAACAGGCTCTTTCTCAGTGGTTTGGATGCTGTTGGGGAAATAGATGGGAGGGTCCCCTGCAAAAACAGCCTGGCGGGAGACCGATGTGATCGTGGGAATCCAGGCAAACAGCATGTGCTCCCGAAAGTGGAAATCAGGTTGGCGTGAGGCGAGTGCTTCGCGGATGACCAGCCACTGGGCCAAGGAAAGACCGTCTACCAGGAGCAGTGCAACCTTGGCTGCGCGATCTTCTCCCACCTGGCCGGCCAGGAAGCGCGGGAGGTGATGAAGCATGACCGGATGTACCGCCGGCTGATTGTAAAGCCCAGCATATCGCTTGGAGAGCCAGGCGGCAAACCTGATGTCCACCTGTTCCTGCAAGCTCTTTATGCGCTCATTGCTCTCTTGGGGCATGCCTTCTGCTGGCTTATTTACCAGCAGAACCAACTCTGCCCATCCACGGGCGAAGTGAAACCATTCCACATGCTTCGCGCTCTCGGCTGGAATAGACCCCTGGAGGCTCTCAATGAGCTTAGTCAAACGGCGGGTTTTATCCATTGACGGGTCGGTTCGAACCCCTATGCTCACCCAGGTCTTGGAAAGGGTGTCCGCATGCTCGTGGGAGACCGAGTGAAGCAGGCCTTCAACGAACAGATTATTAAAGCGCCCTTCGGGCGGGCTTTTATCCCGGTATATTCCATAGTCTCTCGGTTACAGTCAGGACAACCGACAAGAGGCATTTTGACTTCTCTCCCCTCGAATTCAGCGAAGCCAAGCTCGAAATCAATGATGGCCTCATTGACCCACATCTCACACCCGCACCGGGAACAGCGATAATTGTACTCCTCCGGCGGGGGGCCAAAGGGAATATCCTCCCCCTCCTGAAGTTCCATCTTTGTTCCTAACGATTCTTTCGTATTTGCCCGCTTTGAGATTTTCCCACTCATCATAGATCGTCCCGTACTTTGGGTGCCATATCTTCCACAAATCCATCTCCTGACCACAAAATCTGCAACGGAGAGGATCTCGGCCACTCATCTCCTGGAACCTTTCCCGGTAACCCTTCGGAGCAATCACTTCATACGATCCCTTGATGACCCGACCTGCTTTACGCAATCCCGCTTTGATCACCTCCACCCATTTCTTGAAAGTCTTCGTTGCTTGCAGGCCATAATAGCGTATCCGCTGAAATCCCTTGGGGAGAATATGTTGAACCATCCGACCGATAAAGGTCATCACATTCACTGTGACAACTTCTTTGTGCTTCGTACGATGATCCTTGTACCAGTACGTCACTTCCTGACCAGTGTATCGGATGATCCGTCTTATTGCTATCGGAGGAGAGGCCACATACTTCGCCAGATATTTCGCCAAACCACGGCACTGATCAGGGACTTTCCCTTTCGTTACATGGGCTACGAGACCTTTAGGGTATTTCTTCCAGAGAGCATCAATCAGTGTCTTCATCTCACCGCTTCGATCCATCTCCTTCAACATCTTGAAAAGGTGATATTGCCACTTCTTGTGGATGATCTCATACGAAAAATACCCCAACTCCACCCAACTGCCCGTCTTTTCGTTCACACCTCCACTGGTCATGATGATGTGAAGATGTGGATTGTAGTGACCTGACCGGCCATGGGTTTGAACTACCACTATCCCTCCGATCTTCACTTGCTGACGCACTGCCACGCTCACCACATCCTCAAGACATCCATAACCACAGCGCATTAATGCCGAAAGAAGCTTCCCTTCATGTCGATCCCTATAGAATGTCATCCGAAGTTGTTCCGGAACCGTCAGAATCATGTGACGGTATCTCACTCCAGCCTGAAGAACACCGCTCACTTCCGCTACAAAATCATCCGTGTATCCCTTAGAACACGAAAGACAAAAACAACTCTTGCAGGTGAAACACACCCGCCGAAGATCCTTCCCTCAACGGGTGCACAAGTACTCACTATATCCACCCTCCTCTTTTCCACATCCAAGCATCTTCCCCACTACTTCATCGTAATATTGCGTGCCATATCCCTGATGACACTCCTTGAACTCTCCCCAATGATCCTCGAATATCTGACGGAAAGTATCCCGATCAACTCCCGACACTCACTCCCTCTCACTTTTGGTCCCACTCTTCTTACTATCACAATCCTCTGATATGTCAAGGTATACTCTGATGTCGTGGTGTTCGAAAGGCAGATCGACAGGCCCCTCGATAGTCAATCTCGAGGGCCCCTTGCCTTCCCGAACGCCGGGCGCCTCTTTCGCCTCCTGACGGTCGAGAAAAATCGGCCAGCGTTCCTGGAGAAAAGCGAAAAATGTCTCCCGGTCTGAAACCAGCGCCTCAAGCGGCCACTCTTCAAAGACGCCGCTCTGCCGCAGCAGGTGGATAAACCTTTCGTCAAGGATTGTTGGTATTCGCTGACCCCGGTAATGACGGCGAAGCAGTACCCGCAGTAAGTCGGAAGGCTGCTTGATCAGCTCGGGGGCGATTTCAAAGACGTGCCGTAGGACAAATTCTTTGGTGGCATTGTCGCCCAGATGACCGGGTGTGTAACGTTTCTGCGCGCTCGTAGAGGGTGTCCAGGTCCCCCGGGTCAAGCGCGGTCAAAACCGGATAGCTGAGATTCGGGAAGATGTTGCCAAGGCTGAACGAGAGACTCCGACCGGCGAGGAGCAGGTCATAGGGGAGAGATCCGAGGTCGCCGGCTTGAGAACGAAGCACCACCACGAGATCCGTCTGCTCACCCCGGTCCCATCGGGAACGGAACTTTGATTCATAAACATACCGAAATGCAATGTGATCTTCAAACGGGATCAGCTCGAACCCCCGTTCGCGAATGCCCGCGAGAATCCCCTCTTCAAGGAGAAGACCATCCGGGTCCGCCACCAGGGTGAGTCGTGCGACCTTCGGGGTAAACTCCTTCAGAATTTGATCACGCCAACCGGTCATCAAAGACTCCAACCGCGAATAGACGCAAATGAACGCTAATCGAGAAAAGATTCAATTTGCATGATCTGGTCACCTCCACACACAAATCCCGCTCGTAAGTCTTTTCCGGCAACCCATGCCCAAGCGCGTTCAGTACCGCCATAGCGTATCCGACCACTCGGAAAGTCAGTTCCTTCTTTATCAATTCGCGTCCATTGGCGTTCATTCGCGGTTCCCTGACGCCAACCGCGAATAACGCAAATGAACGCCAATAAAGAAAAGGTTCAATTTCCAGGTGCTTGCTTTGATTTGCGGTGCCCTTCCTGCAGCACAACCTTCCGCCACTCCAGCTTCGAGTGCTTGAAGTTCAGAATGACTCCCGCCTCAAGGCCGGTGATTTTTAAGTAATTCAGTACCTGGCCGAGGTGCTCATCAATGATTTGGTCAACGGTCTTGGCTTCCACAATGAGGCGATTTTCAACCTCGAGGTCAGGGATATAGTCGTCGATATGTTCTCCACGATAGTAGACCGGATAGGTGTGTTGCTGTTGAAAAGCCAACCCCTGTAGAGTCAACTCGACACACAAAGCCCGCTCATAAGTTTTTTCCCTCAACCCATGCCCAAGCTCGTTCAGTACTGCCATAGCGCATCCGACTACCCGGAAAGTCAGTTCCTTCTCTATCAATTCGCGTCCATTGGCGTTCATTCGCGGTTCCCTTCCACCCGAATCACGAGTAACGGCACCATCTCTGGATAGACGTGGGCCTTCTGCTCGAGCTGCTCTTGGAAGACTTCGCTCCTCCTGGGCCAGGAGATTCAAACGGTAGTTGCAGACGACGGAGTCGCGGCCGGGCAACCAGACCCGGCAGGTTTTCTCTCCCCAGAGCGTCTGGACTTCGATGACCTGACAGGCGCAGTTGTGAATCGTGCTGTATTGCCAAGAACCAGCGCTCACTCTACAGCATCTTCATTAGGTGGTTTTGCGGCATAAATAGTGAGCATCAACTCCGCCTCATCCAGCAACCGGAATTCCGGCCTACGACCGGAAAGTTTTTCGCTTTCGGTTATGATGATTGGCACTCCCTCGCCGCGTTTGTCCATCATATAGCTGCGCTGGCTGCCAATGGCATTGACATTCATGGGGCAACGGGCAAGTAGGGAGCTCAACAACTCGTTGCGAGCCGATTGACGTTCCGAGAGGCTGTCAATGGTCATCGTATTGGGGATAGTTCCAGGCGAAAAAATCTCAAGCCTGTCGGCAAACAGATGCACACGGATCTTCGAGCCATAGATGGAATAATCACGATGCACAACCGCATTGACAATGGCTTCAAAGACCGCGTTCATCGAGAACTGTGGCGTTTCAATGCGATGGGGAGCCTTGATAGCATAAACGCGCATATTGCGCTCAACGAATTAACATGCTTCCTGCACCTGCACATCCAGCGGCCCCGTGATGTCCTCTGCATCGAGTTGATAAGATGCGTTTCGTTCAGATGAGCGTCAAGG
>CAWEHK010000020.1:0-20244 GCA_963808625.1 uncultured delta proteobacterium
TCCTACCTTGGCATCTGTGACAAGGAAGTCAACGGAATGCTGATGAACGAGATCTAGGGAGCCCCCCTCGGTCTATCTCTTACAGGGGGGTGCCCCAAGCGAGAAGGGGTAGTGAGCACGGAATTTTTTGTAACCTTCTTCGATGTCAAACGCTTGCCTCAGAAGCGGTTTCTTCGAGGAAGAGCTTATCCAAGCTTCAAGTCATCTTCCGGAAATTGAGGTGCAATCAGAATGGTCTGCAAGGAATAGCTTATTGTCGCAGAGAATGACTGTGGATAAGGTTTTTGTTGCTATGTCAGGCGTCGGTCGTGCGCGTAATATGCGCGCAAAACGAAAAGGGGTTTACGGTGTTTCCGTAAACCCTTGATTTTTCTGGTGGAGCTGGACGGGATCGAACCGACGACCTCTTGAATGCCATTCAAGCGCTCTCCCAACTGAGCTACAGCCCCGAAACGAATGTATCAATACCGAACGGGAGAACTGATGTCAATCCTTTTCCCGCCATTTCCCCCGAGCGCCGGCAACTTTTTCTTGACACCGTAACGAATAGCTAGCATAAAGTCGGACGACTGGGCCGGAGTGGTGAAACAGGTAGACGCGCTGGACTCAAAATCCAGTGACCCTTGCGGTCGTGAGAGTTCGATTCTCTCCTCCGGCACCAGAAACCCCAAAAGGCTTCCTCTCAACCTGCTTGGACCAGCATTCCGTCGGGACAGATGGTCGCACTGCGGTCGTTAGCGCCTTCAAAATTTGGAGCGGCTCTCCCACCAGTCTTTCTTTGTCCCCTGGACCAGGTCCATGCCCTCGCCCGGATAGATGGCTTGATCCTCCGCACCTGTCGGCGTTGGCACGGGCCACTTGCCGGGTTGTGCTTCGGGACCCTCCAGGGTGGTCTCAGAGGGCGCTGAATCGACCATGCGGGGCCGTTCCCGAACATTAACGCCCGGCACACTCCAGCTGAACTCAATGGGAATGCCGTTGGGATCGAAGGAATAAACAGAATGGATGAAGCCGTGATCAATAACCTCGGAAACCCAAAAGCCGGCAGCATCCAAACGCCCTTTCACGCCCCAGAGATCATCCTCCGCCTCAACACCGAAGGAGATGTGATCAAAAACGAAAGGTCCTCTCACCGGATAGCCGTGATCCTTTTCAACCAAGGGTTCGACCTCGGACCATTCGAAAAACGCCAGAAAATCGTTGGCCGAAATCTCAAAGAAGTAATGCCGATACCCCGGCTTCCCAAGCCCGGCAACCAGCCTCATCCCCAACAGGTCCCGCCAGAAACGTATGGTCGCATCCATGTCCTTTGTGGCCATAGCCAAGTGGTGAATGCCGTTGAACTTTATCATGGTCGTTTTCCTTAAGGTCCGGGATTTGAGGCGGAGACCGTTCGCCTCTGCTGCTGCTTACCTGGGAGCGACGCTATTCTCTGCCGTCTCCACGCCGAATGCTATCCGAAATTTTGCCCGCAATCAAATTGTTATCATGGCCGGAGCGGGGTATCGGGAGTAAGCGGAAGATTTCTGTTTGGCCGCGCTCCCGCGTCGGCACCTTCTGGCTCCACCCTCCGGCCCGTGGCTCGCCGCAGAAGAACCGTGAAATCGCCGGGCGGCGTTTACCGCCGAGTGGGGTAAGGGGCCGGTGTCCTCATGCCCCACCATCGCCGCGCCCAAAAATGAGAATTGATGCACAAATGACGTTTCGACCTTGACACCAAATCACAATTTGATTAAGTGGTCACATTCTTGCTTAAGTGGTTTGACTTCCGACAGTTGCTCCGCCGTTGCTTGCTTTTCCTGCGGATTATAGATCTTGCGAGTGTGGTTCGGCTTTGAGTTTTGAGAGAGAGGGGGGATAGAACGCCTAAAGTCCGGTTCGGCAATCACTAACCGTTTTCGCGAATGAAGAAATCGTCAAGGAACGCCGTGAATATGAATCTTGACAATCTTTTGTCACAGCAGCGCAGCACCATCATCAAGAAGTGGTTCAACCGCGTGGTGGAGACTTACGCTCCAGAAACCGCCAGATTGCTGCAGAAGGAATCCAACCAGTTCGCCAATCCTGTGGGACACACCATTCTTCATGGGATTCAGGCCATCTATGACGAATTTCTGCACGGTATGGATGGTGAGAAACTCGCTCCTCATCTTGACCGCATCATCCGCATCAGGGCGGTGCAAGATTTTTCTCCCGCGCAGGCAATTTCGTTCGTTTTCTTTTTGAAGCAGATTGTCAGGGACGAGTTAAAGAATCATATTCACGAGAATCAAATCCCCTCCTCTGAAGTCGTAGTCTTCGAGTCCAAAGTCGATCAACTGGCCCTGCTTGCGTTCGACATCTACATGCAGTGCCGGGAGAAACTCTTTGAAGTTCGTCTGAATGAGTTCAAAATGAGGACTTTCAGGCTCTTGCAGAGGGCCAACCTGTTGGCTGAAATTCCGGAGTGGGATCCGAAAGGAAAGGGCATTAACCATCAAGAAACCTGACTCTTTAGAAGCGAGGGATTGCTCAATGGGTATCAAGTTTTCGTTACTCGTAGTCGCGGCGCTCATTGCAGTTGTCTTCCTGGGAGTGAAGGTGGTCGGCATGTACTATGTTTTTGGGGTGATTATACCTTATCTGGCCATCCTCACCTTTGTTGGCGGATTTGTGTACCGGATCATGAACTGGGCGCGGTCGCCGGTACCGTTCGCCATCCCGACAACTGCCGGGCAGCAGTATTCGTTTCCATGGATCAAGCAAAACAAGCTCGATAACCCCTCCACGACGGCCGGGGTGATCGGCAGGATGGCGCTGGAAGTCCTGCTCTTCCGCTCCCTTTTCCGCAACAGCAAGGTGGAACTGCGGGACGGGCCGAAGCTTACCTATCAATGGGAAAAGTGGCTGTGGCTGGCAGGTTTGCTCTTTCACTGGTCTTTTCTGGTCATTTTCATCAGACACCTCAGGTTCTTTACCGAACCGGTCCCGGGTTTTGTCCACCTGGCCGACACCCTTGACGGCATCTTACAGGTTGGCCTTCCGGGTATCTACCTCACGGATGGGCTTATTCTGGTCACGGTGACTTACCTGTTCATCAGACGGGTGGTGATTCCCCAGATTAAGTACATCTCCCTTCCGGCCGACTACTTCCCGCTGTTCCTGCTCCTGGCTTTGGCGACGACCGGCATTCTGATGCGCTACTTCATCAGGGTGGACCTTCTGAAGGTCAAGGAACTGGCCATGGGGCTCGCCAGCTTTCATCCGACGGTCCCCGAAGGCATTGGAGTGATGTTCTTTATTCACTTCTTCCTGGTCTGCACCCTCTTCGCTTACTTCCCCTTCAGCAAACTGATGCACCTCGGCGGTGTCTTTCTCAGCCCGACCAGGAACCTCCCCAATGACAGCCGCATGGTCAGGCATGTCAATCCGTGGAATTATCCGGTGAAGGTCCATACCTACGAAGAATATGAGGACCACTTCCGGGAAAAGATGATTGAAGCCGGACTACCCGTGGAAAAGGAGTAAAAACAGCTATGGCAACAGTCCCGAAACCGCACGAACTCGTCATCGACCACAAGCCGCCGCAAACGGGATGGATGGATACACCCGTTGACTTCAGGCCGGGTACGTGGTGCTACGGTGCAAAGTCAAAAAATCTCATTGCTCTTGACTTGCCCAACCCCAGGGAATGGTCTCCGGGCGATGAGGATTGGAAGCTTCCCGAGAATTGGAAGGAAATCATCCTCGAGGGGATCAGAGAACGACTCGAAAAGTATCGTTCCTTCAAAATTTTCATGGACATCTGCGTCCGTTGCGGGGCTTGTGCCGACAAATGCCACTTCTGGATCGGCACCGGAGACCCCAAGAATATGCCGGTGTTACGGGCAGAACTGCTGCGATCGGTTTATCGCAACGATTTTACCACGGCAGGGAAGCTCCTCGGTAAGATGGCGGGCGCCCGGGAACTTACCATGGACGTCTTCAAGGAATGGTTTTACTACTTCTTCCAATGCACCGAATGCCGCCGCTGCTCGCTATTCTGCCCATACGGCATCGACACCGCGGAAATCACCCTCATGGCTCGCGAGCTCCTCAACCTCGTGGGCTGCAGCATCGACTGGATTGCCGGTCCTGCGGCCAACTGCTTTAACAATGGCAATCACCTCGGCATCCAGCCCCATGCGTTTAAAGACATGATCGAGTTTTTCGTCGACGAAATCGAAGCGGTAAACGGGATCCGAGTGGAGCCCACGTTCAACCGCAAGGGTGCGGAAGTGCTCTTTATCACTCCCTCGGGAGACGTCTTCGCCGACCCGGGCACCTACACCCTCATGGGTTATCTCATGCTGTTCCATGAGATTGGGCTGGATTACACCTGGAGCACCTACGCCTCGGAGGGCGGAAACTTCGGCTTCTTCACCTCCCACGAAATGATGAAGCGGCTGAACGCGAAGATGTACGCCGAGGCCAAACGCCTGGGCGTGAAATGGATCCTGGGCGGTGAGTGCGGCCATATGTGGCGCGTCATCAACCAGTACATGGACACCATGAACGGCCCGGCCGACTTCCTCGAGGTGCCGGTATCACCCATAACGGGGACCCGTTTCGAAAATGCCCGGGCAACCAAGATGACGCACATTGTCGAGTTCACTGCCGATCTCATCAAACACGGCAAGCTCAAGCTCGACCCCAGCCGCAATGACCACCACCGGGTGACCTACCACGATTCCTGTAACACCGCGAGGGGCATGGGACTCTTGGAAGAGCCGCGTTATGTCCTCAAAAATGTGTGCAACAACTTCTTTGAGATGCCGGCCGGCACGACGCGGGAGCAAACCTTCTGCTGCGGGTCGGGGTCCGGACTGAATACCGACGAATACATGGAAATCCGGATGCGCGGCGGTCTCCCCAGGGCAAACGCGGTCCAGTATGTGCACGACAAGCACGACGTCAACATGATGGCCTGCATTTGCGCCATTGACCGGGCCGTGCTGACCGCGTCCATGAATTATTGGGTTCCCGGAGTAGGGGTCACCGGCGTGCACGAACTGGTGGGGAACGCCCTGGTGATGGAGGGAGAAACGGAGCGGACCACAGACCTTCGCGGGGAACCCCTAGCAGGAATGGAGGAGAGCGAAGATGAAGATCTATAACGCCAACAAAATCATCCCCGGGACTGATCATCTTTCTGGGTTTGATCACTTTTCCCCTATGGTTCAGCATGGGCAAGGCCGCACCCCCACCGGAAATAAAGCTCGACACGCCGGTTATCCAGCAAATGGCCGTAAAGCAGTGTGTGCTGCCCAAGGCGGAGATGCGGACCGGGCACATGCAGATCCTGAACGACTGGCGCACGCAGGTGGTGCGTAATGGCCATCGGGTATACGTCGCCGCGGATGGCAAGGAATACAACATGAGCCTGCAGAATGAGTGTGTGCGATGCCATTCGAACAAGACCCAGTTCTGTGACCAATGCCATGTATATGCCGGGCTGCAACTGGGAAGTGTTCCCTATTGCTGGACCTGCCACATCGCCCCAAAGGAGGCCAAGTGATGGAAACGAACAGAAGAAGCTTCTTGAAACTCGGCGGACTCTGTGCATTGGGGCTTGGGGCCTTACCGGTCGTCGATGCACTGGGTACCAGTGACCTGCCGAAGGTCATGGATAACCCGCAGGCCCTGGTCGGCAAGCGCTGGGCCATGGTTGTGGATATGAAGAAATGCTGGGAAAAGGGGAAACCTGGATGCAAAGACTGCATCCTCGCCTGCCACGTGACCCACAATGTCCCCGATATTGAATCCGTCAAGGAGGAAGTCAAGTGGCTCTGGACTGAGCCCTTCGAAAATGCGTTCCCTGGTCAGGAAAGCCTTTTCATGCCCGAAGATGTCAAAGAGAAACCTTTTATGGTACTTTGCAACCATTGCGCGCAGGCACCCTGCGTCAGGGTTTGCCCCACCCAGGCCACGTTCAAGCGACCGGACGGCATTACCATGATGGATTTTCATCGCTGCATCGGATGCCGCTACTGCATGGCCGGCTGCCCTTATGGAGCGCGGAGCTTCAACTGGAAAGACCCGCGCAACTTCATCAAGACCGAGTTGAATATGACCTTCCCGACAAGAGAGCGCGGCGTGGTTGAGAAATGCAACTTCTGCGACGAGCGACTGGCCGTCGGCAAGCTCCCTGCCTGTGTGGAAGCCTGTAAGGCCGGCGGTCTGGCTTTTGGTGATCTGGAAGATCCCAATTCGGAGGTGCGGAAAATTCTTGCGTCCCATTTCACCATTCGCCGCAAACCCGAACTTGGGACTGATCCCAGCGTTTACTACATCATTTGAGAGGTGGGTTATGCTTGATAGAGCCTTCACTGGAAGTCAAAGATACTACCGCTTGCTTATGGGGCTGCTGGTGTTCATGGGGCTGGGCTTTGCCGCCTATCTCTTTCAGCTCAATAAAGGTCTGACCATCACCGGCATGGGAAGGGATGTTTCCTGGGGGATCTACATCGCTCAGTTCACCTTCCTCGTCGGGGTGGCAGCATCAGCGGTAATGGTGGTCC
This sequence comes from uncultured delta proteobacterium, assembly GCA_963808625.1. Lineage (GTDB taxonomy): Bacteria > Desulfobacterota > Syntrophobacteria > Syntrophobacterales > Syntrophobacteraceae > JADGQM01. Next base: position 6,540 of record CAWEHK010000020.1, read on the forward strand.
TGCCCTACTACCTGCACAACATCAAGGTCTTCGGCAAGATCACCATATTGGGTGAGTTTCTGGCGGTTGCTTCGGTCACCATGTGTCTGCTGTTCATCATCGTCGACCTTGGGAAGCCCATGCGCCTCCTGAACGTACTGCTCTACCCTACCCCCAACTCGATCCTGTTCTGGGACATGATCGTCTTGAACGGCTACCTGATCCTGAATATCCTGATCGGGTGGAATGTCCTGGATGCCGAACGCAAGGGGGTCCCCTATCCACACTGGGTCAAACCGCTCATCTACCTCTCCATCCCCTGGGCGATCAGTATCCATACCGTTACGGCGTTCCTGTACGCCGGTCTTCCCGCGCGCCATTACTGGCTGACCGCGATCATGGCCGCCCGCTTTCTCTCGTCGGCGTTCTGCTCCGGTCCTGCTCTGCTGATTCTGCTGGCCTATACGGTCAAGAAGTACACCAAATTCGATCCGGGTCAGGAAGCCATCGAGAAACTGTCGATCATCATGACCTATGCGATGATCATCAGCGTGTTCTTTGTCGGTCTGGAGTTCTTCACCGCCTTCTACAGCCAGATTCCGTCGCATATGCATTCGCTGGTCTACCTTTTCAAAGGTCTTGAAGGCCACCGTTTTCTGGTGCCCTTTATGTGGCTCTTCGCCGGTCTGGCCGTGTTTGCCCTGGTGATGCTGCTCAACCCAAACACCAAGCGGGATGAAAAGAAACTCAAGATCGCCTGCGCCGCCGTGTTCTTCTCCATGTGGCTGGAAAAGGGCCTCGGACTCATTGTGGCGGGTTTCATTCCCAACCCCTTCGACCAGGTGCGCGAGTACTCGCCATCAATCCCTGAGATCATGATTGCACTGGGCGTGTGGGCAACCGGATTTTTTGTGCTGACGATACTCTACAAGATCGCCACCTCGGTTAAGGAAGAGGTGGCGTAGCGTCAACTGTTGGCTGTGGCTTTGGCTCTTGGCTCTTAGCTGTTGGCCCTTGGCTCTCGTGGATCTTTGCTCTTGGCCTCCAGTGAGGAGGGGCGCAATACCAGGGGGCAGCAGCTGATCTCCACCACTGTTAGGTGAACTTTAAGGGAAAGGCTCATTTCCACATGAAATGGGCCTTTCTTGTTTTAGTCATCGATTATTGTGATGGCCGCTAAAATTTGCTATCAGACACATGATCGACGAGAGGAGCATCAAGATGAGCAAAGAAATCCTGATCCTTTGTCTTGCCTCAACCTTTATGATCTCCGCATGTGCCGCGCCAGTGACGAACACGGAAAAGGGAACGGCTGCCGGTGTCGGTATCGGAGGTGCCGCGGGAGCCGTTCCCGGACAGACCAGCGGAAGGAATACCGGGTCCACCTTAACGGGGGCGGCTGCGGGTGCGGTCGTTGGCGGTATTGTCGGCAATACGATCGGGACCTACATGGATACGCAGGAACGCGAGTTTCAGCAGCTTGTGGCCGGTCGGAAAGGCACGACGGTCCAACGGTTGCAGGATAACCTGAGGATCTCCATGAAGTCCGACGCCCTTTTCGATGCCGGGTCTTCGTCGATCAAGCCGGGGGGCTATGATGAAATAGCCCGCATCGCCGACATTCTCAAGCGCTATCCCCGGACCCGCGTTACGGTTGAAGGCCACACCGACAACACCGGTTCCGGAAGCATTAACATGAGACTCTCCGAGGAACGCGCAAGAGCGGTGGGTGAAGCCCTTATTGCTCGGGGGGTTGACCCCGGGCGGGTCACCACCCTGGGACTCGGGGAATCCAAGCCTCTTGGCAGTAACGCCATTGAAGCGGGCAGGCAATTGAACCGCAGGGTTTCACTGCTGATTGTTCCAATTCAGCCTTGAGAAGGTGTCCCAAAAGGCTCAAAAAGCGCCGTTGCAGTGATTGCCGCGAAGCTCCGGACGCTGGGGAAAACTCGATATCGTCATTCCCGAATGGTCTAGGCGGGAATCCAGGTACCGTTGGCTCCCTGGACCCCCGCCAAAATCACGCGGGGGTGACGACCCGAGGACCTCTTTGGACACGTTCCAAGAAACTGTCCAAAAAGAACTTGCACTCATTTCAGCCCTTTTTCGAACCACGAAGAACACGAAGAAATCACTTCGTGTCCTTCGTGTTCTTCGTGGTAAAAGAAGGCCTTCTATCTTTGGACGCCCCCTAAGTGCTCCGAGGCTGCGCTTTCGTGCGGCTTCTCTGTCCTCACCATTTGTTTTGATCATCAGTGCCTGGGCTTCGCTGAACCTGGACCATACGTACAAGGCAATGGCAACAGCGGTTGCCGCATTCAGCGATTCAACCTGCGGACCGATGGGAATGGCCAGGGCGCGCTTTTTCCACCGGTCCGGCAAACCCGGTCCTTCCATGCCGGCCAGCAGCCCAAAGCTTTCCGGGAACTCAAAGTCGGAAATATCCCTGCCCTCAGAGGAAAGGGCCAGGAGCGGCAAGTCTTCGGGTAAGTCTTTGAGGGGAGGTCCTTCCCGCAGCGCGGCGTGGAGCACAGCGCCCCCCGAAGCCCGCAGGGACTTCGGATGATACGGATGAGCGCTTTCCGCAAGGAGAATCACCTGGGCCGCGCCAAAGGCGACTGAGGAACGAATCGCTGCGCCTACATTTTCGGGGTCCTGAAAAGGGATAAACACCGTGCAACCCTCGGGCAAACCATCCTGCGGCTGCCACGCGGGCATTGTTTGAACCCCGACCAGGAGCAGCGGTGCTCCCGTTCCAAAGATATCGATCTTCTCAAAGAGATGCGGCTCCAACTGGAACCAGGCCAGATGCTCGGGGGCATCGACCGGTGGGGGATTTTCCTCACCTCGCGTAATCCAGGCTTCACAGAGGTCCGGAGTCTGCCTCAGGATCTCGGCTACCTGTTTTGCCCCGGCCACCAGCGCCTTTTGCTGTTTCTTGATGCCGCGGCTCCCGAGAAGCTTCTTCAAATCTCTGAAAAGTTCATTCTTCTCACTGTCAATCTTGCGTAAAGCGTGCCGGTCCATGGCTTGCCTTATTCTTTGCCGGAGCGGGTGGCCCGTCCGCTGGAGGACCACCAGTCGGCGCTGGTGAGGGGTATTGGGAATGACATAAGGGAGGTCCTGAAGCAACCGGTATTCCTGCCCAAATCGCCGGAGGGCCTCATGAATTTCCGGGTCGCAGTTTGGCCCTTTCATAAAGATCGCTAAACCATCCTTGATAAGACACCCCGAAATGCGATCCAGGGTGGAGGCGATGCTCTCGAGTGCCCGCGTAATGACGCCCGCCATGCGGTCCTGAAAATCGGCAGTAATTTTCTCCCCGATGATTTCAAGTCCTTCCAGTTGCATCGATTTCTGCACCGTCTGGAGGAAAGCTACCCGCTTCTGGCGACTCTCAGCGAGGTAGATCAGGAGTCCCGGATAAGCGATTTTCAGAGGAACCCCGGGCATTCCCGGCCCTGTTCCCAGGTCAAGCAGGGGAGAAGGCAGTTTCATTAACTTTCCGGGAAGGATAGAATCCGCATACAACTTGAGCACCATGTTGGTAAAATTATGGACACGCGTCAAGTTGAGATCAATATTGTGTTGCCGCAATAATTGATGATAGCTCCAGAGCTTTCTGAGCTGGGCTTCAGACAGGCCCAAGCCGCACGATTTCAGCAGGCCGGCCATTTTCTCCGGCCCCGGGGGAATTCGCTCGTCAGCTTGGCCGTGCACTTTTTGAGACCTATTCATTTCGATGGGCATTATGGTTTTCAAGACAACGCTTCAACGATTTCTCGGTTCAGCCCGGTGCCGCCCGAGCCCCATCGAAGGGTGCAGGTGACGATGAGCAGACCGTATCTCTACCATCCCGACTGGCCTGTTCTGTATGAGGACAATCACCTGCTGGCGCTTTATAAACCGGCAGGCCTGCTCGTTCAAGGCGATCGCACCGGAGCCGCCTCGCTTTTAGATCTTGCCAAGGCCTGGTTGAAGGAACGTTATCAAAAGAAAGGTGAAGCTTTCCTGGGCCTGGTTCACCGCCTTGACCGCCCGGTCGCGGGGGTGGTGTTGTTCTGTCGCACCTCCAAAGCAGCCGCCCGCATCAGCGAACAATTTCGCTCCGGGAAGATCCGGAAATGCTACCTTGCCATCGTTGCAGGAAGTCCGGCGGCAAGCTCAGGGCAGTTGATCGATCACCTCGAGCGCCATGAGAACCGTTCCAGCCGCATCACCCCGATACCCACTTCCGCCAGTCAGGAAGCGCGACTATCTTACCACGTCCTGGCGACCGCGACCTCTTCAAGCCTGCTGGAAATTCACCTGGAAACCGGCAGGCATCATCAGATTCGAGTGCAGATGTCACACCTCGGGCATCCCATTCTCGGAGATTTGCGCTACGGGGCGCCCGCTCCCCTGGCGCAAAAGCAAGTCGCCCTCGTTGCCTCAAAGCTCACTCTCTATCACCCGATCACCAAAGACGAGCTCAGCATCTCCTCCCCCCTGCCCAAAGACTGGCCCTGGCCGCCCGATCAGCCCATCTCCCAAGGACCACCATGGGATTGGAAAGAGCTTCATGCACTGATTTGCTCCACCCGTGGTCTACCAAATTATTGTTCATTTTGCGAGACTGTGAAAAGATAGCAAGGACACGAAGTTATTTCTTCGTGCTCTTCGTGTTCTTCGTGGTTCGAAAAAGGAGCTGCAATGATTGCAGATTGTTTCTTGACAGTCTCTAAGTGTCTGGTCGACTGAGCTTGAAGGCTGTTGCTTGCGCTTTGATTTCCGGCAGTGGTCTGCCAAAAAGGAGGAAGGGGTCGATGGAGCTCATGGAGGTCATCAAGAGTCGACGGAGTATCCGGAGATACGAGGAAAAAGACGTGCCGGATGAGGTGCTGAATCAGCTTTTCGAGGCGGTCATGTGGACCCCCTCCTGGGCCAACACACAATGCTGGGAACTGATCGTGGTGAAGGATCGGGACACCAAGGAAAAGCTCCAGGAGACGATCAGCAAAGGAAATCCCGCCACCAAAGCGATGGTTAGCGCTCCAGTGGTCATTGCGCTGTGCGGCAAGCTTGAAAGCGCCGGCTATTACCATGGCCAGGTGACCACCAAGTTCGGCGACTGGTTTATGTTCGACCTCGGCCTGGCCACCCAGAATCTTTGCCTTACCGCCCACAATTTGGGGCTTGGCACCGTGATTGTGGGGCTCTTCGATCACGATAGGGCCAAAGAGATACTGGCGGTTTCCCCGGGCTATGAACTGGTGGTGCTCATTCCTCTCGGTTATCCGGCAAAAGAACCCAGGGCACCCAAAAGACGAGAGCCCGGCGAATTTGTCCATTTTGGCAAGTTTTAAGGCGAAGAACAAAACGGCGTACCCGCACGAAAAACGATCGAAATGTTTGACAGGAATCACCCGGTGAGTCTGTTTGGGGATAATCAGAACCCGAAATCCTTGGAATATCAGCGATGATTGTGCCATCAGCAGTTCCTGGTTTGGCGCATTGAACAAGGAACGGACTACCCGAATGATCGGTCCTAACCTTCATATTTGAAGGAGACGTTGACTCTTACCCGGTAAGCAACGGGCTTCCCATCTTCAATTGTTAAATCCAGTTTTGTGATTTCCGCAATCCTTAATTCCCTCAAACTCTTGCTGGCCGTCAGCACAGCCTGCATGGCCGCATCTTCCCATGACACCTCACTCGTCCCGACTAGTTCGATAATTTTGTATACACTCATGGCTCTCCTCCCTTGTAGGATCAAAAAGCTGGACGTTCACATCCAATGTGCTCGCCGCTTTGTTCTTCCAACTCCAGTAATCTCGCGCTTGCAGACGACCCAATCCCACATTAAACCCCGTTCCACTAATGCTACTCCTCAACCCTGATCGTCGTCCTGATTCTGTTGCTCTGCTTCACTTCGCCGTTGACAACGTATTCGGCATAGCATTCCAGCTTGCTATAGAAAGCAGCAACATTGCGGGTCTGAATCTTGACCATGAACCTCCCCGGACTGCCGTACTCGACACGCTCGATGTTTGCGCAAAAGAGAGGCGAAATCTGTGCATACGGCCCTTCTGCGGCCCAGCGGGAACAGACCGAACCGATGGGCTGATTGTCCTGCGTTTCCGTCGCATAGCAGTAGAGCGGCGGCGATGCAAAAGAAGCTCTTTCCGTCAACCACTGGAAACAGGCCTTTTTGATTGGCGGTCTGCCATCTGCATCAAAAGTCACTATAATGTCATAGGGAAGATCTTCCTGGGTGATTTCCGGCAGCGACAGGCGGAGTAGACGCAGTTCGCCCCGCGGTGGATTGAGAAGCTGCATCAAGGTGCACGAGGATATTAGTACCAACACGACCCCGCCTACCAGAACCGATGCCAGCATCGACCTTAAGTTCATGTCTCCTCCCCTGAAACGGGCGTTTGCCCTGATGTATTCGCTCGAATTATGCTCGTTAAGAATGAAAAGGTCCTCTTTTTACCGCGGAGAACGCAGAGTACGCAGAGAAATTTCGCTATGAAATCATTAGGTTTCTCGGCGACGTCAGCGTGCTCTGCGGTGAGTTCCCTAGTCCGCCAAAATGAAGGTTCTCAACTCAAATAAGTATAACCATGACTGAGAACGGTTTCTCTAGGAGGTTGTCCAAAAAGTTCTCCCGAATCACATTGCGTCATACAGACGAAAGCCGGAATCCAGGTTTTCCATGACCCTCTGGACCCCGGCTTTCGCCGGGGTGACGGGATAGAAGGGCTTTTTAGACATCCTCCAACAATTGCTCGATCAATAGTCCCCTTCACCGTGTCGAACCAGACCGGCATGATCTCGTATAGCGACCGGGCAAGGATCGCTGCATCTTCTCTTCCAGGCTCCGGACCACCTCGGCCAGGCGCTCGATGGAGATTCCCGTGGACATCCCCATGGATTCGAAAAGATGGACCACATCCTCGGTTGCCACATTGCCGGCTGCTCCCGGTATAAAGGGGCATCCTCCCAGTCCTCCGCAGCAGGCATCAAACCTGTTCACCCCCGATTTCCATGCTGCGTAGACATTTGCCAGACCAAAGCCATACGTATCATGAAGGTGAAGGGATAAAGGCAGATCACAAACCTCGCGGAGGCCTTTCGTCATCTCCTCCATCTGTATCGGATGAGCAAGGCCGGCCGTATCCGCAAGGTTAACCTCGTCCGCTCCACTTTGCGCATACGCCTCGATGAGCTGCAAGACCAACCGGGGCGAAATTTTCCCTTCAAAGCGACACCCGAAAGCATTCATAACCCCCGCCTGAACGGCCAGGCCAAAAGACTTTGCCCGTTCAATCAGGGCACGGGCCGCGACGGAAGCCTCAGCAACGGAGCAGTTGCTGTTTTCCCGGCTGTGAGTCTCGCTCGCAGAAACGAAAATTGAAACATGTTTGAGGCCCGCCGAAACCGCCCGGTCCAGGCCCCGCTTATTCAATACCAGGGCAGAGTACGCAACACCCGGATCGTGGACAATACCTTCATATATCTTTTCCGTTTCGGCCATCTGAGGCACCCGGCGAGGACTTACGAAGGCCCCGATCTGAATGCGCCTGAACCCGCACGCTGAAAGGGCATTGATCAGCTCAATCCGCTCCTCCACCGAGAACAAACGGGATTCATTCTGAATACCGTCGCGAGGCGCATCCTCTTCAATGAATACCACAGGCTCTTTCTCGCCGAGCATCATGACCTCGTGTCTTTAGGTGAGAATACAGGAGTCAGGAGTTAGAAGCCAGAAGAAAAATTTCGGATTTCGGATGGCGGATGGCGGATGTCGGATGTCGGATGTCGGACCTTCAGCTTCACTCTTCCGACTTCTCTCTTCTCTCTTCCGTCTCCCTCGTCGTCCTGCCTTCTGACTTCTGTCTCTTCTCTGTCTCCTGTCTCCTGTCTCCTGTCTTCCGCTCTCCAGACTTACATTCTCTAAAGGTATGTGTTACATTCCCCGTGGATCATCTCCAATTCGAAAGAGTGCAAAGGCGAGAAGGATTTCAGATGGTCAAACGCACACGAATAAAACCCGGTAGTGAGACCAAGCCAAGAGCGGCACATCGTCATTCTCCCAAAGACACGGCTGTGGAGTCAAGCGTTTCTGAAAAAGCGAAGAAAGCATTCGACATCGATATCTTTCGGGGCTGGTGTAAATCTTGTGGGATCTGCGCCGCATTCTGCCCGCGTGAGTGTATTGGGAAGGACGAGGAAGGTTCACCAGTTGTTAAAGACGCAAACCGCTGTAGCGGGTGCGGGTGGTGTGAAGTGCATTGCCCGGACTTTGCTATCAGTGTGCGGCAGCGCAATCTGAATCCCGTGCAGCCTGAAGAAGACTGATGGGTCCCCATCATGGAGGATTGAGCTAATTTGATCACAGCAAAAAGTCGCGGACGTCAACTGCTGCTGCAGGGCAATGAAGCCATCGTCGAAGGCGCGCTCGCTGCCGGGTGTCGTTTTTTTGCCGGATATCCCATTACTCCCGCCACCGAAATCAGTGAGGCCATGTCCTACCGTTTGCCGGCAGCAGGGGGAACCTTCATCCAGATGGAAGACGAGATCGCCAGCCTTGGCGCCGTCATCGGGGCCTCCCTCGCGGGCACCAAAGCGATGACTGCAACCAGCGGTCCGGGCTTCTCGCTCATGCAGGAAAACCTCGGCTTTGCGTGCGTGGCGGAAGTCCCGTGCGTTATTGTGGACGTCATGCGGGGAGGTCCGAGTACCGGTCTGCCCACCAACGTGAGCCAGGGTGATGTGATGCAGGCACGATGGGGCACTCATGGCGACCATCCGATCATCGTCCTCGCGGTCTCAACGACTCAGGACTGCTTCGACATCACCGTCAAGGCATTTAATTTTTCGGAAAAATATCGGACCCCGGTCATCATCCTCTCCGACGAAGTGGTCGCTCATACCCGTGAAAAGATCTTTCTTCCCCACTCGGGAGAGATCGAGGTACTCGACAGGATTCGGCCGAATACCCCTCCTGAGTGGTATATTCCTTACGAGGACAACCCTCGAGGCGTTCCCCCGATGGGCATTTTCGGCGATGGATACCGTTACCACGTGACCGGATTGCTCCATGATGTTCGCGGGTTCCCGACCCAGCGCCCTGACGAGATCATCCCCTTCATGAACCGCCTCTACCGGAAGATCAACCAGCACTTCTACGACATTCAAATCGTTGAAGAAGAGTCTACTCAGGATGCCGACGTAATTGTGGTCGCTTACGGTTCGGTCTCGCGATCAGCACGCAGATCGGTAAGGGAGGCCAGGAAGCGCGGCATCAAAGCCGGCCTCGTGCAACTCATCACCATTTGGCCGTTTCCGAGGCAGATCCTGGAGCCATTATTGCGGCGGGTAAGAGCGGTTTTGGTTCCCGAATTGAACATGGGCCAGGTTTCGCGGGAAGTGAAACGCATCAACCAGGGCGTGACCCGGATTGAAACGCTGAACCGGATTGACGGCAATCTCATCACACCGGATGAAATCCTGGTGCGGTTGCTCAAACTGTAGGATGCGCTCGAGGCAAATCCCCAGCCTTCCTGAAGTTGGGCTCCGCAATCAGCACGCAACGCTGGCTTCGGGCTTAACGGGACCAAAAATAAGCGGCCTTCTTTTACCACGAAGAACACGAAGTGATTTCTTCGTGTTCTTCGTGATTCGAAAAAGGGCTGAAATGAGTGCAAGTTATTTTTGGACGGTTTTTATACTCGCGAAGGTTTAAAAGCTTCATCTTCACGCGGAGACGCAGAGGACGCAGAGTGTTATACAAAGGGCTTTTCTCCGCGGTCTCCGCGTCTCTGCGTGAGGCAGAAACAGCAAGTTCTCAAGCTATAGACTTTTTCATATGACTTGATATTTTATGCTTGACAACCATATTGCAGTGGTTCATAGATTCCATGTAGAATGGAGTTGTTCCCTGTTTTTATTCTATTTGGGGTTGAGCCAATGGCATTCCAAGGAAAAGTATTCACTTTTGGAATGAAACAGCTGGTTGTCAATTTGAAGCAATACTTTGATATCGAAAAATGTCAGAACAATTTGAAAGCTGAATGGGCCATACAGCAAACAGCGAAGGCGGTAGGTATCGGAGAAGCCACGGTTCGCCGAATAATGGCTGAGTACAATAAGAACCAACAGACTGTTCCGACTGATTTGCCTAAAGCACGAGGCCGGCCGGAATACACTATCCCAAATGACCTGCAGCCTGTTGTTCGCCAGTATATACGTGGTCAGAATCTTAAGGGTCAGCACGTATCCGTTGAGCTTGTACGCGAGCATTTAGCGAAGATCAATCCTGACTATGCCTTTCCAGCCACAACACTATGGAGAGCACTGAGCAGATGGGGCTTTACTTATGGGACGGGAAAACGCCGATCAGCATTGAAAGAACGAGATTATGTAATCCTTGCAAGAAGACGGTATCTGAGGCAGAAACGTTTGAACAGGAAGCCTGACGGAATGCCGATACGGTCCGAAGTATATCTTGATGAAACCTTCATCAACAAGAACCACTCAAACCAGTTCACTTGGTATTTCGATGAGGATGGTCCGGAAGTGAACAAGCCTGCTGGCAAGGGAGAGCGTTTAATCGTCGTTAATGCAGTCACCGTAGAAGGGTGGGTTGGTAATGCAAGATTGATATTTGAGGCAAAGAAAAGGACTGGCGATTATCATGGCCAAATGGATTATGGCAACTTTTCGAGATGGTTTGAGGAGCAGTTGATTCGGAATATTCCAGAACGTTCTATTATTATCATGGATAATGCCAGCTATCATAATGCAACCGAAGAAACTTCGTTTCCAAAATCTAACTCCAGTAAAGAATATTTGAGAAAGTGGTTGGATGACAAACAAATACCATGGGGACAAGATTTGCTGAAAGCAGAGCTATATACTCTGTGTAAATCTTATGAGCCAAAGCCCGACTACAAGATCGACAAGATAGCAGAAGCTGCAGGACATTCAATCTTGAGAACACCACAATACCACCCTGAACTTCAGCCTATTGAAATGTGTTGGGGAATTGTAAAGAATTACATGGCCCAGCATTGTGATTTTACTCTTCAACAATTCCGCGATAATTTACCGTTGGCCTTTTCGCAAGTCACATCAGAAACATGCCGAAAACTGGTTGCGAAGATCGTGGCTGAAGAAGACAAGTATTGGGAAGAAGATGGCCAAATTGATGAAAATCAAGGCATAGACATGAATCTCTTGAGCAAAGAAGATGATTTTTGAAAAAATCGTGATATCAAGTCATGTGAAATACGCTATAAATAAGTATAAGTGAGGCACGGCAATGGCGGAAGTCACCAAATTGATCCATAAGTATCTGCGGCACGACAAGAAATTTCCTCACGTGTGGTGCCCCGGGTGCGGCAATGGGATTTTTCTCGGTTCCCTGATCCGGGCTATTGACCGGACGGGATTTGACAAGGACCAGATTGTCATCGTCTCAGGAATTGGCTGTTCCGGAAGAATCTCCGTATACGTCGATTTCAATACCCTCCATACCACTCACGGTCGCGCCCTGACTTTTGCCACCGGCATCAAACTCGCCAATCCAAAATTACAGGTCATCGTCATCATGGGTGACGGCGATGCCACGGCGATCGGGGGGAATCACTTCATTCATGCCGCGCGCAGAAATCTGAACATCACCGCTATTGTTGTCAACAACAACATTTACGGCATGACCGGAGGCCAGTATTCACCCACAACCCCGTACGGCGCCCTGGCGACGACGGCCCTCTACGGCAATATCGAACACGCCTTTTCCATCGCCGAACTGGCTGCCATGGCCGGCGCCAGCATGGTGGCACGGGGCACGGTGTACCATGCCATCCTCCTTGACGAACTCATCGAGCGGGCTATCCTGAAGCGCGGTTTTGCCGTGGTCGAAGTGATCAGCCACTGTCATACTCAATATGGGCGAAGAAACAGAATGGGCGGCGCGGTTGAGATGCTGCAGTGGCAAAAGGAAGCGGCGGTCAAAGTCGATAAAGCGCAGTCCATGACCGAGGAGGAGCTCAGAGGTAAATTCACGATTGGCGTTCTCGAGGATCGTGACCTTCCCGTCTATACTCATGAGTACAACAAGATCCGCGAAGCAGCGAAAACCATGCTGGCTAAGGCCAGCTAGTGTCCATCCGGAAACCCCATTTTGTAGGAGGGGCTTCCAGCCGCGATCGGGGCTGGAAGCCCCTCCTACAGAACAAGGCGCCACTTTCCGGATGAGAACCAGCTAAGTGCAGTGCAGCAGCGCAGAATGAATTGTCCATAATCACAGGACGTCATTCCCGCGTGCTTTAGGCGGGAATCCAGAAGAACTGACAGGATGTCCGCCTACGCGAGCATGAAGAGAGGATAGCGGACAATCATTTATGCGGCACGGTACTGAGCAGCAAAGTTCAGTTGTTGTTGATCATTTTGTAGAGAAAGTTCAAACGACCATGGAACGATACGAAATACGCCTGAGCGGGTCGGGGGACAGGGTTTGATCATTGCCGGGATTATTCTGGCCGAGGCCGCCGGCATCTACGACGGTAAATTTGTTTGCCAGACCCAGAGCTACGGGCCGGAAGCACGGGGCGGCGCGAGCAAAGCCGAAGTGGTAATCAGTGAGGAAGCCATCGACTATCCCAAAGCCATTAAACCCGACCTGCTCCTGGCCATGAATCAAAGGTCCTGTGATGTCTACTTCTTTGACCTGAAACCCACGGGCCTGTTGATCGTCGACTCCACCCACGTCAAGCAATTGCCCACCACAAAAGCGGTCGAGATACCCTTCACGCAAATTGCGCGCGAACAGCTTGGGAATGAGATGGTGGCCAATACGGTTGCGCTGGGTACGCTGGCGACCATAACCGGGGTGGTTTCGTTGAAGAGTCTTGAGGCGGCGGTGCTTGCGCGCGTACCGCCGGGGACGGAAGAGCTCAATAAGAAGGCCCTTGAGGCCGGGATTGAAGCAGCAAAGAGTTACCGGCAAACAAAGGAGAACGTGGGGGCCCATGCGGATTCTATTGACTAATGATGACGGCATTTACTCGAAAGGCATCGAAGCTCTCTACCTTGCTCTTATCCAGGAACATGACGTCACCGTGGTTGCTCCGGAAACGGAACAGAGCGCCGTGGGCCATGCCATCACGTGGCTCGACCCTCTGCGCGTCGATACGGTCCATCGGAATGGGAGTTTTTTTGGGTACGCCGTGAATGGGACCCCGGCCGACTGCGTAAAGATCGCCGTTACCGAACTGATGAAGCCCCCGCCCCAGGTCGTGGTTTCAGGAATCAATCTCGGGGCCAATGTCGGGGTAAATGTCATCTATTCGGGGACGGTCTCGGCCGCGACTGAGGCTGCCGTGCTGGGGATACCGTCGGTCGCCGTCTCGATTGACGCTTTCAAACCCGCCGACTTCAGCGGGGTTACCGATTTCATCCCACGACTGCTGAGGATCATCGAAAAAGAGGGGCTCCCGGATGGCCTCTCCCTGAACGTCAACGTCCCCAATCTTCCCGCCAAAGATATTCGCGGGGTCCGGATCACCCATCAGGGAAAGAAAAAACACCTGGAGCGCTATGACCGGCGCCTCGACCCGCGCGGCCACGTCTATTACTGGCTTTGCAATTCGACCTTCACCCGCGACACCGACCCTTCGGCCGACTCCTTAGCCCTGGAAGAGCATTATATTTCCGTTACCCCTATCCAATATGATCT
>CAWEHK010000021.1:0-169510 GCA_963808625.1 uncultured delta proteobacterium
TTTGGCGCTGTCCGATATTTCCATCCCCATTCGAGAGCATCAGGTCACGGCCCTCATCGGTCCGTCGGGATGCGGCAAGTCCACTTTCCTGCGCTGCCTGAACCGGATGAACGATACGATCCGGGGGACACGGGTGACCGGGGAGGTGCTCCTGGACGGGCAGAACATTTAAGATCGAAACACTTCTGTGTTCGAGTTGCGCAAGCGCGTGGGGATGGTCTTTCAGCGACCCAATCCTTTTCCCCAATCCATCTTCAGCAATGTGGCTTTCGGCCCGCGGGTGCTGGGGCTGGGGAACCGCAATGAATTGGCCCATATTGTGGAAGAAAGCCTTCACGGCGCAGTCCTCTGGGATGAAGTGAAGGACAAACTCAATCAGGATGCGTTCAGTCTCTCTCTGGGGCAACAGCAGCGGCTATGCCTTGCCAGGACCATCGCGGTCAAGCCCGAAGTCATCCTCATGGACGAGCCCTGTTCGGCTCTTGATCCCATCGCCACCCAGCATATCGAAGAATTGATGCGAGCGCTCAAAGCCAACTATACCATCGTCATCGTTACTCACAACATGCAACAAGCCGCGCGAGTGTCGGATTTCACCGGTTTTTTCTGGATGGGTAAGCTGGTGGAATTTGATGTGACCAAGTCGATCTTCACTCGGCCCAGCCAGAAACTGACGGAAGACTATATCACCGGGCGGGCAGGCTAAGGCGCATGGCAATGAATAATCGTGCACGGATGGGAGACCGACTCGGTTTCAAAGAACCGAAGATCAGGTCTGCGATGTTCGACGTGATAAATAGTTTCTTGTCCGTGAGCCTGAGCGCATGACGACCTGGAACAGGCCGGGACCGGACAGAACACCTTTTTGCCAAGGGAGGTACAATTCAGGCTATGGCACGAACAGCATTCGACCAGGAATTGCAGGACCTTGAAAAAAGACTCCAGGAGCTGGGCGGGATGGTGGAAGAAGCACTGGTGGAAGCAGTGGATGCCTTGAAACGCCATGACCTGGAAAAGGCGGCGCAAATCATCGATGCCGATCGTGCAGTGAATGAGAGGCGTTATGCCATTGAACACGAAACCTTTGTGCTCATCGCCACACAGCAACCTATGGCGGTGGATTTGAGGACTCTCGCCGCGGTCCTGGAGATCGCCACCGAGCTGGAACGGATTGGGGATTACGCCAAGGGGATTGCCAGAATCACCCTCAAGATGGGGACGGAACCCTTTGTCAAACCTCTGATCGATATTCCACGCATGGCCGAGAAAGCACGCAGCATGCTGCACCGAGCGCTTCGAGGCCTTCCTGGGACGGGATACCGAACTGGCCCGAGCGATTCCTGCCGAAGACGATGAAATGGACGCTCTCTATGACCAGATCTTCCGCGAGCTGATCACCTATATCACGGTCGACCCCAAACTGGTCGATCGAGCCAATTATCTTATCTGGGTGGCCCATAACCTGGAACGGGCCGCCGATCGTGTGGTGAACATTTGCGAGCGGGTGATCTTCATGGTCACCGGTGAAGTCGTGGAGTTTGACGAGAATCTCTAGGATCTCAACAGCGGCTGCTTCGATGAACATCCTCTCAGAGCGTGTCTGAAAATTCCCCGTAAAGCTGGTTCCCAAGCTCTGGCTTGGGAACCCACCTGCTTGGAAGCTCTAGCTTCGTCAGACGTGTGGATGCCACCCGATACTCAAGAGGCACGGGAAGCTGGAGCTTCCGTGCCTGCGTTCCCAAGCTGGAGCTTGGGAACGAGCGAACGAGCGAACTCTCCCCCTTTCTAGGCTTGGGTTGGGGGAATTTTTCTTCGAGTTTTCGGGCGGGGTCGGGCCGAAAGCGCCGGGATAAACCGGCATAGAGTAGGGGATGAAAGAGCCCCACATAAAAGGAGAAGCTGCTCCATTATGGCCCCGAGTCATGTGCGGGTGGTCGTGAGGCTGCACGTGAAGCGTTGACAGGGGAAAGCGCAGGCCAGCCATTGAGCTCCGAAATCACCCATCCGGGATGCCGACCTTGTGGTCCGAAGGGGAAGGCAACACTGGAGGAGGACGTTAGACAGCGAGCCCTCGCCAGGTCCCGCGGAGTCTGAGACCCTGTGCATGCGTGGACACTCTATGCTCGAGAACCGGGAGATCTCCATAGCCTCTGGCGGATTCTTGCCAGAGCGGTCGGGGAAGGCCTGTGGCCGCAAGCCCGACATGTACGCTATGGAGAAGTCAGACATCGGCGTAGTACCGAAGAAGGGGCCGAACAATGCTGCAGATTCGGCGGCGGAGGCTCTGGAGGGAAGGCCGGTGACCGAGGGGAATTCTGTAAAGACCGACTGGGACCTGCACGCAGAGGCAGGAGTAAGCATTGAGCGGACTTGACAGAATACGTGAAGCAGCGCAAAACAAGCGACTTTGCGTCATCAACCCAAGGTAGGAGCCGTATGAGATAATTCCTCACGTACGGATCTGTGCGGGGGGTGCCGGGCGACCGGCATTCCTACCGCGATAAACTATCTGTTTGAGAAGTCATGACAATCCGACAAAATGAAGCCTGATATCAACCTTAAACGGGCATTTTCGGGGTCGAAACTGAACGTCTAAGGTCCAGGAGAGAAGTCGATGAGAAGGGGATCTGGGATCGCTCTTCATCTGCACTGAATGATGGTGGGGCAGTCTCGATCACATACAGCCCACCCCTCAATAAGGTCAGCCACCGCGAGTAGATATAGAACAATCCATGAGCTTTTGCCATTACCTTTTTGGTTCCGGCTTGTTCCGGGTTAGGATAGGTGGGTCCTGCATGGAGTTTCTCCTGACCGGAGTGCTCTTTCTGCGCTGATGGAAAAGATCTATCCGGACCAGAAGCCTAAGGCCAGTCAGAATTGGGTCAGTCAGGTCTGGCCTTTCACTCATGAGAATCAAGACAGGCGACCTTGTGGTGCTTCCACCCAAAACCCAGCCCGCCATCTCCATCGGGGAAATAGCGGGAGGGTATCACTTCGATCCTGATGGACCCAATCCGTATTACCACTGGCATCCGGTGAAATGGATCGGTGGGGCCATTCCTCGGTCGCACTTCAGTCAGGACCTTCTCTGCACTTTTGGTGCTTTCCTAACGATCTGCCGCATCAAACGCAATAACGCGGAAGCACGTATTCTGGCCATGCGCGCCAACGCCTGGAAACCCGAGGCCGTTAAAACAATCAAAGCCGCGCCCTACACCTCGGACACCGACGAAGCCGCTTCCTCAACAGACCTGGAGGATTTGGCGCGCGATCAGATTGCGCAGGCCATTTCAGTCAAGTTCGACGGACATGGGCTTACACGACTGGTTGATGCGATCCTCAAGGCACAGGGTTACACGACCTACCAGAGCCCTGACGCGGCAGACGGTGGGGTGGCTATACTAACCGGGGCTGGGCCGCTCGGGTTTGGAACACCGCTGCCAGATGGCGTAAGGTCGCATAACGGCCGCTCATGAAGTAACGCAGGATGACGCGGAGGGATTCTTTCTGGCAGTCGCGCGGTCCGCAGAGGGCGTCAAGGAATGGCTCATACAGATTGATGTCGAAGCGCTTCTGATCGATGTTCGTGCTGAAACGCAGGACCAGGTCTTCATTGCGAAGTCGCTGTTGGTCAGGGATAACTTTTCACGTTCCTAAGGCAAATCCATTGACGCCAGTATTTCCTCAACCTCATCGAGAAATGCGGTAAGGCTTTATGGATCGCCGGCCTTCCGGGCTGCTATCGTGCATTGCCGGATCATTCACTGGATGCCAGTGCCAGCGTCCATCAAGCTGATCCCTCGCGTGGATGCGCTGTCCATTGTGGATCTAAACCAGATTGGTAGAGTCAAAGCGATCATTTCGGTACACCTGAATGAATGTCTCAAATGAGAGATAGAGCCTTGCCTTCAAGAGATTCGCGCTCTGATCGAGTATCTCCAGGCGGGTGATGTAATGGCGTCGGTCGACTTCGTGCGGCAGATCGTCAGCAAGGACGGCTACATTCATGGTTGTGATATGGGCCTTCGCAGTCGTTCGATTTCTTCGGTCATATCGGTAATGCCGGTCATCGCCATTTCCCACTCAAATAGTCTTGCTCCAGTTCGAAATCCGGCTCGGATTGCAGGATCTGCTTGCGAAATGTCAGAAAATCCTGACGATATTTGGCTTCAAACCGGCGAGCAGCGGCCTGATACTTGACAAGATTTCTTTGCGCCCGCTCCAGGAGCAGCTCCACCAACGCCTGTTCCGGATTCAAGCTGGGAAAAAGGCGCTTCACGCTCGATTCGATTTTCTCTGCCAGATTGAGGCTCATTGCTTTTTCTCCATCTGCTTTTGCCGTGCAGTTCCTCTTCGGTGGTCGTTGAGGATCGACGGTGATCGTTGTTAGAAACATCCATGGGAGCCGTCCTACCTGGGGACGCTCCTCTACCACTTGGAAGGCGTTTTGATTTCCGTATACTCATTGCCATAGATGTCCACATAGATCAGCATAACATGTTTGCCCAGCGCATCCACCGGCAACTCCATTTGTATACCACAGGTGAGTTTCACCGTAGCTCACTTTAACCGATTGACGATCTGATTCCCCTTCTTTCTATAAGCCTCAAAATGACCATCCACCGTGTAGACGCGCTTTCATCAGGCAAAAACCAGGCTGGCCAGAATCAAGGAATCCATTGCCGGCATTCCGGTTCCATATGAAATGAGAACTGCTTTCTCAGCCGCCGCTCTGGTGGTCGGTGATAGGAGGTAGAGTCCGGGAAATGGAGGTGATACCTTCGCACAGACGAGCTTTCAACCGCCGGCAACAGGACTCCTCACCTCGACCCAGTGTTCCTTATGGTCGTCAACAAGAGGGATGGTCTTATCGGGTTGCTCGGTGCCGTCCACGGTTACGCGCATCTCATCATTCCCGGCAGGCGTTTGCAGGACCGCGATGTGGTAGACCGTCTCCCGATAGCGGTAGTGCATCGTGAACCCCTTCCAATCGGCAGGGAGGCACGGCGCTAAAACGCAGTTTATCCACCTCGAGTCTCAGCCCCAGGAGGGATTCCACGATCAGCCGGTACATCCAGGCGGCCGAGCCCGTGTACCAGGTCCAGCCGCCGCGGCCGGTATGCGGCGGCACCGCATAGACGTCGGCGGCAACGACGTAGGGTTCGACTTTGTAGATGGCGGTCTCCTCAGTCGATCTCGCATGGTTCACCGGGTTGATCATGGTAAAGAGCTCCCACGCCCGCCGGTTGTCCCCCAGGCGAGCGAAGGCCATGGCCGCCCAGATGGCCGCATGCGTGTACTGCCCGCCGTTTTCTCTGACTCCCGGGACGTACCCTTTGATGTAGCCGGGATTCAGCTCCGACTTGTCGAAGGGCGGGTCCAGCAGTTGGATCAGTCCATGCTCACGGCGAACAAGGCGCTCATCCAGCGCTTCCATGGCCATGCGTGAACGCTCATCATCTCCCGCACCCGAAAGCACCGACCAGCTCTGCGCAATGGAATCAATTTGGCATTCGGGGTTGACTGACGATCCCAGCGGCGAGCCGTCGTCGAAGTAAGCGCGGCGATACCACTCGCCGTCCCAGCCATGTTCCTCGAGATTCCGGCGCAGGTGAGCCGCCTCCCCCTGGCAGCGTTCGACAAAGGATATGTCACCCCGTCTGTTTGCCACCTCCGTGAAGCGCATGAGCACTTCATACAGGAAAAAACCCAACCAGACGCTTTCGCCCTTGCCGTGTTCGCCCACCAGGTTCATGCCGTCGTTCCAGTCACCGGAGCCCATGAGCGGCAGGCCGTGGTCACCGAATTTGAGGCTGTTCAGGATGGCTCGGACACAGTGTTCGTAAAGACTCGCCGCCTCTTCGGAGCGCCCGGGCAGATCGTAATAGGAGTCTTCATCCGCGTTTACCGGGCGGCCCTGGAGGAAGGGGACGGGCTCATCCAACACGCCGGTGTCCCCGGTGGTGAGGACATAGCGGCACGTCGTGAGCGGCAGCCAGAGGTAATCGTCCGAACAGTGAGTACGCACCCCCCGACCCGTTGGAGGATGCCACCAATGCTGCACATCCCCTTCCGGGAATTGACGGGCCGCGCACCGGAGCAGGTGCTCGCGCACGAGATGCGGCCTGGCGTGGATGAGTGCCATCACGTCCTGCAACTGATCGCGGAAACCGAAGGCGCCCCCCGACTGGTAGGTTGCGCTTCGCGCCCAAAGGCGGCACGCCAGCGTTTGGTAGAGCAGCCAGCCATTGGCCAGCAGGTTGAGGGACCGGTCGGGGGTTTCCACATTTACCGCGCCGAGGGTGTGCGTCCAGTGCTGCCACGCCACATCGAGGGCGCCGCGCGCCGCGGTTGATCCGCGAAAACGATGGACCAGGTTTCGGGCCTCGTCGGCGTCGCGCCCGACGCCGAGCCTGAAGACGATCTCGCGCTCTTCCCCCGCGGCCAGATCGAAGCTCACCTGGATCGTAGCGCAGGGATCCAGGGCGGCCCCCACCTTGCCGGAAAGGCGCGTGCGCGTCATCGCGGCAGGAGCGCGCAGCGTCCCGTTGCGTCCCAGGAATTCCGTCCGATCGCCGCTTACGGTGCGCGTCGTATCATCCACATCGAAGAACGCAGTCCGGTCGCGGAACTCGGTGTTGCATGGGTTGCGCGCGAAGAGCGCGCCGCTGTTCGGGTCAATTTCGGTGATCACGTGCATGGTCGATTTCGGCCGCAGGTCGCCAAGCACCCATTCCGCATATCCGGTAGCGGAGAGCCGGCGGGAGCGGCCCGAGACGTTTTGCACTTTGAGCACCGAAAACTTGATCGCTGCATCCATGGCCACGTAAACCCACAGCTCGGAGCGGATGCCATCCTCGGTGTGCTCAAAGACGCTGTAGCCGAATCCGTGCCGGGTGACGTAAGGCGTTGCCCCGCGGCAGGGCAGCGGCGTGGGCGACCAGAAGTGGCCGGTCTCTTCATCACGGAGGTAAAAGGCCTCGCCGCTCGCATCGCTCACCGGATCGTTTTCCCAGGGAGTGAGGCGGAACTCGTGGGCATTCTCGCTCCAGGTGCAGGCAAGACCGCTCTCTGAGATGACGGTCCCGAAGTCGGGGTTGGCCAGCACATTGACCCAGGGCGCCGGCGTCACCTGCCCGGGCGAGGTGGTCATAACGTACTCGCGCCCATCCGGGGTGAATCCGCCCAGTCCGTTGTAGAACGTCAGATCGTGGCGTGGCAGCGGGGCCGCCGCCAGGGGTTCGGAGCGGTGGGTTCGGGTCGGGATAAGGAGGGGTGCGGCGCCTTCCACGGGAATGCGACCGTCGATCTGGTCCGCCAGCGTCCCCCGGCGGTCGGTGATGATGGCGCGAGCGACCGTTTGGATGAGGATGCGGTCCTCCTCGGCGATCTGGTCCCCAGGTCTTACGAATATGCCGCCGGGTCGATCGGTCAGGCTGACTTCAGTTCCTGCGGCAATGAGCCCCATGATCTGGTCGTGGAGGAGTTGCCGGTAACCGGCGTGATCTTCATTCCAGATCACCAGGTCCACCGCCAGTCCCTTGAGGCGCCAGTACGCGTGGGCCTGCACGAGTTGGCGCACCAGGTCGATATTGGCCGCATCTTCAATCTGCAGCAGCACAATCGGTAAATCGCCGGAGATGGCGTAGCCCCAGAGACCGGATTGCCCGCGGCGGTTCTTGATGAGGACGCTTGGATCGGATCGGCTTTTCGATCAGTTTTTTGTTTTAAGGTCGCGTCATCGGACAACCTCATCGCTAAGCTAGCCTCATGGGTTGAAAGCTCTGGATTCGTGACCAAGTTCTGCTATGATGGACACATCTTTGACAGCTATTCGTCTGATCAGACCGAGTGGGGTGTGATCAGGGCGCGGGGACGCTCCTTTGGATCATAAGAGTATGCCCGCACCTAAGGTTGGCCGCCTCTGGAGGTTCAGGAGGGAGGGGCTTGACGAGTTGGTCCGACGCGGTAGCGCAGCAGAAAAGACTGAAACACCCACTCTCCAAAACGCTGACAGCCGCCAAGCGTAAGTCAATTCTTGGCCTGCGGAGCTCTTGCACGCAATGATTCGAGACCTTGGACTGTATAGCTCACGAAACACTTCAAAAGGAGCCCTCATCGAAGAGGCAGCTCAGCTCTTAGGTCCCTTGTCAGCGGAAAGCTCTTTTCATGATATCAGGCGCGAGGCGCTTGAAGGCACATTACTCCGTCAGAGAGCACGTACAACGCGCCAAACGATTTGGCGCAGGCTGCACTATCGGCTCTTTTCACATGGTGTGCATTGGGTAATCGAGGATCTGAAAAAGGCTCTTCAGACAGGACACCATAGCCCTGAATTTGTTTCACTGGTCTACCTCCATTATGCCCTCAGAGATCGCTTGACGTTTGATTTTGTGACGGAGGTGGTGTGGCAGCACTGGACGAGCGGGATTCAGACCGTTAACAGAGATGACCTTCTATCTTACCTCGACCAGGCTGCTGAAACCCAGGATCAAATCAGAAAGTGGTCTGAAAGTTCGAGGCGAAAACTTGCTGCCAGCATCCTCACCGCCCTTCGAGACTTCGGAGTCCTTAAGGGCACGCGCGGTAAGAGAATCATCAGACCTCAGCTTCCGACTCCTACTGCGGAGCATCTCCTACGTATCCTTACCATTGAGGGGTTGCGCGGAAGTGAAGTGCTTTTCGATCGAACCTGGCGGCTCTTTCTTCTTTCTCCTGATGATGTTGCGCATGTACTTTCACAACTTGCTCAGACACAGCATATTCAATTCGAGCGCGCAGGCAGCACTGTTGTACTCGAAACACCGGCTGAATGGAGTGCTTCCTGGTGAGCGATCGTGACTGGCGTTGGAAAATTGGGGAAGTGATCGAGCGGCTGCGTTCTCGCTACCAATACATTGGCAGGAAGACTGGGGCTCCTTTCCTGGCAATGGTTTATCCTGTGGAAGTTCAACTTGCTGTATTCGCTGAATGGCATGCTCAGAGCAGTGCACTTGAGCGTGATTTCGATGTTCGCACGATCGATGTTCTCGAACATAACTCAGCGTGTTATCTCGGATATCGGGTCGGAAAATATAGTGGATTGTCTGTCGGATCCGATGCCTGGTTCGGACCCAATATCTGATCTAGGACAGCTCTGGGTCAACGCTGTCGCTGAAGCAGTGGGCAGCGCATTCCTCAACTCAAGGGCAAATAAACCGGTTGTCAGTATGGGACGGTTGGCCGCTTTGTATCCTGCCATCGGCCCACGCGATATCATGCAGGCGCTCTCGGACAGCAATCAAGCGACCATTAAGGGACCAGTTATTGTTCTCATCCCCGGGAGCCTCGAAGGACCGAGGACTTACGCCTTCCTGGATATCAAGAAGGAATTCATGTACCGGGGCGACCTGCTATAAAGGGAAACAGGAGTTAGATCATGCGAATCGCAGATCTGTTTGAAACCAGGGTAGAGGAAAAGATAGAGCCTGTCATAAAGGTCGGAGAGACCAAAGATGAGCGTAAGTTGGCGTCTGAGATTGGCAGTTATGTGGTCACGCCACTTATAGAGAAGTATTTGGATGATTATCTCGAGCACTATACAGAGAGCTTCCTCACTCAGACGACAGAGATCGGCGTTTGGATTTCAGGATATTTCGGATCAGGGAAATCGCATCTTGCTAAGATCATTGCTGTTCTTGCTGAAAACCGGAAACTGGTTGGCGTGCCTGCATGTGAGAGGTTCATAGCACGAATCCCTCCTCAAAGCTCCAGGCAAGGTTCGCTCCACCGCAGCCTGTCGCGCATGGATCAATCTGCTACAAACATCCTCGCTTTTAACCTGAATACCATAGCAGATAGCAGGAGCCGCCCGCTGCCCAGCATTCTCCTTTCGCAATACTATCTATCTCGTGGCTACGGAGGGAACCTCATCTATGCACGGGTAATTGAAGCCGAGCTTGACCGGCAGGGAAAGCTTGAAGCACTGCACCGTGCTGTTGAGACTCGGGCGAACAAAAGCTGGCCTGATATTCAGCGCAACCTGTCATTTTATAGAAAGCACCTTTACGAGGCAGCCTGCGAAGTCGCTCCTGAAGTCTTTGAGAGCCCTCAAGATGTTGAGCGAGCATTGAAAGAAGCAGAACACGGTGAACTTTACAACGTTGGTTTCCTCATCGATACCGTGCTCGATGATCTCAGAAGACGCGAAAAGGAGGCCAAGAAGCCTCAGCGGATGCTCTTCGTATTGGACGAGTCCGGGCAGTGGATCGAGAACGAAGCGAGCCGTTTGGCCCAACTGCAGGCACTCATCGAAGAAGCCGCTATCAAGGGACAGGGCAGGATATGGGTCATTGTAACCACGCACGGAGATATGGGTTCCATATTCAAGGAAGCCCGCGCCCTCGAAGGGGACATGAAAAAAATAGAAGGCCGCTTCAGATTTAAATTTGGTCTGACTACGGAAAACATAGAGCTCGTTTTGGAAGACAGGCTTTTCAAAAAGGTAGTGGCCGGCAAGCACCAGTTGGAACAGGTGTATTTGAATCGTGGCGGCACCCTGCGCGGACTGGGAGAGCTTGCTAACACCAGCCAGACGCTTCCCGCCTGCACTAAGGAGAAATTCGTAACTTACTACCCTTTTTTCCCATACCAGGTTCACCTTATCCCCGAAATTGTAAAGTCTCTGCGCTCCAAAGGGGGGCGGGGCGAGCAGCTTTCCGGCTCCACACGCACCCTTCTGGCCATTACCCAGGATATTTTGAGAAGCGGACGGCGCCAATACCTTGATGAGGGCATAGGGGTTCTTGTCAGCTTCGATGAGATCTATGGCAATCTATCCGGCGAAGGGGAAGTCAGTCCGGATGTTCGCACTGAGCTCTCCCGCCTCAAGGATGTGATCCCGGGGGCTACGGAGCTTACCCCCAAGGTGGCGGAAGTCCTCTATCTCATCCGCGAAATTCCTTACATCCCCCGCACCAAAGACAACCTTGCGCGCCTGCTTTGCGATCGAATCGATGAGGATCTGCCTGCGGTGTTGGCCCGCGTTGAACCTGAACTGGAACGGCTCATCAAAGCGAAGCTCGTAGCACGTATCGGGGAGGAGTACGAATTCCTTACTGGTGAACGGCGGACTTTTGAAGATGAAGTGGCCACCATCGAAGAACAATACCGTCAGCAGGACCGCGAACGTGGTCTTGTTGAGCACTTCATCTATGGTGGTGGTAAGGCGCACTGGCGCAAGTGGCTCGATTTCGAAACGGTCAGCCATCTTGGCATGGAGTTCCCATTCCGCCTTCAGATTGATGGTTTCGCTGTGCCGGGCAGACAGGGAGATATCGCCCTCAAAGTTTCCACCCCTCTTGCCGTGCTTGGGGCTATAAGTCTTGATGACCTTGAAAACCAGAGCCTCCGCTCCGACGAGCAAAACACGATCTTCTTCTACTCCGGAAGGGTGAAGGGCTTTGACCGAGAGATCACGCGGGACCTCGCAATGAAGGAGGTAATCGATAATTGGAAAGGTGATCCTCACCGTAGCGAGGATGCTCGAAAGCTTGCTCAGGAGCGGGAGTCCAACGACCTTCCCAAGCTCGAACGAAAAGTCGTCGAGGCCCTCAAGGAAGGAATTCGTTCCGGATGGACCATTTTCCGTGGGTCGAGCCGCTCTCTGGCGATCAAGCAGGGCCAGAAACCCAGTGATGCCCTGCGCACAGAGCTCAGCACTTTCTGGCCGGTTCTATACCCCAAATTTGATCGCGTTCCTGTCCGCATAGTCAATGATCAGCGAGCCATTCAGGAAGTTTTGGCAGGGAGTAGTAATCCGAGCAAAGACGTTCTTTCCCTTAAGCTCTATGACAAGGCAGGTAAAATTGACGTTAACTGTCCACTCCTCGATGCCATCCGCATGTATCTCTCCACCGAGCAAAATGCCGGACGCCGGGTGTTGGGAAAGGATCTCGTCAGCTATTTCAGTGCGCCTCCCCACGGATGGGACCCAAATGCGGTCAGGATCGGTGTGGCGGCATTCGTTCGCAGTGCCGCGGTCAAGATCTTGATCAACAAGAAGGCCTTCGCAAACCCCACCGATCGCGAGCTCGTGGATGCTCTGCGTGTCAGTCGGAGCTTTGATCGAGTTGAATGTGTGCTCGAGTTGGCAGATGTTGATCGGGAAGTCTTGACGGAAACACGCTCCTTCCTGATAAGCCTGACAAAGCAACGAGGCATTGACGAAACCCCTGCCGCCATCAGCGAAGGTGCAGAAAGCCTTGCTGACTCTATCCTGGCCAGAGCAAGCACTATCAGACTCTGGGCAGGAGCTGCGCGCATGCCGCTACCCGAGTCGTTTCTCAACGGAGAAGATGCCTGGAAACGAGTGAAGGAGCTCTCCAATCCAGTGCACCGGGTAATTGAATTTCACGGAAACCGCGAGCTCCTGGAGGAAGGCTGCAAGGCAATCGAACGACACGTGACATTCCAGACAGACAATGGCGCCCGGTTCACCGAGCTTCAACAAATGGTTACTCAGCTCGCTGGGATCGAACACCTTTTCGAACAAGACGGTATTGTCTGCAAACTCCTTGATGCATATAGAGCAACGGCTCAAGCTGCGGACTTTGCCGACAAGGAAACATGGAAGCAGATTCAGAGCCTTAAGGCCCAGGCGGTTTTGGATCTCCAGGGATTTGTCGAAGAGAAGCGAAACGAAGCCAGAGGGCGAGTTGATGCCGTACTGAATGATCTCTCGGATGAACTGGACCGGCGCGGACTGAGTTCGGATTTGGAGACTGAGCTATCCGCACCGCTCCGCAACTTACGTGATGGCATGGACGAAATCACGGCTCCGGTCAAGGCCGCAGCATTGGCCCAGCAAGTTGAAGCCGCCATTCGCGCAGTGGGGGAAAAAATCCTGAGAAAGGCTGCTGAGCAGGTAGAGGCTGATGCCGAGAGGGATAAGCCTGAGGAGGATGCTGCACAACCGGCCCAGCCAAAGGATAAGAGACCAGCTAACTCCCAGCGGGTTCACACCTTGCGAGTGGGCGAAGTGGTTACGGTGACCCGCGTGGCGACATTTGAAGATTGGGATAAGATCAAAGAGCGGCTAGACACCCGTGTCCGGGAGTTGTTGAACCAAGGCCTTCAGGTGGAGTTTGGCTAATGGTTGGTCAGCACAAGAAGACGCTCAAAGGTCTAGCCCTTGATCTGCGTCATTTGCTGGAAGGCGTCTACAATGGCGATGGCCGGTGGCAACCGGGTGATCTTGAACAACGCCTTGCTACCATTGGTCTACGGCGGGGTCGCGACTCCGTCCCGGTGGATGAGTTGCCCCATCTTGGCCAGGAAGATAGGCGAGCCCGAGAAGTCGTTTCTGCGCAGCTTTGCCGATCTGCGTGCACCCGAAGAACCGGATGCCTCATTCAAGGGTGTTCTGCGCGAGACCACGATAGAAGCATTGGCGCATCTTGGACCAGGTGCTTTTGGGGAAATCAGCGGAGAGGTTGTTAACATTGTCCTTTTCTCACTGACTAAGGCGGCTCCGAGCTCAGATCATCGCTTGACGGCATTTCGGCTCATTGGCCCCAAGAGCCCTGAGGAGAAGGATAGGTTATTGCGCCAAGCACTCAATTCCATCAATAATGGCAATGACTCTAGGAGTGTCAACTGATGTCGAACATGCGGCAATCCTCAGGAGAGGACTATCCAGATGCAGCGAGAAAACATTACACGGATGCACGCATCCTCATGAACAGGCGCCGTTATGATGGCGCTGCGTATCTGGCTGGATATGCGGTCGAATGTATCCTGAAAACCATCATTCAAATGAACCAACCTTCCGGGGTGCCCATGATTCACGACATCAACACGTTGAGCAGGGACGCGCTGAGACTGGCAACCATGCCGTCTTCCAGAACGGCACGGTACGTTCCCAAGGGTTCTTCTTTCACGAGTCTTCCATACGGCAATCCGCCTGCAGGATGGAAAGAAACCCTTCGTTACCATTTTGAAGGAGCCATTCCGAAAACAACGGCTTCTGCCTGGGTGGCGGAAGCCAAACGTCTTTATGAGCACGTGCTTTGGGGCCTAATCAAAGATGGTAAGGTGACGCTATGACTGCAAAGTTCAAACATATGGATGAGGCGCGCCACTCAGCGGTAATGCTTTTGATCTCTGCTTTGGAGAATGCCCCGCGTGACTGCAGAATGGTGCTGATCGAAGATCTTTATGGCAAGCTTCGCCTTGTAGTCTGGCCGGGAGGCGCACCTGAAAACTTGATCGATGATATTCGGAAGAAACTGGCTGAAGAGGCCCAAGGTGTCTGGTCGGATGACCTCTGGACTGTGAGTAAGGACGTATCAGACGCCGACAAGTCTGTATATGAGAACATATGGAAGGAAAGCAAGCCACATCCGGATGAATCTCGCCTGCGCATCCTGGATCGTTACCGGTCACGTGGTGCATGGTTTTATCCACTGGATAAGCCTCCTTGGGGAACGCCAGGTCGCCCGACCACGAAGCAACCTCCTATAGTGGTTTATTATTCCTTCAAGGGCGGCGTTGGCCGATCCACCGCACTCGCGGCCTTTGCCATCCATCGGGCGAGAGAGGGCGAGAGAGTGGCGGTTATTGATGCGGACCTTGACGCTCCTGGCATAGGCACCTTACTCGCTGCCGACGAGGAAGGAACAATGGCACGCTGGGGTGTAGCGGACTATATGCTCGAAAGAGCTCTTGGGCCTGTGGACTTCCGCGACTATTACCATGCCTGCCGCCGCGAGAAGGTGACAGGAAAAGGGGAAATCCTGGTCATTCCATCCGGTCGGATCGACAGCGAATACCTTGGCAAGCTGGCTCGCCTGGATTTCGAACCACCGGGGCCTGAGGATAAGCAAAAGCATCCCTTTTTCATGCTCCTCCAGGACGTGCGCACTCAGCTCCGCCCTCACTGGCTTCTCGTAGATCTCCGCGCAGGACTGGCCGAAACTGCCGGCATGGTTCTGGGTGGTTTTGCCCATTTGCACGTGCTCTTTGGAACCTCTTCCGAACAGAGCTGGCGTGGCTTGAGGCTGATCATCGAGCGTCTGGGTGCTCAGCGGGTCCGGGCAGATAAGCAGCAAGGCGATTGCGTGATGGTTCAGGCAATGGTTCCAAGAGGAACTGACCTGTATTTGCAGGCGACACAAAGATTTGCAGATAGAGCCCGAGATGAATTCGCTGAGCTTTACTACGCAGAGGCCGACTCGGATAGTTTCTGGACTATTGAAGACGTAGAAAGCAGCGATGCACCACATGTTCCGGTTCCGATTCGTTATGACGAAATTTTGGCCGATTTTCGCAATCTCGATGAGGTGGCTGGAGCGATTGCGGAATCTCCTGATTACCAGAGTCTTACCAACCGTATCCTCAACCGGTTCAGGGCTGACAAACAATGAGCAAATTCAGAAAAGAGACACAGAAGACACTCCTGGATTTCCTTTCGGACCTTGGTTACGGTCAGGCAGAATCGGAACCAGGGGAGCTTTTCGTACGCCGGTTCTATCCTATCAAGCAGCACCTTCGTGCCTTCGATCCCGATGTTATGCTTGTAGTGGGAGAGAGAGGAACAGGCAAATCGGCGCTCTTCAATGCGGTGTTCAGAAACGGACTGCTGTCGGCTCTGGCCCCTTTTGCCCCTGAACTGCGATTACCCTATAAGAAAACCGATCTCATCAAACTGATACCCGGATACCCAATAGGGGCACAATTCCCCGATCCACGAGGCCTAAAGAACGCACTGAGGACACCGGATCAGGCTGTAGATCTTTGGTTCTCATACCTCATACGTGTTCTTAAAAAGGAGATAAGCGAGTCCAGGAAATTGAAATTTCTTGATCTTCCCGGAGGAGCTCCGGATCAAGTGCTCGATGCATTCCTAAAGTCGGGAAATGAGCCGTTACTCGCATTGGACCGATTGGACCAGGAGCTCCAGGAGGCAGATAAGTGGCTCTTTGTTGGTTATGACGAATTGGATACTTTGGGCGGTTTCGATTGGGAAGCAATGGCGAAGGCCATCCAGGGCCTCGTTGCATTCTGGTCCAGTTATGCACGACGATGGCAGAGACTCCGGGCTAAGATCTTCCTGCGAACGGATCTGTTTCGACGTCATGCGGGAATTGGGGGGGCCGACCTGGCCAAATTGGCCGCGAATCGGGTTGAGCTTGGCTGGAGTGATCAGAATCTATTCTCAATGCTCATCAAGCGTATCGCGAACACTGATGACCAGCTATTCGATTACTGCAAGGGCGCTCGGATCCCTTTCAACAAGGAGCCACACAAAACATTCGGCCATATTCCGAACTTGAAAAGTGCAGAGGATGCCCGCCCCTTTATCGAACGTACTGTAGGACAATACATGGGTGCCAACCGAAACAAGGGGCAATGCTTCAATTGGGTTCTCGATCATCTGCGTGACGGCCACAAATGCGCCACGCCAAGAGCATTGGTCAGGCTCTTCGAACAGGCGGCTCAGAAGGAACGCGGTAATCCTCGTGCTACTCCTCCGAAACTCCTTCATCCCACATCTCTTCGCCAGGCTCTCGAAGACGTTTCAGCAGATCATGTGATCCAGGCTATCCACAATGAATGGCCATGGCTGTATGGGGTAAGGGAGCGGATAGCGAGGGAAAGACTGGCTCCATGGAAACGACGCGAGTTGCAGGAGCTTCTCGATCGAAACTGGAACAGTTCATGGGGACAAGGTGACAAGCACATTGGCCCGCCCGCGCAGACCGCAAGGGAGCTCATCGACTATTTGGTGGAGTTGGGCGTCTTCCGCGAGCGAACCAACGATCGTATCGACGTTCCGGATATCTACCTGTTTGGGCTCGGTCTGCGCCGCAAGGGAGGCGTGAAGCGGAAATGATGCAAGTCCCCACCAGCCTCTGAAGAAGGTCTTGTAGGACTGGAATCGTTTAATATCGAATATGATATAATGGGCACAGTACGTAAAACAGATAAGCCTTTAGTCTGGCTGCACGGGGAAGTGAAAACTCCTCCTTTTGGCCGTAATGCGCGGATGGAAGCAGGCTTGCTGCTGAGACAACTTCAGCAGGGCCAAAGCATTGGCATGCCACAGTCGCGCCCTATGCCGCAGGTTGGGGAACGATGCCATGAATTGCGCATCCGTGACGAGAACAGGAACTGGAGAATCGTGTACCGTATCGATGAAGATGCCATAGTGATAGCAGAGGTTTTTGATAAAACCACAAGACAGACACCTGCCTCTGTCATCGAAAACGGCCGGAGACGTTTGAATCGATACAATCGCGACCAGCAGGAGTGAGGCAATGGACAAGAGGAAGCAAAAGCGTCTGGAAACAAAAGGCTGGAAGGTGGGTTCAGCAGCCGAATTCCTGGAGCTGACGCCGGAAGAGTCCGCCCTGGTAGAGATCAAGCTGTCACTGAGCCGTAAGCTGCGGGAGCGACGCGAAAAGCAAATGACCCAGGCAGAGCTGGCAAAGAGGATACAATCGAGCCAGCCACGTATCGCAAAGGCTGAGCGGGGTGATAGTTCCGTATCCATTGAACTGCTGATTCGGGCAATGCTCGCCGCCGGTGCGACTGCCAAAGACATTGGCGAGGCAATAACCGGGGCTGGGACAGATAATATATGAGTCCTTCGAGGGTACGATCATGTGTAGAATTGTCATGGAAATACTGGATGAATCGTTGCTGGCTTTAAAGGTTTTGCCGGAAAATGTGGGTGCTGAGCTCCGAATGGCTGCAGCTGTCAAGTTCTATGAATTGGGGCGTTTGTCATCAGGCGCCGCGGCCCGTCTGGCCGGGGTCCCACGGACCCTGTTTCTGTCCAGACTTGCCGATTATGGTGTTGATACCTTCAAGTTGACTGAAGAGGAGCTCAATCGGGAGACTCGCCTTGGCTGAAGTCGTATGCAACAATTCTCCACTCCAGTATCGTCACCAGCTCGGATTGCTGCATATTCTTCCCCTACTGGCCGGGCGGATTGTGGTCCCTCCGGCCGTCGTAGCGGAAACTGAGGAAGGGCAACGCCGCGGAGTCAATCTACCCCATCTTGCAGAGCATGACTGGCTGAAGGTACGAAAACCGTCTTGCATCGATGCGCTTCACCTGGTTTTCGATCTTGGCCCCGGTGAGACACAGGTGCTGGCGCTCGCTCTGGAGCTGCCCGGTGCCGTCGTCGTTTCGGACGACGCCCTTGCCCGGCGCGTTGCCGAATCACTGAAATTCCCGTTGACCGGCACGCTTGGGCTTCTGCTCGACGCCGAACGCGCCGGCATCATCACCGCGGTTACTCCACTCATTGATCATTTGAAGACATTGGGTTGCCGACTGGCGCCCCAAACCTCCGAGGCCGTCCTCAAGCTTGCCGGAGAACCCCTATGATGCAACCAGTCCAGAGTGTTCTCTTCCGCCCGCTTCAGACGCGCTTTCTCGATATACCGCAAGCGCCTTTGTGTTACTGGCTGCGCGAGCGTTTTTTTGAACTGCTGGCAGACAGAACTCTTGGCGATGTAGCTGATGTATGCCAAGGTCTTGCTACGGCTAATGACCCTCGATTCGTTCGAATGACCTGGGAAGTCCTACCAAGCAGTTGGAGCTCATCTGCACGTGATCGAAGGTGGGTGCCTTTTGAGAAGGGGGGCGGCTATGGCAGGTGGTTCGGACATCATTGGTGGACCGTGGATTGGCAGTACAATGGGATGAGAATTAAGGCGTTCCCGAACTCCGTTGTTCGTAACGAGCAGCACTACTTCAAGGAAGGCTGGATTTACAGCTACATGGCTAGAGGTAGTCTCGGATTGAGATACCTGGACGAACAAACTGTCTTTTCACACCTTGCGTCTGCAATATTTTTCCATGATGAAGACACTCCCGGCTCTGCAATAACAAACTGCAGGTTCGCCAGTGCAATCGGACGGTCACTTAGCGCAAAGATCCAACTGAATGAGAGTTATGTGTCTCGCATCCCCTTCCCGAGTAACTTCAACAACGATCTTTTGGCAGTGAGTCAGCAAGACTCAATCCTACTAAAACGCTATCTTGTCGGCCAGGACCCGGCAGAACGCTCATTCGATACTCTATCGCTTACGAAGTTCTCTGCTTTTAAGATTGGCGGAGCAGTAACAGCTGTTCTCCACACCCTTGAGGGCTACTCCGAACATATCGTCTTCAAGGCCTATGGCCTCGATAGTGCTTCCATGGCCGCCGTTCTCGATGAGACAGGTGCTCCTGCCGGCTGGTTTCCGCTGATTCAAAGCTACGATATATTTCTTGATCTCCCATCGGACCTTCAACCATATGGATTACCAAGCGAGCTCGCCGAATTTTTTAAGAACCTTCACCGGGTGGACCCCCATGCCATCGGCTTAGCCGACCTGAAGAGCCGTCTTCGGCTCCTCTACGAAGCTGGACCAGGAGCCAGGACAGACGGAGAAGAGGTTGAGAGCGTAGAAACCACAGACGAAGATGATGAGCAGACAACCGCCGGTGCACACATCCCCATTCCTGCCGAAACCTTCATCGAGGAGCTCTCCCAGAAACTGGAGATCCATCCCATCTCCGTATACTGGATGCTCAGGGAGGGAATTGAAAACGAAGGCTGGCGCTGCTTGCCTGAGGAACGGCGTATTACAGCAGATCGCATGACTGTATTGATCCTGAGTCTGCTTGGCCATCGCTGGCCACGGCAGGTTGAAGCCGGTGAGCCGATTCCCGACTGGGCCGATTCCGAAGGGATCATCCCGCTGACCGAGGGCGCGGCAAAGCTCTCACTGCTGGAGACTCTACGAAAACGGATGCCTGCCGAGTTTGAAGTGCCGGAAGCAACGGCATTCGAGCGAGAATTCTCGGCCGTTATGGGCAAGAACCTCGATCAATGGCTTGAGACGGAGTTCTTCAAACACCACACGAAACAGTTCAAGAAGCGCCCTATCGCCTGGCAGATGCAGAGTGGTCCGTTTTCCAAAAAGTGTAAGCCCGCTTTCGCCTGCCTTGTTTACACCCACAAGCTCGATCTCGATACCTTTCCCAAGCTTCGTACCCAATATGTCGGTCCTCTGCGACAACGATACGAAACCGAACTCCACGGCATCGAAGCTGTTCCGTTGGATGCAAGGAGCGAGCGCCAGGAAAAGCGTCGCGTCTTGCTCGAAAATCAGATCCAGGAGCTGAAAGACTTCGACTCGAGGCTTGAGCAAATTGCCAATGAAGGATTCGGCCCCTGGGGACTTCGTCCCGCACTGCGGCAGGCTGCCATCGATGATGCCATGTTGCACCTCAAAGCTGTCTGGTTGGATCGATTGCAGGAGACCATTGCCAAAGGCCCCTTGCCGGAATGGATCCATCTGGCCCGGGAGACAGCTCTTGACTGCCCGATAGAGGACTGGATAGCAGATGCCTTTTCACATTTAGCCCACCACTGTTCCAGATTGGGGCCCAGACCACCGGACCAGGGACAGACGCCCAATGACCCCGAAGCAACGGACCTTGCCGGGCTCATCGGTTCGCACAGCACAGAAATGATCAGGGGGGCACTGAATCTGGGATGCAATGAATGGTGGCAGAAGATCAACCGTCACCTCTTTCGGCCCTTACGTGAAAAGATCCAAGCGCTCAGGGAAGAGATCAAGCAACTCAGCACTGAGGCAAATGATTTCCGTTTTTCCTCTCCGATAAGCTCACAAACGCTAAGAGACCTCGACAGCCAAATCCGGCATCTCAAAGCTCAGATCAAGCAGCAGAAGAATCAACTGGACGATCAGGTATCCCGAGCGGCCAAAGTACGCGAAGCCATAGAAAGATGGGAGTACGCGGAAGCCGAAACCTGGGAGCCCTGGCTCGCCGGCCAGCCATTGTACGATTCCATTTCAAGCCTCGATGGAAAACAACGCCCACCGCTCACAGTGGAGGAATTCGTCCGGCAGGAAAGCATTTACGCACCGGATATCAATGATGGTGTCCGGGTCAATATTGCTCCCATCCAGAAAGCAGGACTGCTCCCCTACGAAGTCTTGCCAGCCAAAGACATGGACAAAGCCATCTCCGACCGCATTCAGTGGCGTTCCGACGAGCGCCGCTGGTGCAGAGAGGGTAAACTGCCCCAGCCTGGATGGTGGCGAATCAAAGAAGAAGGCCCATCAGGGGAGACCAAGAATGTATGACACACCCGATGATCTGTTGCGTGAGATTCTCGCGGGCGAAGATTCCTTCCTTGACTGGAAAGAAGTATTCGTGAAGGGGGGAGGATTCGTTTCGCGGGGAAGACGGCTCACGCTGATGAAAAGCCCGCCATGGAACTGGCCAAGGACCTGACCTGCTTCGCCAACACCGAAGGTGGAGTAATCGTCTTCGGTGTGCGGAAAGACAGAGAGCGTGTCGGCATTCCTGAGGATCAGATGGAAGCGCTTCAGAGAGAGATCGTGAATGTGGCCCAGAACAATATCGAACCATCACTCGGCCACCTGTTGGTATTTGACAGGGTTTTCATCCCGGACTCAGCAGGAGTTCTTCGGCTGTGCCTGAAGCTTGAGATCAAGAAGGCACTCTACAGTGTCCATGCACCGCGAGGGAGGATGCCTTACTGGCGTATTGCCGACCATTGTCATGAAATGACCTTGGAGCAGCAAGCCAGAATGTTCGAACGCCGCGGGATGATGCTCCCTTTTGAGGAACGGCCTGTTTTTGGGGCCACGCTCCGGGATCTCAACACACCCGGTTTCCTGGCCTATTATGAAATGCGCTACGGGGGTCCCTTCGATCCCACAGCGATCCCTCTGGAAAGACTCCTGCAAAACCTCAAGCTTGCTGCACAGGACGAAACAGGGGCATTGCATCCCACCGGACTGGGTTTGTTGCTTTTGTCCTCACGTCCGGACCAATGGCTTACCGGGGCTTTTGTGGATCTGGTCGTATATAGCGGCATGGTTCCTGATGCTGACAGCCAGAAGGATGCCAAGAGCATCCACTGGCCAATTGTTGAGCAAATTGAACGGACCATGGACTACTTGCGCCTCTCACCCTACCTTCCAACCGCAGCCGAGAAGAACCATCAGGGCCGACTGGAGCATCCCGCCTATTCCCTCCGTGCTTTACAGGAAGCTGTGGTGAATGCTCTTGTTCACCGTGACTACAGTACCCTTGGTTCACAGGTGCGGATGTTTATCTTTCCAGATCGGATTGAGATCTCAAATCCCGGCAGACTCCATAACACCCTGCAACCTGCAGACCTCTTTGCAGGGTGCCAACCGGTGCGTCGCAACCAGATGCTGGCAGGATTCCTGAGAGAATATGTCAGCCCGATTACTCATCGTTCGTATATGGAAGGACGCGGTGAAGGTTTTCTCACCATGGTCCGTGAGTGCGAGCGCATTTCGGGAAAACGGCCGGATTTGGAGATCATTGGTGATAGCGTTCGATTGACCATTTGGGGTGCTTTCAATTCTTCAAATGAATCCCTGGATACGATTGTGACGGATTATGTCAACCAAGGATAGCTTTCAGGATTGGCTCTTAGAGCAAATTGAATTGGTGCTGGGCAGCAAGACGGTGGCGCCACCGTTGCTCGTCTGGTGTGACCCTAATCGGGAATGGCTTGAGCTCCTGCGTAAAGCAGCAGCCTGTGGTGGGTTCGAATTATGGGCACCTCCGTCTGAGCATGAGCTGATCGTTAGGACTCGTTTTTATGACTCGGAGAGCGCACCTCGGGTAGTCTGGCTGCCATGTGCCCGTGACGAAATCACCTGGTTCAAAGTGTTTGAGCTGGAAGCTGAAGCTGTTTGGGAGAGAAGTCTTCTTGAGGCGCTACGGGAATATGGTGTTCGTATTCCGCGCGAATACGAACACGACTTGATCTCCCTTCTTCCAAGCCATGCATGTAAGTGGTTCGAAGAACCGCTCAACACATGGAAAGATCTGACTCCTGGCTCTGCTAAAGGGGTTCTCATCGATGACCATCGAATGCTCGAAGTGTTGGCAGGAGAGAAAGGCGAGTTTGAACAACTCGAGACGAGAGGAACGGTTCGGCGTTTTTATACGTCGTGCGGTAGAGGATTTCGGGCTCCCCGATCCCACGGGCATGGCGGAAGATAGCTGGCGTGTGGCAGCCACGGCAAGATTGCTCGCAACCGAGGCAGCCCACTGCTGTCCTCAAAACCCTCCCCGAGAGGGCGAGAGCATTATTCCAAGAGGTCTCCCTCGCGAAAACGCGCTGAAACATCTTAAGATGTGGCAAAACCATATCCGGTTCATACCATCATTCGAGAGGCTGGTGGAGGCGGCGGACAAGACGCTAGGCCTGCCCTACTGGGCAAGGAATCAGGATACTCCGCCACGCTCAAAGAGCTCACGGGCCGTGGAAGAGACATTGTTCACTCAGATGGCCGAGCGTTTTGACCGGATTGAGGAGATCGATCTGCTGACCAGGGAACTGGAACAGCATATTCAGGATTTCCAGGATCGGTCAGTCAGTTTCTGGGGGCGGGTTGCCACTCACCGAATCGGATGGCGCCACCTTGAGCAACTCGCCGAAGCAGCCAGTCTGCTCGTTGAAAATGCCGGTATCGAACAAACCTTTAAGACGGCTAAAGATGCAATCACCTGGTACGTCCATAGCGGCTGGATGCTCGACCAGGCTGGCGAGCTCCTTTTCATTGAATCCCCAGAGTTGCCAACGCAGCTCCATCGCGTCCGTGCCAGGCTACGCCGAGGTTACCTGCGCAGAGTCGATCAGGTGGGTCGTACTTTCTCCGAGCTGTTGATAAAGGGCGGCGAGGAGGTTTTATCGCTTCCATCAGCAGGCGAAGCGGTCATCGGTGAGATCGAGCGCAGCAAGACGCCGACTGCTCTGGTTTTCCTCGATGCGTGTAGCCTGCAGTTCGGACACAGGCTGGCGGCAATCATCAACAAAGGCGAACCAGCGGAGCGGGCGACGATCAGGACGGCCATTGCGCCAATCCCCAGCATTACAGCTCTTGGGATGGCTTTCGCCCTGCCTGTGGAGCGAAGGCAGCTCCATGTTGTATTTTCAGAAGAAGAAGGCGATTTCGGGTTAACAGCTAACGGCTTTGATGGCAACCTGAGACTGGCCAAGGAGAGGCGCAGGTGGCTGAGCGCTTATTTTGATGTTAAGGACTTCCTGACCATTGCTGATGTACTTGACAGTGAGAAACTCAAACCCGCAGGGAAGGCGCGGCGTCTGATTATCATAGAGGGTGATGAGTTCGACAAAGAGGGGCACGAAGGGCAGCTCGAGCTCACAGGGGCTGATGAGCATCTGGAACGTTACGGACAGGCGTTTCGTAAGCTCAAGGCAGCAGGTTACAACCGCATCATCGTTGTCACGGATCATGGTTTTTTTCACTGGCAGCCGGATGCGGACGAAGTTGAAGACGCAAAGCCCGACGGGGAAGTGCTCTGGAGCTCTCGGCGTGCAGTTATCGGCCGAAACCTTAAACACATGAGCGCGATCCACCTGCCGGTTCCATGCTCCGGTCTGGAAGCCATGGTTCCTCGCAGCATAAACGCCTTCAGGACCTACGGCGGTCTTGGCTATTTTCACGGTGGCGCGACACTGCAGGAACTGATCATCCCAGTCCTGGTAGCTCATTGGCCGGCAAAGGCTGCCAAGATTCATGTCGTATTGAAACCTGTCGGACATATTACCAGTGAAATGCCTCGCATTCAGGTCGAAGCGGGAACTCAAGGGCAACTTACTGTTTATCCTGACGGGTCCAAGCTGGCCCGCAGGGTTGCTGTAAAGGTCCGGGAGCCGTCTTCAGGAAAGCTTGTATTTCGTCATGCAGTCGCCATCATAGTTGAGCCCGGCGGCAAGACCGCAACGGTCCAGCTACAGCTCGTGGAACCAAGACCAGGTCTTGCTTACGGTACTAAACTTATGGTGGAAGTTCTCGATGCAGATGATGAGGAGCTCCTCGCCCGTGAGGAAATCATACTGAAGGTAGATATCGATGAATGGTAGTCTCAACGGACAGTGTGAGGCAAATGCACAGATCGATTCACTCGATGAAAAACTGATAGCCAGCTTTCCAGGACGTGTGGTCCGTAAAGATCTCGTGCAGAAGCTCAAAGTCGGTTTCAGCATTCCTGTATTCGTTCTGGAATACCTGCTTGGCAAATACTGCTCATCCACGGATGACGAGGAAATCGCCAATGGGTTGATTCGCGTCAAGGAGGAAATTGCGGAACGGGTTGTTCGAGCCGACCAGGGTGAGCTCATCAAAGCCAGGCTGCAGCGAACCGGGTCGATGAAGCTCATCGATCTCGTCACGGTCATCTTCGACGAAAAGGACCAGGGGGGGAAGTATTGGGCCCGGCTTGCCACATCCGGATTGGAGCGGGTTCACATTGATGAGTCCCTGGTTCACAAGTATGAGCGGGTACTCACTGGAGGCGTGTGGGCCAACGCCCAAATCACCTATGATGAATCTCTAGTCCACGGAGGGGTAACCCGTCCGTTCGTTCTCAGCCGGATGCAGCCCATTCAGATTGCAAGCGCTCGGATTGAGGAGTTCATCGAAGGCAGACAGTCATTCACGAGAGAAGAATGGGTTGATGTTCTTCTGCGTACAGTCGGATATGAGCCCACCCACCCCGATTTTACCTGGCGCGGTAAGCTAATTTGCTTGCTGCGTCTGGTTTCCATGGTCGAGAAGAATTACAACCTGATAGAGCTTGGCCCCAGAGAAACAGGAAAATCTTTCGTTTTTCGTGAAATGTCCCCATACGTCATGCTCCTATCGGGAGGACAGGGCTCCGTTGCCGATCTATTCGGATGGAAGAACAGAAAAGATAAGCCAGGGCTCGTTGTCCGTTACGACGTTGTCGCTTTTGACGAGGTGGCGGGTTCCCATTTTAAGAGTGAAGCCGACAAACAGATGTACAAGGGCTATATGGAACAGGGGTCTTTCTCTCGGGGCGATGATAAAGGAACGATTTCCGCGGAAGCGGGAATTGTGTTCAATGGAAATATCGATGCCGATATTGCATCGATTGCTCGAACATCGCATTTGTTTGCACCACTCCCGGACACGGTTAGAAACGACACGGCATTTCATGACCGTTGGCACGCCTATTTGCCTGGCTGGGAAATGCCCAAGCTCAAACCGGAGCACTTTACAAAACATCTTGGCTTCATAGCAGACTACATTGCGGAGATTTTCCACAATGGCTTGCGTCCAATGAATTACACGGATGCTTATGATAGATATTTTGCATTCGGCAACCATGTGGGACAACGAGATCGTAAGGCTGCCGTGCGAACCATCTCTGGGCTAATGAAGCTCATCCATCCGGACGGCCAATGCTCGAAGGATGAAATGGCGCAATATGTCTCGTTCGCACTCGAAGTGCGCCGCCGTGTGAAGGAGCAGCTCAAACGCATCAATCCTATCGAGTTCTCACGAGTTAATCTCTCCTTTATTGACAAGGAAAGCGGGGACGAGTATCTGGCTGAGTGCACTGAACTGGGCGTCACAAAGCTGATCCCCGAAGGTCCTCTTCCTCCTGGAGATGTATTCGGGATCGGTTATGACCTCACCGGAGATCGCATGGCTCTTTTTCGAATTCAGGTCGCGGCCATGCCTGGATCGGGCAAGTTTCAGGTTATTGGGACGACCTCAAAAGCCATTAAGGAGAGTGCCCGGATGGCGTTTGACTATCTGCGTGGCAATGCGAGACGGATCGGCTTGGAACGGGACTTTAGCAGCTACGACTTCAACATTCAGGTGATGAGCCCCATGCAGGGCAAAGATACAGAAGACCTTGGAGTCGCATTTTTTGTTGCCGTGCTTTCTGCAATGGTGGGCAAAAACATTGCACCGAGCTTTGTCGTGCTTGGGCAGATGTCAATCCATGGTGTTCTGGGACGTGTTGAGCGTCTTGGTGATCGCATTCGAGTCGCTATGGATTCGGGTGCAAAGCAGGTTATGATTCCAACAGTAAATGCTCCCGATCTCGGTAGCATCCCCTCTGAACTCCTCGATAAAATCCGAATTGAGTTCTTCTCCGAGCCAATGCAGGCAGCATATAAAGCTCTTGAGGAAGCTTAGACTTGCTGAGCAGCATTTCGACTGAAGATAAAACACCAAGTTGGGTATCATGTTGGGTATCTCGGAGACCTCTTGGAGCGGTCACTTTGCAACACCATTCTAACTGCCTGAGGCGGGTATCCTCACCTCAACCCAGTGTTCCTTGTGGTCGTCAACAAGCGGGATGGTCTTATCGGGTTGCTCGATGCCGTCCACGGTTACGCGCATCGCACCATCGCCGGCAGGCGTTTGCAGGACTGCGATATGGTAGACCGTCTCCCGATAGCGGTAGTGCATCGTGAACCCCTTCCAAGCCGCAGGGAGGCACGGCCTGAAACGCAGTTTATCCACCTCGAGTCTCAGCCCCAGGAGGGATTCCACGATCAGCCGGTACATCCAGCCGGCCGAGCCCGTGTACCACGTCCAGCCGCCGCGGCCGGTATGCGGCGGTACCGCATAGACGTCGGCGGAAGCGACGTAGGGTTCCACTTTGTAGGTAGCGGTCTCCTCGGTTGATCGGGCATGGTTCACCGGGTTGATCATGGTAAAGAGCTCCCACGCCCGCCGGTTGTCCCCCAGGCGAGCGAAGGCCATGGCCGCCCAGATGGCCGCATGCGTGTACTGCCCGCCGTTTTCTCTAACTCCCGGGACGTACCCTTTGATATGAGAACTCTCGGAATTGAAATCCGAGAGCCCATTGGTTGTTGAAGGCGGTTCGGGTTGGTGTGGCGGGGGTGTTTTGCGGTGGTTTGGGGGGGCATTGGGTGGGGATAGACGGTCGGAGGTCGGTCAAAACGGGTGATCCTGGGTCGAGTTGCGGGGCATTCCGGAAACAAGGGGAACAGCTCGGGTGTTCGGTCCGAAAGGGGCTTTCGGCCGGGCGAAGGTTATTTTGATTCAGTTTGGCAGCAGCAATCCTACATTTTGACTCCTATCGTTATCCGCTGTTGAAGAATTCCTCGCGGTAAATGATGCCGATCATGCTCAGGGTCTGGGCCAGGAGCTTCTTCCTGGAGGACCGTTTCACGGCTTCCAGATTGCGCACCACGGCATGTTCGACGATGTTCGCCAGAGTCAGGCGAATCAGTCCATAGCTGGCGTTTCGGCATGATCGATCCAGTTTGCAGGTGTCATTGAGGGCGTTGCAGCGCTCGGTGGCGCTGCGCTCTTTGTAGAGCTCTTTAAAGCGCTGACTGTCGCGAGGGATGGGGGGATAGAGTCGCGGGTCGGTATCGGATTTGATGTAGACCAGAGGGGCGAGAACGCTTTCGGGTGCACAGTCCTTCTGTTGCGGGCAATCCTCGAGGTGCATGACATAAACTGATTTGCCGTCGCGATGGGTATTGCGTTTTGCCGGGCAGCCATAGACATGAGTGTGGCGGCTTTCCTGGTACTGATGGTGGCGCATGCGCATTCCTTGCGGACAGAGGGGAACGC
Organism: uncultured delta proteobacterium; assembly: GCA_963808625.1. Taxonomy (GTDB): domain Bacteria; phylum Desulfobacterota; class Syntrophobacteria; order Syntrophobacterales; family Syntrophobacteraceae; genus JADGQM01. The sequence continues at coordinate 28,474 of CAWEHK010000021.1, forward strand.
CGTCGCTGTGAACTTAGCGCCCTTCGGGCGAACTTTCTTTGACAGGATTTACAGGATTTGCAGGATTAAGGACTCGCTTCCTGATAATCCTGTTAATCCTGTCGAAAAATGGAAATTCCTATACGGTCAAGTTTTACGCCTCTTTCGCGGCGGACTTCGCTTTATTAATGGCGGGGGGCAATCCCCCAGTTGCTTTCCGGGCTGGACCGTGACCGTATCTCATATTTCCGGGAGAACCCCGTTTTGAGGAGATTGCGATTCAATTCATTGTCATCTGTTACAATTGATGAATTCGTCGGAATGGATGTGTCGAGACGATAAGACGAAACAAAAAGGCCGCCAACAGGCCTTTGGAATCTCCAGAAGGCTTGAAGCTCTGCGGAGGAACAAATGACCGTTAACTGGAAAGATCACATCGTGAGCACGCCTGATGTGCTGAAAGGCAAACCGCGCATCAAAGGGACAAGGATTCCCGTGAGCCTGGTGCTTGGTTACCTGGCAGCAGGCATTCCCCTTGAAGTGATTCTCAGAGAGTTTCCCGATCTGAGGGCCGAACAGATCATGGCCTGCCTGGATGATGCGCGTGACCCGGCAGAATTCGAAGTGGCGGTCTGATGCGACTGAGATTCTTTGCCGACCACTGTGTTTCCGGTTCCGTGATTCGTGCTTTGGGTGATGCGGGTCATGAAATCCCAAGGCTTAAAGATCACATCCCTCAAGATTCAACTGATATGGCAGTGATTTGCAAAGCCCGCGACCTGGATGCCATTCTGGTCTCGTTAAACGGTGACTTTGCGGATATCGTGATATAGGAAGAAGAAGCTCAACAATAGCGAAAGACGGGTTGGAATGCTCGGTGTGAAGACGAAGCGGTACGGAAGCGGAAACCATTTTAAACGCATCTACCTGGTTGCCCCCAGGCACCCGGGTAATTTCTGGTCCATGCAGGGGACGGTCGAACTCCTGGGAGCCAAAACCCTCATGCCCAACGCCGCCCTGGCCACCCTTATGGCCCTGACCACGCCTGGCATCGACGTGGAGTATGTCCTGTGTGATGAGAACGTCTCCTCGCTGGACTGGAACATGCCCTGTGATCTCGTCGCCGTGACGGGCGCCACCCTGCATGCAGAAAGAATCCAGGAGATCTGCAAAGGATTCCGCAAGCGGGGGGTTCAGGTCGCCCTCGGCGGCACCTACGCCAGCATCAACCACGACCAATGCGGCCATCTTGCGGACTATCATTTCATCGGCGAGGCCGAATACACCTGGCCGGTGTTTCTCGAGGAGTGGATCAGTGGCAGGGCAAAACCCGTTTATCACCAGCAGACTTATATCAATTTAACAGACAGCCCGGCGCCGGACTGGTCCCTCATTGACACCGACGATTACCTTAACATCAATGTTCAGACCAGCCGCGGCTGCCCTCACAATTGCGAGTTCTGCGACGTGATCCAGTACGTCGGCAGAAAACCGCGGACCAAATCCGTCGATCAGGTCATGGCGGAAGTGCGGCAGGCCCATGCCATCGGAGCCCGCACCGTCTTTTTCTCCGACGACAATTTCCTGGCTGATAAGGCCTTCACGGAAACGTTACTGGCCGCCATCATCGCCTGGAATACCGCCCAGTCCCGCCCCCTTTCCTTTTCCACCCAGATCACCGTGGAGATCGCCGACGACGACAACCTGCTCCGGATGTGCGCCGACGCCCGTTTCTCCGTGCTCTTTCTCGGCGTGGAGACGATTCGCCGGGAAAGCCTCGAGGAAGTGAAGAAATTCCACAATCTCAAACATGACATCTTCGAGCGCATCAACCGGATCTCCCGCTACGGCATCATGCCCTTCCTCGGCATGATCGTCGGATTTGACCATGACGATGAAAGGACCTTTGGCGAACTCGATGATTTTTTCACCCGGACCCAAAGCCCGATTGTTGGCATCAGCCTTCTGAACGCACCCCGGCATACGCCGCTCTATCAAAAACTCGAGAAAGAGAATCGTCTTCTCGGCGGGGATTTTTCCGGAGAATGGCAGCTTTATACGAACATTATCCCGAAACAGATGAGCCGTGAAGAGCTTCTAACCGGATACTGCCTCCTCTTCAAAAAGCTGTACGATCCAGTAGGATTCTACGAAAGGTTGGTGGGCTGGCTGCGGCAGGTGGCGTACTTCAGTCCGCTGTATGTCACCAAGAAATTTGACCCGAAGCAGTTTTTCCACGGCATCCGGATGATCTCCTTTTTCCTGGTCCTGGCGACGCCGTCGGTGCGGGCCCTGTTCGTCAAAAGCCTGGTCGAAACATGGAAGATCAATCCGAAGCTCATGCGGCGGGCCTTCACCTTTCTGGCCCAGTATCATCACTTCCATGAATTCGTGAAAGAAAAGCTACCCAGCCGAATGTGAATCATGGATTCTAAGGAAACTGTCTGAAGGCCTTGCAGGTCGATCCAGTGAATTCCGAACGATATGACCTTGACACCCGGGAGACATCTAGTTATTAAAAAGACCTTTTGCCGCCGAGGCGCAAAGCACCACCTGATCTTAAGATGAATTTACCTGTTCTATCTGAAAGTGTCGTGACCGTGAATCGGTTATCGGCGCGGACCAATTTCGGCCGGAGGCTTATGGAGCAGAACCGGGTCGTTGTCACCGGACTTGGGACCGTCAATGCCATCGCCCGGAGTGCGCCCGAGTTTTCCCGCGCCCTGCAGGCCGGCCGCTGCGGCATCGGCCCGGTGAACGTCTTTGATACCACCGACCACCGAACCCACAACGGCGGCCAGGTACAACAGTTCGCCCCCCGTGAGATGATTCCGCGCCGCTTTTCCCTCAAGCGCATGTCCCGTGCGGACTGCATGGCCATGGCGGCGACCATCGAGGCCCTCACCGATGCCGGGCTTTTCGAGGGGCCGGACGAATTGCGGGGCGAAATGGGCGTCGTGATTGGGGGCGGGGCCGGCGGGATGCTTGAATGCGAGACGGTTTACCGGGACTATCTCCTGGGCGCGGGCCGGGGAGCGGCCTATTCCCGGTTTGCTTCCTTCGGCTGCGCCTCCTCGGCCGACCGGATTGCCTCCCAGTTGCGGCTCATGGGGCCCAAGACCACCTTCATGACCGCCTGCTCATCAGGGGCCACCGCGATCGGTTACGCCCGTGATCTGATCCAGGCAAAGATGGCGCCGGTCGTCATCTGCGGCGGCACCGAACCGTTGTGCCGGATCACCTATGCGGCCTTCAACGCCTTGCAGGCCGTGGACCCGGAGTACTGCAAGCCGTTTGATAAAAACCGGCAAGGGCTTTCCCTGGGCGAAGGCGCCGGCATCATGATTCTGGAAGCGTTGTCGCATGCCCGGCAGCGGGGAGCCCATATTTACGGTGAGATCCTGGGTTACGGAGTCAGCTGCGATGCCCACCACATGACCGCTCCGGACCCCGAAGGGGCCGGGGCCGCGCTCGCCATGCGGCGCGCCCTCGAAGATGCCGGCATCGCCCCGGAGGCGGTGGATTATATCAATGCCCACGGTACGGCCACACCGGCCAATGATTTGATGGAAACCAAAGGCATCAAGGCCGTTTTTGGCCGGCGGGCCTATCAGATACCGGTCAGCTCGACCAAGTCCATGATCGGCCATACCCTGGGGGCCGCCGGCGCCATCGAAGGGGTGGCGGCGCTGCTGGCGATCCATCACCACTTCATTCCGCCGACGATCCACCTCGAGACACCCGACCCCCAATGCGACCTGGATTTCGTTACGGACGGCGCCCGTGCGTCCGACATCAACATCGTGCTCTCCAACTCCTTTGCCTTCGGAGGCAACAACACCGTGGTGGTTTTCGGCAAATTCACCGATTCGGGGTTCCCCATGCTTAGGCGGGTAGTGGTGACCGGTGTCGGTCTGGTCACGCCGCTCGGCGTGGGCAAGGATGTTTTCACGCGGCAGCTCTTCGGCGGCCTTTCCGGCATTCGACCCATCACCCTTTTCGACACCGCCCGCTTTGATGCCAAATTGGGGGCTCAGGTCCGGGACTTCACCCCGCAGGATTTCATCCGTCCCGCAACCCTGCGGCGCATGGATCGGTTGTCGCAAATGGCCACCGCAGCGGCGCGCATGGCCCTCGACGACGCCGGTTTTCAAATCGGTCCGCACAACCGGGACCGGGTGGGTGTTGTGCTGGGGACCTGCTTCGGCGGTACCGATGTAGCCGCTCAATTCGGAAAGGTGCTCTTCACCGACAGCCCCAGGCGGGCCAACCCCATCCTCGTGCCAAACGTCGTGATGAACGCGCCGGCCGGACATGCGGCCATCGAACTGGGCGTCCGGGGTGTCAACACCACCGTCAACCACCGCGAGGTGTCGGCGGAGACGGCCATGGCCTATGCCGCGGCCGAGATTGGGCGGGGGCGCGCCGAGGTCATTCTCACGGGCGGCGGCGAGATCATTTCGGAATTCTATTTTAACGTGCTGACCCACTTCCGCACCCTTTCTCCCCAGAAAGGCGGGCCGGAGGGGATTCGGCCCTTCGATGCCCGGCGCAACGGCACCATTGTCGGCGAGGGCGCGGGTATTGTCTGCCTCGAATCCCTGGAAAGCGCCGAAGCCCGGGGGGCCATCCCCTACTGCGAAATCGCGGGCTGGGGTCTGAGCGCCGCACCGGCCGGCCCCAACGATTGGCCGACGGACCCGGCCGGGCCGTCCCTGGCCATGACCAGGGCCCTGGCGGCCGCCCGGATCGCTCCCGACGACATCGATTATGTCTGCGCGGCCGCCAACGGCGGGCGCCGGTCGGATCGACTCGAGGCCGAAGCCTTGGGCGCGGTTTTCGCCCAGCCGGGCCGTCAACCCCGCATCAGCGCCATCAAAGGCTCACTGGGCGAAAGTTTTTCGTCCGGCGGGATGCGCGCGGCAGCCATGGCGTTGTCCATCCAAAATCAAACCCCGGCCCCCACCCTGGGGCTCTCCCAACCGATCTCGCCGCTGCACTTCGTCGTTAAAGCCGAAACCCGGGTTCCCATCCGTTACGGCCTGATCAACGGCATCTCGTCCGGCGGCACTTTTGCGGCGGTCATCATGAAGAATATTTGAAGTCGTCATCCCCGTTGCGCTCATGCTGGGCATCGGAATTCCGGCCAACGAGATATGCCCACTCCATTGCCCGAAGAAGTCGGGGTTGGCGCTGCCGCAAGGCGCAACGCCCAGAGGCTATGCCGATAGACATTTTGAACCCGATACCCAAAATTTTCATGAGGAAGGAAAGCGCATGCAAAGCAGCCTCTCTGTTGTGGCCGTGAATGGTTCGCCGCACACCGGCGCTGGAAATACAGCGTTGATGCTGGCGATGATCGGGGATTCCCTGGACCGGCTCGGGCTAAGACTGGAGGTCATCCATCTCGCCGACCACGTCATCGAATACTGCGTAGGATGCGGCTTTTGCATTGAAAACGGCAAATGCTGGGTGCCTGACGATCATGCGGCCATCCTCGATCGACTGCTCGCCGCCGACGCAGTCATTCTCGCATCCCCGGTTTATTTTTTTCATGTCACCGCCCAAACGAAGACGTTCCTGGATCGCAGCCTGGTTCTGGGCCATCGGCCTCGACCCACATGGAAACCGGGGCTGGCCGTATCGGTCTCGGCCGGGGCTGGTGAAACCCAAGTCGCGGATTATCTGGCTGGAATGCTCCGCGTCTACGGGGCGTTTCCCGTGGGGAGTCTGACCGCCTTGGCGACCGTGCCCGGAGGGTTCGTCGGCAAAGATGCGGTGGCGGCTCGTGCAGAGGATCTTGCAGGGGACCTGGCGCGGGCGATCAGGGAAAAGCGCCGCTATCCGGCAACGGAAATGGACCTTCGATATTACCACTTCATGTCCGCCCTCATCCGCGAAAACCGCGATGCGGTGATGAAGAACGATTTCGACTATTGGGAAGAGACCGGATTGAATCAAGGATTTGCAGCCTATCTCCAGCAGCAGCGGGAAACGACGGCCCCCCGCGACCCGGAACTCCGCAAGGCATGGATGAAGGAATTGACGGCGGAGTACGCCAAGAAGCGTTCCCTCAGGGGAACCCCCAAGTCGAAACCGACCCCCGATGGGTCCTCGCCTGCCAAAACCTGCCGTGAACTCTTGCAGATCATGCCCGCCATCCTTGATCGGTCGGCGGCGAAGGGGTTGCATGCCGTTTACGAATTCCAGGTGTCGGGTGAAGAAGTCTTCAGCGCTCATTTAAGAATCGAAGATGGGACCTGCACCTATGCTGAAGGGCCGGCGGACAGCCCGGACGTGGTCATCAAGACACCGGCGAGCGTGTGGTTGGCGATATCAAGAGGTGAACTCGACGGTCAAACGGCTTTCCTGAGCCGCAAATTCACCGTCGAGGGGAATCTGACGCTGCTCTTTAAGATGAAGACGCTGTTCCATTGACACCCATGCGGGGTAAAATTACCGTAATGGTATTCAAAAAATAATGATTGTGTATTGGGTTGCCCCAAGCTAATATGAATGATTGAGGTTATTTTACGCTGGTTTGGAAAGCCGGTGGGGACGGCTGTGTTAGAGAGAGCCCGGTTCGCAATCCGGCCGCTTCCCGCAGGATAAGCAACCGGTCTTCATGAAGCGGCCCGGCAATAAGAGTGGGTGCCATTGAGGAATAGAGCATGCAGCAGCGAGACGTGCCCCAGGACGAAGGATTGAACCTGGGGATGCGGGAGATCACTTACGCTATCGATGAAAACGGCCGCTACGTTGGCGTTCCGAGCCTGGGGTGGGAACCGAAGAATATCGCCAACGCCCAGGCATGGGAAGTGATTGCTGAAAATATCAAGAGCGAAGCCCGCCTGGTCAGGGATGGCAAGCGAAGCCCCCTGGCCTATCATTTGGCCAGGCATCTCATGACGGTCGGCTTGGCCGCCAGTTATGTTCGCCTGCCCCGCTGGCGCGTGAAGCGCCATCTCAAGCCCTCGGTTTTCAACCGGCTAAAACCGGAGATCATGCAGCGATACGCCGATCTATTCGGCCTTACCCTCGCGGAATTCAAGCAAATCCCCGAAGCAGACGTTAATTTACTGGACCAGGAATAGCTCTGACATGGAAATACCTTTCAACCACCGTCAATCGGCTCACTGCGAGACCGGTGTTCTTACGAATTTGCTGTACCACTACGGGTTGAACATCAGCGAGTCGATGGTTTTCGGCATTGGTTCCGGCCTCTTTTTCGGTTATTTCCCATTTATCCGCATCAATCGCCTGCCCCTTACGGCATTCAGAGTCCGCACGGGCGGCATCATGAAACGGGCCGTCAAACGCCTGGGCGTTTCGCTTGCCTGGGAAAAATTCAGAAGCCCCGAAAAAGCGATGGCGGTTCTGGACCAGAAACTGGTCGACGCGGTCCCGGTCGGGTGCCGCACCGGAGCCTATTGGCTGAGTTACTTCCCCAGACGGTACCGGTTCCACTTCAACATGCACAACCTGGTCGTGTTCGGCAAACAAAACGGCAGCTACCTCGTCAGCGACCCGGTTTTCCCCGAACCCGTTCTCTGCCCGCATGACGACCTGATGAAGGCCCGGTTTGCCCGCGGCCCGATGCCGCCCAAAGGCCGGATGTATTATGTGACCCATGTGCCTTCGCAGCCGAACCTCTCCGAAGCGGTCCGCCGGGGGATCAAAGAGGTTTGCCGCACCATGCTGAAGGCCCCGGGACCGTTTCTGGGGGTCAAGGGCATTCGATACCTGGCAAAAAATGTCGAATCATGGGCGCACAAGATGGAGGCGCGCGAGGCCGCGCTCCGCCTGGGGCAGGTCATCCGGATGCAGGAGGAGATCGGGACCGGCGGCGGTGGGTTTCGCTTCATCTACGCCGCCTTCTTGCAGGAGGCGGCCGGCCTCCTGAACGATGACCATCTTCAGCGGCTGTCTGACCGCATGACCGAGGTGGGGGACCTGTGGCGCGAGTTTGCGCTCATCGGGTCGCGGATTTGCAAGCAGCGCGCCGGTGAAACGGAGACTTATGCCGCGCTGGCGGCGATCCTGCGGCAATGTGCGGACAAGGAAACCCGCCTCTATCAGGATCTCCTGGCACGCATGGACCAGGTGTCGGCATGATCGGCGGCATGACCCTCAAAGACCAGCTCAAGAAACTCATCGTGGAAGACCTGAACCTCGATCAGGTCCTGCCGGAAGAAATCGGTGACGACGAGCCGCTGTTTGGCGACCGGTACGGGCTGGACTCGATCGACGCCGTCGAACTGGTCTTCCAGCTCAAGAAACATTTCGGGGTCGTTATCAAGAACCAGAGTGAGGGCCGCTCGATTCTTCAAAGCGTGAACACCATTTGCGCATTCATTGAAAAAAGGCAGGGGGCATGAACCGCCAGCGGCCTGTCTCCGTCAGCGGCATGGGCTGTATCTGCGCCGCCGGCAGGGATCTCCCTGACTGCATGGAGGCCCTTTTCAGCCGGGCCCCGATACCCGCGCCGCCGCGCTCGCTTCCCGGGGCGCAGCATCCGGTCTTTGAAGTGCCCGATCGGTTTCTGCCGGCTTCCGATTCCCCCAATCTGGCAATGGTCCGAGCCGTCCGCCTGGCCTTGACGGCAACGCATGAAGCGCTCACGGATGCCGGTCTGACCCCGGCGGCGCTGCGGAAAAAACGGGTCGGCGTCGTGATCGGCACCAATGTCGGCAGCGGCGTGAGCAACCGAGCCCTCCAGAAAGACTTGATCGGGATCGATTGCAGTTCCTTGTCGCCGGCCGAGCGTTTCCTGATCGTCAACCCGGCGCAATGGCTCACCCGTCATTTCGAGCTCTCGGGACCGCATGTCACGATCGTCAACGCGTGCTCTGCCGGGGGCGATGCCATTGGCCTGGCCGGGACCTGGATTCGCTCGGGACGATGCGATGTGGTCCTTGCCGGAGGCACGGACGCCCTCTACGAAGTCACGTATTACGGGTTTGCGGCCCTGTTGAACAGCGACACCACCGCCTGCAAACCCTTTGATTTGCATCGCAACGGTCTGAACCTGGGCGAAGGGGCCGCGATGATGGTGCTTGAGTCAGAGGCCATGCTGGCGAACCGGGGCAGGAAGGCCCGGGCTTTTCTCGCGGGCTACGGAACGGCGGCCGATGCCTACCACCTCACCGCGCCGCATCCGGAAGGCAGCGGGCTCCGCATTGCCGTGCAGGATGCCCTCACCGCGGCCGGTTGCTCCCCGTCGGACATCGCCTTTATCAATGCGCACGGGACCGGCACCCGCGAAAACGACCGGGTCGAATCTTTCTTTTTCCAGCAAATGTTTCCGGGGGTACCGTTCGGGTCGACCAAGGGCTATACCGGCCACACGCTCGGGGCTGCGGGCGCCATCGAAGCGGCTTTCACGGTCGCTTCTCTTGAACAACAGAAGATCCCCGCAAACAATGGGTTTACCACTCCCGACCCCGAGTTGCCGGTCCATCCCGTCATGGAACCCACCGAGATCTAGCGGCTCCACTGCGCTTTCCCAGACCCTGGCGTTCGGGGGCAACAACAGCGTGTTGGTTTTCACCACGGGAAGAGGCGCATGAAAACTTTCATCAGGGGAGCCGGTGTCGTCGGGGGGTTCGGCTGCCGGCTGTCAAGCCTGGAAGAAGCCATTCGCAGCCACCCCGCTCCTGATTCGGATCCCGCAGCCTCGGGTTCGAGCGCCGAAGGGTCTGCCGTCCCGGCGTTCACGGCGAGGACCGACTTGCTGGATAAGTTGGTCCCGCCCCGGACCCTGCGCCGCGTGGACCACTATGCCCGAATGGCCATTCTGGCCTGTCATCTCGCCCTCGAAGATGCGGCGATGGGTAAGCGGGTTGCCGGAAAATACCGGTCTTATCGTCGCTACCGGGATGGGGCCGACGGCAAACACCTTGGACCTGCAAGCCGCCGACGTCGCGGCAACCGACCTCGCGCTCTCGCCCATTTTGTTTTCGAATTCGGTGCAGAATGCTGCCGCAGCATACATTTCGATGCTGCTGAAGATCCGGGGGCCAAGCCTCTCGATCAACCAGTACGAGTTGTCCGTGCCGCTCGCTTTTCAAACGGCGCTCGACTGGCTCGAAGAGGGCCGCACCGAAACGGTTCTGGTCGGCAGCATCGACTGTTTTTCAAAAGCCCTCCACGAGGCCTCTCTGAACTGCCGGGATTTAAATAATGGGGACGGGGGCCAAAGGGCGGTGCCGGTCGGCGAAGGAAGCGCGTTTTTTGTTCTCACCCGGCTGGGGGCGCAAGACATCCGATGCCCCTTCGTGCATCATGTCCATATGGGGAGGGCGTGCCGAGAAGATGGGGTACTCATCCCGAACACACCGATCCTGCATAGCGGCCATTGCAGGAACACCGACTTCATGGGGCAGATTCGCGTGCATGCGTCTTTCGCTCACCTCTACGGGACCTTCCCTACCAGCATGGGCATGGACGTTGCCGCAGCGCTGCTCCTGCTGAGAACGGAGCAACTCCTGAGCGCATCGTTGCCGCAGTTCGAAGGCGGACGCGCGTTCCATGAAAATCCCCGGATCGCCTGCTTGAAACAAGGGGAAACCGGTGACTGGGGCATGGTCGTCATCGGCCGATAGACGGGAGAAGCGGTTTCCCGCTGCTATGCTTCGACTGTGAGCCAGGCGAAGCCGTGGGAAAACCGCCCGCTTTCGGGGATGAAGCAAAGCAGGTTCTGGCCGGGCTGGAGCTTGTCCGAGTGAAACAACTCCTCCAGGATGATGAAAATGGCGGCGCTTCCGGTATTCCCTTTTTCCGAAAGATTCGAGACCCACTTGCTCTCGGGCACTTCAAATCCGATCCGTTTCATTTCATCGTAGAATTTCGGGCGAAAATAGGCCGACGAATAGTGGGGCAGGAACCAATCCACCTGGTCGGGATGGAGACGGTGCTTCTGAACGACTTGCGAAAGAGCATCCCCCATGGTTCGCACAATGTTCGCATCGAGGAGCTTGATATCCTGCCGGACTGAAAAGCGATGAGGCATCGCTTCCGGTTCGAACGCTTCGGTTTGCCGCCAGCCGACAATGCTGCCGTCCGCCCGCTTCATCCCGCCGCCGTACATGCACGTCTCCAGAACGCCAGCGTAAGAGATCACATCGACCCATGACACCTTCAGGGAAAGTCCGTCTTTCCTTTTGCCTGCGGATAAGAACACCGCACCGGCTCCGTCCGAAAGCATCCACCTCAAGAAATCGGCGTCAAAAGCGCGCACCGGCCGCGTCTCGAGGTCGGCAACCCCATCGTAAAACGGGGTCAGGAATTGCGCCCGCATGTACGAAGAGGATAGTTCGGAACCGGTGGCCACCGCGTTCGAAGTCAGGCCGGCAGCGACACTCATGCACGCATATTTAAACGCTGTAATTCCGGCAAGACAAATGCCGGCGGTCGTCACCGCCTCGCACGCAGGGATTCCCAATTCCCCCAGTACCATGAGGGCGTGGCCGGGCAACAACAGGTCCGGACTCGTGGTGCCGCAACACAGGCATTGAATGTCACCCGGGACATACCCTTCATAGGGCTGCAGCCTGCGGACCGCCTCCGCCGTGAGCTGGGCATTGGTATGGGTCAGGCGACCCGATTCGGCGTCCAGGGCGTAATATCGCGGGTGATTTGATTGCTTTTGAGCACCAGTCGTTTGGCTTTGGAGGATACCCCCCGCACTTTTCCAAGAACATCCTCGATGGCATCGTTTGTCACCGGGCTGTTGGGAAGAACGGCCGATACATCGTTGATAAATACATCCATGATCTTTTCTCTCACTCGTGGGATATATGCTTCAGAAAACGCTTCAGCATCGCCGCATAGGCCTGGTAGAAAAGCTTGGGCTCCATGCGCGTGGGGCAGACGGCATTGGTAAAGGTATAATAGTCCAGGTCGTGGATGGTGATTTTGTGTCTCATTTCCCGGTACAACGGGGTCCCGGGCAAGGGCGTCAGAATCGACGGCAGCGGCAGGTCGATGGCATGCGACGCCACAAAGCGCTCCAAAGCTTCGAAATCCGCCTCGGTGTATTCCGGAGTCACGATGAAATCAGCAATGACCCGGATGCCCAGGTCCTCGAGTATGCCCAAGGCCTCGAGGTTGAGGGCAACCGAGCTTCGCTTCTGCAACCGCTCCAGCCCGGCATCAGTGATCTCCTCAAAGCCGATGACGGCCGCCGTCAGCCCGGCCTGTTTCCACAACCGGAGCAAGTCAGGATGCCGGCTCACCGTCTCCGCCCGCACATCAGCGATGAGTCGCTTTTTTCAACCCTGACTCAAGAATACACTGGCCCAGTTGGAGGGCACTCTCCGGGATCACCGAACGTGTTCGCATCCACCAGGCGAATGATCGGGACCTCCTCCAGCAGCTTCATGTCACGCAGGACCGCTGCCGGCCGGTGGGTGAGGTAGCGCCCGCCGGTCAGACTCGGGATGGAACAGAAAATACATCGGTGCGTACAGCCATAGGCCGTGGCGACGAAACCAACCTTCCCGCCCAGCCCACTTATCACATAATGGTCTCTGTGTGCAGCGACCAGGTCGTAGCGGGGAGGACGGTCATCAACGAGATCCTCGTGGGAATAGGCCCGCCGGACGTAATTCAGGCTCCCGCCCGGATTGGTTTTCGCGACGCCCGCGATCCCGGAGCTGACCGTCCGGTTGGCGATGGCGTCGACCAGTTCCCTGAAACTGAGCTTGCCCAGGCCCACGACAATGTAATCGACGGCAGCATGGTTGAAAAACATGGGATCGCACGAGGCGTGATGGCCCCCCACCACGACCAGGGCATCGCGGTTGCGCTTGACCTCTGCTGCCAATCGCAACACGGTGTTGGCTTCACAGACCACGCCGGTGAAACCGACCAGGTCGGGTTCAAAGTCGTCGAGGGTCTCTTCCAGTATATTCGGAGTCGCTTTCAAGTCGGCTATGGCGACGTCATGCCCGTCCAAATTCCCGGCGATGACTTCCAGTGCCATGGGCTCGCCTCTGAAAAGCATCTTGATCGTATCGATCCCGTATTCTTCTTCGGGGATGCTTCTCCCGCAGTTGGGCGGGTTCACGAGGAGAATCTTCATACCTTTACCATGTACTCGCTTATTATTCCTGCGGCAGCTGCAATGATGCTCGTTAAGGTCCAAATGTTTATTTTTCCACCGCAGAGGACACCGAGGCCGCAGAGAGAATCTTTGGTTTTCTATGCGATCTCAGCGTGCTCTGCGGTTAATTCCCAAGTCTGCCACAATGAAGGTTATCAGCCTAAACGACTATACCCACGTCTCAGGCTTCAAAGCCATGAGACCAGGCGCTCTCATCCTCGGCCCGCCCGGAGCACGGCACGAGATCGGGCCGGTGAGCGCTTAGATCCCGGCGAGGCGGCCTCTTTTGTGAACCCTGAACCCTCGCTCCCGGAGTACTCACTCAGATCAACACCAACGGTCAACCGCAAGATTGACTCACCAAGGCTTTGAGGTTAAAGATGCACGTTAAACTGCCAGACTGCCATCAATTAAGTGGGTAATTATATGGGTTGCGCAGGGATATTGCAAAGTGAATTTAGGTAAAAAAATCTCGCCCAACCAGCCAGGCACAAGCGACCGCAGCGAACCCCGACCGCTTTCGGCGAACGAACCACGACTCGAGGACGGCGGGCATCGCGCCTCAGGAACCATCTCCCCATACGAGCCTCCTTTGGGCCGAGAGACTCACCAAGACGTATCCGCATATGCCAACTCCCGCTCTCGCATCCTTCAGTTTGTCCATGGGGCCCGGGGAAATCGTGGGACTGCTGGGACCCAACGGTGCGGGAAAAACAACGGCCATCTCCCTGTTGACCGGGCTTTTGGCCCCGGATTCCGGCAGCGTGCACATTTGCGGTACCGATCTTTTCAAACACCCCAGGAAAGCACGGCAATGCATTGGGTTGGTTCCGCAGCACATCGCCTTGTATCCAAGCCTGACGGCTGCTGAAAACCTGTCGTATTTCGGCAGAATGTATCGCATCAGGGGGCGCGCATTGCAGGAGCGCATCGATGCCTGCCTGGAAATTGTGGGCCTCTCAAACAGCGCTCACGGCCGCATTGACGCGTTTTCCGGAGGCATGAAACGACGGGCCAATTTGGCTGTCGCCCTGCTGCATCAACCCCGGCTGCTCTTCCTGGACGAACCGACGGCGGGAGTCGACCCGCAATCACGCAACATGATCTTAGACCGGCTTTCTGAACTGAGCCGCTCCGGAGTCAGCATGCTCTATACCACGCACTATATCGAAGAAGCCGAGAAGATCTGCTCTCGCATCGCCGTTATCGACGAAGGCCGCATCATCGCGCAAGGCAGCCCGAAGCAACTGGCACAAGCGCATCCGGACTGCAAGGACCTTGGCCAGCTCTTTCTCCGGTTGACCGGAAAAGACCTGCGGGATTGAGCATGCAGCCTTTCCTTGCCACCCTATTCAAGGAATTGCGCCTGCTCTACCGCGACCGGGCCGGGTTGCTCGTTCTTTTTATCATGCCCACCGTGCTGGTCGTGGTGGTTTCGCTGGTCCAGGAAAACGTGCTGAAGGCGACGGGCACGCCCCACATGGACATCCTCTTCATCGATCAGGATCGCCAGGATTTCGGCAAGCTCATCCGGAAAGAACTGGAGGCCCTCGAATCCGTGACGCTGATCACGTCGCTGGACGGGCAGGCGATAGGGTCCGACCAGGCCAGGGCCCTGGTCGACAAGGGCCGGTACCAGGTCTGTATCGTCATTCCGGCAGGGCTCACGGAAGCGGTTCGCGCCCGCGCCATCGAACAAATTTCGGATGCCTTCTCCGGCCGCTCGGGAGAGGGCGCCCTGCCCCTGCCCCACGTGCCGGTTTATTTTGATCCCCTGGTCCAGGGCGCCTTTCGCTCTTCCCTCTTGAATGCTCTGAAATTGATGCTCCTGGCCATGGAAATGGAAATGAAAGCCAGGACCCTGGCGGCATCATTGCCGGCCCAGCTCGAGCAGACGCTGAGTGCCCTTGCCGACCAAATACCCCTGGACCCGGCGACCTTCCCCAAATTTCAAATGGATCCGGGCTGGGGCAACCGACGTTTGCTGGATGTCGTGGCAGCACAAAGCAGTTTGCGGAAATTGCCGACATCGGTGCAGCAAAACGTCGCGGCATGGTCGGTATTCGGCATCTTTTTCATCGTGCTCCCCCTGGGAGGCACCATCATCCGGGAACGCAAGGACGGCACCCTCGCCCGCCTGAGAACGCTGCCGGTTCCCTATCTCACCCTGCTGGCTGGAAAACTGGGCGCCTACGTCACCGTCTGCTGGGTGCAATTCCTGTTCATCGTCCTGATGGGAAAAACCGGTCTGCCCCTGCTGGGGACACCTGTTCTCAGCCTTGGCTCCGACACCGCCGCCTTGGTCGTTACCGTTACGATGATCGCCCTGGCGGCATGCGGCTATGGCCTGATGCTCGGCACCCTCGCCCACACCTTGGAGCAGGCCAACATGTTCGGAGCGGTCTCGGTGGTCTGCGCCGCCGCGCTCGGCGGCACCATGGTCCCGGTCTACGTTATGCCCCCGCTCATGCAGACGATCAGCCTGTTCTCGCCTTTAGCCTGGGGACTCAATGCACTGGTGGAGATTGCGGTGCGCGACGGCACCCTGGGTTCGGTCCGGCACGAACTGCTCTCCCTGACCGCGTTCTTTGTGGTGACCATGGCCATCGCCTGGACCCGCTTCGGCCGTTTCGACCGCCAGGCGGAAACGTAGTACATTTCGGCAGAAATCATCATTCATTTTATGCGAGAAATCGAGCAGCTACCTTCCTTCACGTGAAGAAATGAATTTCAAATATCGAACAAAGAAATCCGAATGATGAAGTCTTCCTGGATTTTGCTGTCCAGTTTTAATGCCCACCACAAATCTTCAAAGCTGGATTTCCCTCAATCCTTTGACGTTCTGCGGTTCCTTGTTCGATATTCGATATTCCGCTGAATTTCGTCTTTTTGCATACCGAGGGGGAAGAACTGGGTTTGGACCTGCGCCGGTGGGTACTAAGGCTGTGGATGCCCGCGGTTCGGGTCGTGATGAATTTCATCGTGGTACCCTGCTGCAGCGATCATCACCGGCCGCCTGATCAAATCCGCGAGCGGAAGGATCTCCAAGCCTTTCTCCGGGATTCCCCTTAGCACCAGGTCGACCTCAGCGACCCAGCGGGGCAGCAGAGAAGGGTGGGGCAGGTTGTCGTGCAAGAGCAAAATGTCATTGGCGCGCACGCGTCTTAAGATATTTCGTGCCAGATTGGTTACCCGTCGATTCCCGGCATCCCAGGCCCGGCAGCTGAAATTGACGACGAACATGCCTTCCTTGTCGCATGACCCGGCGCAATTGCGGGGAGGTGATGGCCATGGGCGGCCGGTAGGCCAGGGCGACGATGCCGAGGTCCTTCAAGGCACGCTGGGTGGCCTCAATTTCGTGCTCCATCGTTTGGGTACTTCGAAAGGCGCCCAGCATGTCGTGGTGAAAAGAATGATTGGCCAGGCTATGCCCTTGCGCGAGGATTTCTCTGACCAGTTGAGGATACTTGACGACCCGGTGACCGATTACAAAGAACGTCGCAGTAGCCCGATGTTTTTTCAGCAGCCGCAGCAGTTCCGGTGTGGTCAGCGGATCGGGGCCGTCGTCGAAGGTGAGGGCGACGGCCTTTCGGTCGCATGTTCCCCGGCTGACCACCGGCAGGAAAAAGCTGGAAGACGGGATGAACGGGGCCGTCATGCACAACGTCAGAAATACCCCGAGAGGGACCACCGCCAGGCGCAGGTCCACCCATGCCAGAAGTACTGCGGCCAGGAAGACGACGCATCCCGTGCGTCCCATCGGCGACTGCGGCAGGTACTTCCGGAGAGTGTTTCTGATGGCACCCGACATGTTTTCTTCGAAAACAGGCATCACGCTTTCCTGGCAACCACCCAGACGAGTTCTTCATCGCACCCGGACGCGAGGGACTGTTCCACCTGAAAGCCCGCCTGCATGACCATGCTTTCCAATTGATGCACGGGCCGGTAATAGGCCGGAATCCGAGACAACTGCAGCAGCAGGTTGTGGTACCACCACGCCCAGGGCAAGCGCCGCTTCGGCAGCAGCGAGGCCCGGATAAGCAGCCTCCCGCCATCGCGGGTGCGTTCCCGCAAGCGTTCGAGCGTTTCCCTGAAATCCTCGTCCGTGAGGAAATGAACCATGTCGATCATCGTGGACAAATCGACCTGATCGCTGACCTCGGGGATCTCCGGAGCCCGGCCCTGGACAATAAGACCTCGGTCGCCCACTGCCATGGCCGCGATCCTGGCCCGCTCCGGCGATGGCTCAACCCCGTGCAGGCGCGCCCCCGTGAACCGTTCGAGAAACCAGCTGGCGGGGACGCCGTAGCCCGTGCCAATGTCTCGAATCATCTTGAGGTCGCCATCGCCTCGAAACATCTGCTCCATTTCGGGGAACATCGGGTCCTGGCGCATCTTGAACCGTGCAAAGAGCCTTGGATAGGCCTCCAGGTAGCGGTACCGGTTCAATACCCGCTCCTGGATGGTGCTTCCGGTGACCACCCGTTCTTGCCGGAGCTTTTGAATGCGAGTGAGCACGGGCGGCAGAATCAAGAACGTCCCGATCATCGAGTAAGCGATACCCAGAAACGCGGTTGCGCCGGTGCTCTGGAGCACGGAGTGGTCGGCCCCCCACATGGCCCCGAACCCGAGCAAGGTGGTTACCGCGGAAAGAAAGACAGCCATGCGAATCTGGCTGAAGGACGGATGATCCAGGGTGGCGTAGCGCTGAAAGGACCGCACGTAGAAGATGGAGTAGTCGATCCCGAGCCCAAAGACGATGATCGAGAGCATCAACCCGGGGATGTCGAGCGGCCGCCCCATGATGTTCAAGGTACCCAGGGTGCCGATCATCGCAAAGATCGAGGGCAACATGCACGCCAACGTGAGTGGCCAATCCAGCAGAAAAACGGCGACGAGGACGAAAGAGCAGATGACATTGATCAGAAAGAATTTGAGAGCGGTGCTGAACAGAAGGTCCCCGATGCTTTTGGAAAAGAATTGGGGATCGAACACCTTGACGGAGGACCTGTAGGCTTCGTAAAACTGCCTGGCGTCGTAACTCGGCCCCGTGGTCACAGTAGATACGAGGACCCATTGTGACCCATCCGCATTCCTGGTAATTCCCAGGAAGCCGGGGAACTGATCGAGGAGTCGAACATTCTCGGCGGGTGGAGAGGTTTCGCTCACCAGGTGGTAAAAGGCGGCGAAGGCATCATCGGCGAATCCCATCGAAGCGGACGAGGTCTCCGATGGTGCGCTTCAAGGTGCCGATTCGTTCAGGACTCCAGAACTCTCTCCAGGCATCAAAATTCTGCTGCCGGAGCGTCGCTCCCGGGACGATCATGGAGGGCGTAAAGCCTGAAGATAAGACCCCCGAGCGCAGATCCGAACGGATCTTTTCCGTAAGTTCATCGCCCTGGTGCTGGAGTTCCTCGAGCGATTGCGCCTCCGCCAGCAGGTAAACCTTGTCGAACAGGCCGCCCCACACCTCGGTGAGCAGCTTTTCCGCCGCAATGGTTTCGGCCCCGACGGTATTCATGGCCTGCAAGCTCACATTGAAAACCGGCCTGGCAAAAAAAACCATAACGGCGGCAAAGATGGCCGCACCCCACAACCCTGTCCGACCGGTGCCGCCGAACGCATCCGCGACCTTTTGCAGGTGAAGCGACCGCTGGCCGCCGGGGGGCAATACCGGAAAGATCCTCTGGAAAACCAGGTGCACGATGAGAAAGCAGAACCCCAGACCCATCATCGTGAACTGCCCCAACTGAACGAAGACCGGAAACTCACTGAAACACAGCACCCCAAATGCCGCAACGGTGGTCAGCACCGCCAGCAGGCTCATGTCCCAGACCTCATGGGACGCCTCTTTTCCGAACGTATTGTAGGGCCGGTCCAGGAAGAGGAGGTAGGCGATGCCCTGATCGACGGTGAAGGATATGATCGCACCCCCAAAACCAAGAACCAGGATCGAGATGGACTGGTGGAAAAGCGAAAAGACGAAATAGGCGAGCATGGTTCCGGCCATCGCCGGCAGCAGGGAAAAAAGACCGATCACCGGCCGGCAGAACGAGAAAACGAGGAGCACCGCAATGCCGACGGTGGACAGCGTCACCGCAAAGCCGATGTCTTTCTTGATGATCCGCTGATTGTCCAGGGCGGCCCGATAGGCCCCGGTCGAGGTCAGAGTGACCTGCTGGCCCCCATGGCCATAGGTGTGGTTGACCTCGTCCGCAATCCGGTTCATCCGCTCCATGATCAAACCGGCAAATTCGGTCGCCGTGCTCGAGGCAATCGGGCTGGCAATGACCAGCAGGTGCCGGCTGTCGGCCGACAGAAGCTGTCCCCGAGAGACGCGGGCACCGGTGGTTGGAATCAGGTGCGACATTCGTCTCAGAATCAGGCTGCTCAGATTCAGAGGGTCTGCGGCAATCATGGCCTGCTGGCCGATGCTCTCCAGCCCCAGTAAACCGGTATGAATCTGTTCCAACCGGCCCTGCACTGCCCCCGGCTCCAACAGCGGCTGCACCTGGTCCCGCAACTCCTCGGCCGAAAAGAGAACCGGCAGGTTTGCCGACACGTAGGCGAGCATATCCGGCATGAGCGCCTGCGCGTCTTCCATGCCGACACTCTTGAACAACCCGCTCTCCTTCAGCCGGGTTTCGACCAACTTGCCGCAGGCGATCAGGGCATCCAGGTCAGCGTGCTTCAGGGAGACGTCGACCACGACCTGGTTTTGCATGGGGTGATGCAACAGCAGGTAGGTGGCATCAGCAATGATGGGGTCCGTCTTGGGAAGCGCGCCGATGATATCCGTGTCGATCTCGAGCCGATGCAGGCCCCAGGCGAACAGACCGACCGTGACCAGGAGGGTGAGCACCAGGAAGCGCCAGTTTAAGGGCAACGATTTCAGCACTGGAAGCAACCTTCCGTCAATGGCCGGCGACCAGCATCAGCAAGACCATGATTAGAAAAACGTGGACCCCTATGACCAGCCACCTGTTGCGGTGATAAAATTCGTCCATCTTCTGGATTCTTAAGAGCCCTCCCCAGAACCTTCGCCATCGGTCCACCTTCCAGAGGCGCACGTTGTCCGTGCGCGCGTTGCTCTGAAAGGCAAATGACGGGTAGGCAGCGAAATAGGCTTCGGCCCGGCCACGCAATACCACATCAAAAGGCACCTGCCGCCACGGGAGGGCGAGCAAAGTTTCGGCAAAACGACGTTGCACCACGTAGGCGTGAGCAAGGCTGCGATAACGCACCTTCAGCACGGAGGCGTTTGCGGTTTTCCGGCTGCTCGATGTCAGGCAGCCGAAAAAGAAGACTTTCCAGTCATCGTACGTGGAAAGGAAACGGACGCAATCCGACAGTACGCGGGCGCTGAATCGGTCAAAAACGATATCGTCTTCAAAAATGAGCATGGTCCGGGCGCCCGCCTGAATCCCTCTGCGGAAGCATTCCAGGTGAGACTCGTAGATTCCCCGCTCGATGTCAACGGGATGTTTCTTCACGATGACAAATTCGACCCGGTCCGCCAGGCCGACGGCGCGAAACTGCCTTTCTGCCTCCTGCCGACGGTCTTCGCGCTCGTCCAGCGAGATGCAGTAGGTCTTGTCGAAAAAGGCCCAGAGGGCGGAAGGTGATGAAGCTTCGGTCGTTTGTCTCAAGCGAACCCAACCCTGTTCAGTTTGCCAACCGGGCAGGAAAGGCGAAATCAGGGTCGATGGGCGAGGGCCGACTCCTGAATCGCTGTCTGCACGGGGTTACGGAAAACGCGTTTGCTTAGCGCCGGATTTGCTGTATAGCATATTCTCAAGGCGCATGGCACAGGAATGCGGGTGAGCAGTTACCTTTTATCGTTGAAGACCGGGCGCCGGGAATGATTATTTGAACGTGATCTCAAGAATCGCCAACAGAATCGCGAACACCCCTTACGCGCGAAAGGCCGTCGAGGAAAAGGCCGACCTGAGCGCTTTCAAGCAAAAGCCGACGGCCCGAATCCTCCTGGGGGTGTTCCTGATCGGCTTCAGCTACGTCATCGGGTGGCCGGCCATCAGCGCTTTGACCGGCCTGGCCATCTACCTTAAAGAGCCTTTAGTGGCGGTCATCGGTGCGCCGTTGGCCTACGGTCTTTCACATCTGGTTTTCATCGCGGGGATGTATCTGTCCGGAGCCAAATATTCAGCCATTTTTCTGCGCTGGGCGACACGGGTTGCCGTTGAAAAACTGCTGACAAAACAGACGTGATCCGGATCTCGATGAGGGCACCATAGAACCAACCGCGCCGGCCTGAACGCGATCCCACGCAGCGGCCGGGGCAACGCCGGCTACCAGGGTATAAACCGGTAAAGCTTGGCAAACATTTCGTAGACTTCGATCCAGTTCTGTAAGTCCCTGGCCGATCCCATATGGGCGCGCTTGTTCACCATCACCCAGCTCATGTGGGCCGCACCGTCCTTGCAGGTGCTGCAGTCCCGGGTTTCCGAAGTGCAGCAGCGGTGCATGGTGTGGAGGTCCGACGCCCAGCGGATGAACTCGATCAGCCGCTTGGGGGCAGGGTTGCGGCGGTCGAGGGGCTGGGTGACGGAGGGACACTCGTTCCAGCCGAAGCTCCGGCCCTGCATGGTCCCGGTGGTAATGATTTCGTGGTAATATTTCGAGGAGATGACGGTGTCCGGATACCGGTCCAGCATCCCATCCATTTCAACGCGAATCGCTTCGAGCTGCGGCGGCGTCCATGAAAACCCGTTGACGCCTTCATCGTTGGAAAGCAGTTGCATGTGAACCTTCAGGCCCACGTCCCTGATCTTGCGTACGATCCTCTCCGTCTTTCCGATCTGTCGCGGGGTAATGGTGTAGAGATAGTAGACATGGGGGTCGCCCGCGTAATTCCGGCTCGAAATGCTGAAGGTGTCCTTGCCGCGCAAAATCGTTTCGTCCTGCTCGTCACCCCACAGGGAGATCCCCAGCATCATGTCCGGAAACCGGTCCCGGGGGATCTTGATCAGGCCGTTGGTGGCGCAGAAGGTGGACAGGCGCTTGTAGAAGGCCTCGACCCGGTCCAGGCAAAGGGTGGGTTCTCCGCCGATCAATATGGCCAAGTTCACCCCGCGCTGCTTTTCCCGGTCGACGAACGCCTCCCATTTGCGAATATCCATTTCCTCGGGGGCGGCCTTGTCTTCGTCCGAGGAGAAGAAGAAACAGCCCTTGCAGCGCAGGTTGCACCGGTTGGTGACATCGTAGATGGAGCTTCGAATGTTGAGCTTCGAGATCCTTTTGTAGCGCTCATGCCATTCGGGGTTCAGCAACGAACTGACGGTCTGCATCCAAACACTCCTTAGAAATACTCCAGGTACGCCCCAGCCGGCACCTGTCAGAAAAGCCCGGCCCCGGGCGGAGCGATCGGGGAATCCGAAAGGTTGGGTCCTTTTTCATACCCCATGACCCAGACGGCAAGGTAAGTGTCCACATAGTCGAGCCACGCCTTGAAGGTTTCCGGATCGGCGGCGTGGCGGAACATCCGGGCCGTGACGACGGCACTCCCCGAGGCATAATGCCGGCAGTCCCGGCAATCGGTGTCCGGCACGCAGCAGGCCGCACCCCGATCCCAGGACAGGTCCGCCCGATACTGCCGGAACGACCGCCCGAGACCGATGTCGGTCGACGGGTTCATCCGCGGGTAGGAGCAGCCGAACAGGTCGTGCAACCCCAGGGTGTGCGTGTGGGCGACGGTGCTGTAGGGGGAGAAAAGGACGCTGCGCGGATATTTCCCCAAAAGGTCAATCATGGCCGTTCGACATCGCCTGAGCGAAGCGGCCGTGTGGCGCAGGCTGCCCTCGTATCCCACCGGCGCCGAGAACATGTTGAAGGTCAACCGGCACCCTGCGGCGGCCAGGACCCGGACGACCGGCTCGGCCTGGTCGATGTTTTCCCGCGTGAAGGTGTAGACAAAAACGGCCCGGGGGTCGCCCCGGTAGTTTTCGATCTGGCGTTCGAGCATGTTCCTGGCCTTGCGGATAGCCAGGCTGGTCTCATCCGATCCCCACACGGAAATGTGAATTTTGTACTGGATGGTTTCCGGCATGGAGATCAGGCCGTTGGTGGCGATGGCCCCCAGGGGCATTTCCTGACAGCAGACCTCGCAGAGTTCGGGAACCAGCGACGGTTCGGCGCCCGCCAACACCACGTAGGTGATTCCCCGCGCCTTCTCCGACTGCATCAGCCGGCGCCAGGCCTCGGGGTCCCGGTTTTCCCGCACAAACTGCTTATCGCCTTCATAAAAGTAGCACCCGTCGCACCGGATGTTGCAGCGGTTGGTCATATCATAGGTGGATTCGCGCAGGAAAAACCATTTCTTGACTTTCTGCCAGCGCTCCGAAATCCGAGGATCAGCCAGGATGTCTGAAAATTTAATCCCGTTTTCGGGCACCGGGCTGCCCTCCCCACCGGATGTTGCGGTCGTGATCGCCATGGGTCTCTCCAGGGTCAGGCCAGCGGCCTTCTCAGCGGCCTTTTCCTGCAACTTCTTTTCGATATGCTCCGAAATCAGCTGAATCGTGGTCAACTTCGGATAGTCATCCTCATCGATTCGAATGCCGTATTGGTCCCGAATCACCAGCGCCACCGTGGCCAGATCCATACTGTCGATACCCACTTCATCCACCAGGTCGATCCCCGGGTCAAAGGTCTCAGGCGTCACATCCGTCAGTTTCAACTCGTCAATGAGAATTTCGGCAACACGGAGAATGATTTTGTCGACGCTCTTGTTTCCGGTCATTATGTCCCACTCCTTGCTCTCAAATTAAACCCCGCCAGGATTGACGGGATCGTTTCGTTTTTCCAGCGTCATCGTGCCGGTGCACGCGATGTCGTCTCCGGCCGTGATGCGAAAGGCATAAAGACCGGGCCGGTTCTTCTGCGGCAGAACGGTAATCTTCAGGCAATCCCCCGGCCGGATCATCTTCTTGAATTTGATCCGGCTGAAACCAACAACCCTGAACCGTTCGTCCAGCGCCTTGCACGCGGCTTCATAGACCATCCCGAGTTGAGCGATCCCCGGAAGAATCGGATCTCCGGGAAAATGACCGGGAAACCAGGAGGATTCCGGAGGCAGGTGCACTTCGGTATACCACTCGCCCGTCTCGATGCGTTTCAACCGTGTTGAGGTCATGCCACATGCAATTCACGCCTTGCGGTGTTGGAAAACCGCTTCGATTATCGTATCAGTATGGGGGAGTTCTTGGAGATATAAGCAGCCAGGGTCGATAAGCTCGCAAAGACCTTTTCGCCGAGTTCGCGATTATCGATCCGCAGCCCATAATCCTTTTCGATCATGATGACCATCTCGAGCACATCGATGGAATCCAGTCCGAGACTGCCGCCTACGAGGGGTCCGTCGACATCCACATGGATTGATGGAAGATTGGCCAGGTCCAGGATACTGACTATTTTCACCTTGAGATCTTCGATCAGCTGTTCCATTCGATTTTCCGCAATATAAAGTGATGACCGTGAAGCAGTTTCAATGATCGTATCGAGATATCCTGTGGGCTTTGGCACGTCTGCAGGCTTCGGAGGCGCACACCCATGATTTCTTTACAATCCCGGGAAACTATTGTATCGTTTTCGCCTCCACCATTCAAAGGCCTTGCGCGGCATCGCCGGAGGCTTTTTCATGATTCAAACGCAAAAGCGATTCTTTGGAAGGTGATTGAAATTCGATTGATTTCATCGGGATGCAAACCCATGTCACCTGTTGTCAAAGTGAGAACTTATATTGAATTTCAAGTTTCTTTTCAATCCTTTTTATTTGCATGCAGGGCCACATGAACCCGACGGATGTGAAACCCGACAGCATCCTCCCCCACCGGGAGCCCATGCTGCTGATCGAAGAGATCCTTGTGCTGGACGACAGCTGTGCCGTAACGCGGTCCGTGGCCACTGACAAATGGCCCCTCTGCGACGGTCGGAATGTAAGCGCTATCGTTTTGATCGAGCTCGTGGCCCAAACCTCCGGGATTCACAATGGATTCATCAGGGAGAAGAGGGAAGGAGCCGCCGCGGGCACGATGGGGTGGATTGTCGGGATCAGGCAGGCGCGGTTTTTGGTGGACCCCCTGCCGGTGGGCACCGAACTCGTCACCAGGACCGAAAACCAGATGGAATTCGAAGGGTTTCGCGACATCTTCGGCAGGGTCGAAATTGCCGGAGAGATGGTGGCTGAAATCGCTCTGCAGCTGCTGCGAGCCACCCCCACGGCCTGACCACCAGCCGCCGGATTCAATGTCACAGGCTGGGGAGGAGTCCCCAGCCTGTGACGTTTTAATCATTGTTATCTTATTTGGGCATTGGAGAGGAATACTGGTACCCGATCAGATTGGCTTCGAAAAGGTATGCCGTGGGATTCCAGCCAACCATCGCGCCCTTTTCGGTGTCAGTTGGGCACTGCACATCCTCTGAAAGCACCAGCCAGATCTTCGCCCCAACGGCTCCGGAGAAATCTGCAGGTTTGAAGTTTGCGTCATCCGGAACGGGCAGAGCCCGTACCGATCTCCTTTTTCCCGTGGGTCATGAGGTTGCCGGCGCGATTGGTTTTCCCTTCGCCCAGACAGATCAAATAATCTCCAGGCCATGGGTCGGAATAGTAGATCAGCGTGTAATTCTCTCGAGGCAACAGTCTTCGACCCTCAAAAGCGAACGCGAACTTTTCTCCCCACAGATTGTAATGCATTCTTCCCCAGCGGTGGTTGCCAAGGAAAATGGGCCATGGACCATTTTCGGAAAGCGGGCAGCCGAAGGCATCATACGTCTCAGGGGGGTTTAGTTTTAGACTGTCATCGCACTTCTGGTAGAGCAACAATTCCCCCAGCCTCCCCACCCCTTCGTCTCGGGCCAGTGCGACCGACGTCAGGGCGATCAACATCATAACCATCAACAGAACTGCTGTCCTTTTCATAGCGTGCTCCTTGTTAGATGAGAATGTTCGAATTCAAGAATCCTTCCTTTGTCCTCCCTTGTGTGCCTTTGTTCCGGCAAATTCAAACCTCTCTCCCGTAGAGATACCCCCCTTTCTTTGCTTGTTCAAAATGGCAGAGCCTCGTTAATGACTTTGGCCTCCTTCGAGCGGACCTTGCGCTCTCCCCCAAGGCCAGGATCACCGGACACGTGTTGCTATACACGACAAACTGCCAGTGAGTCACAATAAGAGGGGAAGAAAAAGAGGCTTCGGCGAGTAAACCGCTTAAGCTGGAGCTCTATGGTGAGATAGCCAAAGGGATCACCGTGCGGCAGGATTCGGAGGTATGGATCAACGGGGAGCGATCCAAGGACTTGAACCAAATGGGAACGAGTCTTCTTCCAGGAGATCACCTTGGCTTGGCGAGCAAATACTGAGAAGGCCACGGCAAGTCGACGTTGAGGGCTTTGGCGGCATGGAGCGGCCAGTAAGGCTGACGCAAGAACTCTCGCGCCATGAGGATGGCATCCGCCTGGCCGGTAGCGATGATCTGCTCCGCCTGCACCGGATGGGTAATAAACCCGACCGCCCCCGTAGCGATTTCGGCCTGCTGCCTGACCGCCGCCGCAAAGGGGACCTGGAATCCCGGACCGGCAGGGATTTTCGCGTGAGGCAGCAAAGCCCCGCTGGAACAATCGATGAGATCCACGCCGAGGGCTTTCAGACGGCGGCACAAGGCGATGGATTGGGTCAGGTCCCACCCGCCTTCGACCCAGTCAGTACACGAGATGCGGACAAAAAGCGGCAGGTGAGCCGGCCATGTTTCGTCGGAGCGATTCCGCGACTCGCAGCGGAAGGCGCAGGCGGTTTTCGAGGGGGCCGCCGTATTCATCGGTGCGATGGTTCGATAAGGGTGAGAGGAATTCGTGCAACAGGTAGCCATGGGCCATGTGGATCTCGAGGACTTCGAAACCGGCCTCGAGGCTGCGGCGGGCCGCTGCGACAAACTGGGAAAGAACCTCTTCGATGTCCGCCTGAGTCACTTCCCGCGGCCTCGGGGACGACTCATCGAAGGGAATGGGGCTTGGCGCCAGCGGCTGCCATCCGCCTTCTTCTGCGGTCAGCGGTTTGCCGCCGCGCCATGGGGCATCCGTGGACGCTTTTCGCCCCGCATGAGCCAGCTGGATGCCGGGCACTGCTCCCTGGCTCTTCAGAAAACTGGTAATGCGTTTGAAGGCCAGCGCATGGTCATCCGACCACATCCCGCTGTCGTTGGGGGAGATCCGGCCTTCAGGTGAGACCGCCGTGGCTTCCACCATGACCAGGGCGGCCCCCCCGACGGCGCGACTGCCAAGATGCACCAGATGCCAGTCGGTGGGCTTCCCGTCGTCGCTCGAATACTGACACATGGGCGAGACGAAAATGCGATTCCTGAACTCAATTTCCCTGATCTTCAATGGTGAGAACAGCTTGCTCATGGCGATCCGATTCCGGTCAGGTGAAACATCCGATCATCGACGACTGAATACCTTTTTCAACCACTCACTTCTGGCTGCAGGCACATTCTACAGAGCGCACGCCCGTCATCTTGCTGTCTAATGACTCCATCGACGATAGCCGCGTCGATGCCCAGTTCTGCATAACACTTACACAAGGGCTTGACCATGCGTGATCAGCTTTCACCTTATCAACTCTTTGGAGCGTCGTCAAAGTGTCGAGTAAAGTCATTTTGAGTCATATGCCGTATCCACTCCTCCTCATCATTAGCTGCCCGCTCGCACAACAAGGGCAGCGTCTCCGGATCGTCACGATACCATTTAGCCAAGGCCGAAAGGGCCTGTCTTCGAACCCATCCATCCTCATCCTGAACTACCCGCGCGCGCAGTAAGGGCAGCGTCTCTGGAGCGTCATGATACCATTTAGCCAAGGCCAAAAGGGCCTGTGCCCGAGCCCCTCCAGCCTCATCCTGAACCACCCGCGCGCGCAGCAACCGCAGCGTCTCTGGATCGTCACGATACCATTCAGCCAAGGCCAAAAGGGCCTGTTCCCGAGCCCCTCCAGCCTCATCCTGAACCACCCGCGCGCGCAGCAACCGCAGCATCTCTGGATCGTCACGATACCATTCAGCCAAGGCCGAAAGGGCCTGTTCGCGAGCCAATCCATCCTCATCCTGAACGGCCCGCGCGCGCAACAAGAGCAGCGTCTCTGGATCGTCACGATACCATTCAGCCAAGGCCGAAAGGGCCTGTATTCGAACCCATACATCCTCATCCTGAACTACCCGCGCGCGCAGCAAGGGCAGCGTCTCTGGATCGTCACGATACCATTCAGCCAAGGCCAAAAGGGCCTGCGTTCGAGCCCCTCCAGCCTCATCCTGAACCACCCGCGCGCGCAACAAGGGCAGCGTCTCTGGATCGTCACGATACCGCACAGCCAGGGCCGAAAGGGCCTGTGCCCGAGTCCCTCCAGCCTCATCCTGAACCACCCGCGCCCGCAGCAGGGGCAGCGTTTCTGGATCGTCACGATACCATTCAGCCAAGGCCGAAAGGACCATCCCCCGTGCCTCTCCATCCTCATCTTTAACCACTCGCTCGTGCAACAATGCCAGGGTCTGCGGATCGTGCCGATACCACTGGGCCAGGGCCGAAAGGGCCATCCCCCGTGCCCATCCATACTCATCTTGGACCGTCAGGTTGCGTAACATTGGCAGGATCTGCGGCTCGGCATGCCAAGCCTCAGCCGCGTAAGCTATCGCAAATCCACGTGCGACACCGTCGGTTGCCTTAAAGATGCTGTGTCGCAGGAGTTCCAAGTTCTCAGGATGGCCACGCCGCAGCTCGGAAAACGCGTGGACAGCAAAGCATTGGGACCCAGTAGTATCGCGGCGTGCGAGGAGCTCAAGCAAGGACTGCCGAAGTTCCGGCAAATCTGATCCTACTGCGCCTAAGAAGACCCCGCACGAATGCTGCTGAAGGTATCCGGTGAAGGAATCCAGAAAAGGCACGATATCATTGCTCAACCAGGCACTGAGGAGTTCGTTGCCCGGCCAGTTGCGGCCTACGGATCTGGCATTGGGTGCAATCACTGTGTCGAGAAAATCTGCAAGCCGCTCTTCTTTTTCTTTGAGCATTCGAGAAAATAGCCGGCAACAGGTTTGCAGCAACTGTGCCGCGGCACCCCTAATTGCCGAAGGATTCCTCACCTCGCCAAGACACTGTACAGCCAGGGCAATATTCCACGGTGGAAGAGAACCAAACTCTTCGGGCCATGGCTGATAGACTTCTCTTATCAGATAGGTAATGATTTCCCCCACCCATTTCTGGTCAATCATCCCACAGATCAGTCGCAGCACCTCGTGCCAACTCTGATCCGCCCAATGCCTGCCGAAAACGTCCTCCTTCAGTTGCTCCAGCGACAGCTCCCGGGTCTTTTCAAACTTATGGACAAAAGCCGCGGCGCAAAAGAATTCCAGGAACGCCCGATGCACAAAGCCGTAGAGATTTGCGCCATACAGCAAAAGGATAAAATTGCGCTGGCGAAACTGGTCCATCATCCCCTTCGCAATTTTTGCGGCTTCGGCAGCCGAATACTGGTAACGTTCTCTCAAGTAGCCTTCGAACTCGGCCTGTAACTGCTCGTGATGAATATAATTGCCCGCCAGACCTCCATCGCCTCCCTGCATCTTGAAGGCGAGCCGGCGCAGCAGTTCCTTTTTGTCCTCTTCACCAATCACGTCCACATCGACACGGTCGTCCCGCAGATGTTTGTTCACATCCCAGTGCTGGATCAATACACCGGCAGCGTAGTCATAGAGTTTCCAGCGTTCCTGCGGCAATTCCTGATGCTTGCCGATAATCGCCATGATGGTAAGCAGCATGGGATTGGCCGCCAGTTGGCGGATGGATGAGGATCCTCGGAAAGAGCTCAGGATGCGCTCACGGCGCTCCCGAGCTTCGTCGGGACGATCTGTCATCGCCAACCGATACCAGCGGTCCACGAACGGCTCCACCTGGTTTTGGTCCAGGTCCTGGAGCGTGAAATGCGCAAACCCCGCATCGCTGAGGATCTTTCTCCGGTAACCGATAACGCGACTGGTGACGATGACGCGTGCTCTCGCGTAATCGGATGCGAAACCGACAATCTGCCGCGTGATGCGCTCGCGGTCTTCAGCATTAAAAATCTCATCCAGGCCGTCAAAGACCACCACCGCGCGCCCGTCATTCTTCAGATGATGGTGGAGCGCACTCTGGGTGAGATGCCAGCCCTCGGTCTTGCCAAGGTATTCCAGGAATTCCAGGAAAGTGTGGCAGGTCCCGTCCTGGCACAACCCGGCATAACTGCGCAGTTCGATCAACAGGGGAAGATGATCCTCGAACGCGCAGCGGATTTTATCATCGCCCTCGGGGTCCATAAGGGAGAGCAGGATATAGCGGGCCAGCGTTGATTTGCCCGAACCCGGATCGCCAAGGATGATGACCTGGCGATGGCGCGCGTCGGTGAGCACGTCCAGCACCGGGTGCAAGACCTTTTCATAGTAAGTCTCCCGCACCCGGCGAAGGTCCTCGAGCGTCGTGCCTTCAGGCAAGTCCTCGGGGTGGATTTCCCTTTCGCGTTCGAGCCTACCCCAGACTTCTTTCGGCAATTCGATCGGGGGCGGACTTTCGCGGACGTTCTGCTCCACGAAAACGGAGCGAAGTTGCATTTGCAGGTATTCTTCCTTTTGCGGCGGAGTGAGCCCTTCCAGGGCAAGTGTTTGATAGCGCTTTTTCAGGGCGGTGAAATATGCGCTGAGGTCGAATTCGGTGGAAAACGCGCCGGGAGGGGTATAGCCGGTCTCCGTGGCCCACTTGTGAATCGCGGGCGCAACGATCGAACCGATGTCTTCCGCCGACATGAATGGTCCAGCCCCGTGCTTTTCGCTCATTTCTTCACGGAGCTTCCTGATCGGCTTCCTATCATCGTCAATGAAATCGGGTGGCCACGACGCTTTGCCGTCCAGGAGAAAAATCAGGCATTTCTTTTCACTTTTCAATGCCTGGCGGTACTCCATCTCGGTAATGGAAAGCCGGTCTGGATTGTCTGCTGTCGGTATCCAGCCGTAGCGCCAGGCAAAAATGCCAAGATACAAATCACACCGGGCGACATCCGCCAGGCATTTGTCAACGGGGCGTTGATCTTCGGCGATGTAATACTCCATCGCCACATCTTCATGTCCCATCCTGCGGACCACCAACTCAACCTGCCTGCGGCATTCTTTCAGGTCTTCGAAGGTTGAGGAGATATAAATCCTGGCCATGCTATTCACCCTTCCTGAGCTCAAAAAGCAGCACAATCTTCGGATCAGACGCCCATTCTGCCGCGCCTCATGCGCAAAGCAGGCAGAACCCTTGACTGGCCAGTAGAATGACAACTTATGAGGCACTGTACAACAATTTTGTTCGCCGTCTACTGCTCGCGTTTCTGTTTGTCAAATGCTTTGTATCAGGACAATCGCGCGCAAAAGCACAGGCAAGGACAGGCTCGCACTGTAAGGTGACCATAATCATGTCGCTTCATTCCGGTGAAAACCGGAATCTAGAAAAATTCTCTGGATACCGGCTTTCGCCGGTATGACGGTCTGACTTGAGACACTTATTTGGGTGGACTTGTACCAAGTTTGTGATGCAGGCTTATGGCTACAGGCCAGGGAGTTACACCATCTGCATGTACTTTCTCAGTAAGTGTGGGTGTACGAGCGCTTCTGCAACCTCTGGATTCCCGCCAAAAGCATACGGGAATGACGATCTGAGACTCCGATACTTCCTGGTTGCCTGCGACTATTGGAAAGTTACACCTGGATGAGGAAAATCGGCTGCGATCAGTTGTGGATTGGACGCACGCTTTTGGACGGAAATCGTGATATCATTCCTGACGGGGCTGCTTGAACAGCGTCAGCACCAGGTCACGAAAGATGTGCCTGGATGTGGCGGACTGATGGCTATCCCACACCGTTGATCCGAGAAGCTGGCAGAGGATGCTGCCACAACGCTCAGCACCTGTCGGTGGGAATCCAGGCTGGTTCCTGAACAATGAGGGTTGATGATGCTTGGCTTTGTGAGAATGGGATTTGTGGCGAATTTGCCGGTTGCGGTGAGTGTGGCGGCATACGGCAGTATCCTCGGGGTGCTGGCGGCGCAGAAGCAGATCACCTGGCTCCAGTTGATGGCGATGAATCTGTCCATCTTTGCCGGCGCCGCCCAGTTTGTGATGGTCGATATGTGGCTTCCGCCGCTTCCCTATGGTGGAGATCACCCTTGCCGTGCTGGCGATCAATCTGCGTTATGCGCTCATTGGGGCCTCGCTTCAGCCGATATTCCAGGGAAAATCACTGCTCCACAAGCTCCTGATGATGCATCTTGTGGCCGATGAGAACTGGGCGGTCACCATGGCTGCGTACCGAAAGGAACGGCTTGAACCTACTTCCTGTTCGGCGGTGGCCTCTGCATTCTGCTGGCGTGGTGCCTGGGAACGCTGACGGGGCATACGCTCGGCGCCGTCGTGCAAAACCCGGAAGCCTATGCCCTGGATTTTGTGTTTGTCGCCGTGTTTACGGCCTTGCTCATGACCTTGTGGCGAGGCAGACAGGACCTCACCCCCTGGCTCATCGCCGCGATCTCGGCCGTCCTCTGCCAGCAGATGCTGCCGGGGAAATGGTATATCGTGATCGGAGGAATCAGCGGGGCACTGGTTCCGGTGTTCTATCCGTCAAGCCCGCAAGCCGATTTGGGAAAAACCTCATGATGACGGCCCTCGCTTCCGATGCACCGGTGTTTTTGACGATTGGTCTCGCTGCCGTAGTGACCTATCTGTTGCGTTTTGGCGGGTTGATGCTCGGCGGGAAACTCCCCCGGTCAGGAGGCTGGAAACGCTTTATGGATGCACTCCCCGGAACGATTCTCGTGTCCTTGATCGCTCCCGCCGTCGTCTCCGCCGGACCGTGGGGAGGAGTTGGGGCCCTGGCCACGGCACTGTGCGCCTACAAGACCAAGAATGTGCTGTTGTCGATGGTGCTTGGCGTTGCCATTGTGGCTCTCCACCGCCAGTTTTAGGGCCGCTTCTATTCCTCCCTCATCTGTCGTGCAATGAACGTAACAATGCTTATTCTTTAAAGGGTGATGAACGGCGAGACGCAAGGCATCGGTGATGTTTGCCCTGGCCGGGTGAACGCCGGAAACGGTGCGGGCTGGCCTGCCTTTTGGCGAGCTCGGCATGGCAGGCTGGAAAGCCTGCCCCACAAGGCTTGGTCATTCGAAAATGATCGTGTGGTATTGGGAGAAACGGGCATGAAAGGGATATCATTCGTATTTGCGGCTGCCCTGGTGTTGGGTTTGATCCAGGCGATATGGGGTTATGCCGGTAATAAAGAACAGGGAGAGAGAACGGTCATGAGTGGAGAATATGCGACGGCTACCTTTGCCGGTGGGTGTTTCTGGTGTGTCGAGGCTGACTTTGAAAAACTCGAGGGGGTCGTGAAAGTCATTTCCGGCTATACCGGCGGCCAGGTTGAAAATCCAACCTACGAACAGGTTTCGGCGGGAAAGACAGGGCACGTAGAGGCGATTCAGGTCATTTATGATCCGAAAAAGGTTTCCTACAAGGACGTGCTGGATTACTTCTGGAGGCACGTGGACCCGACCGACCCGGGCGGGCAGTTCGTCGACCGGGGATATCAGTATCGCACCGCCATCTTTTATCATGACGAAGAACAAAAGCGTTTGGCGGAAGCCTCGAAGCGTGAGCTGGAGCAGTCCGGGCGATTTGCGAAGCCCATCGTGACCGAGATCATCCCCTTCGCCACCTTCTATGATGCTGAGGACTACCACCAGGATTATTATAAGAAAAACCCGTTACGGTACAAGTATTACCGGTTTGCCTCCGGCCGCGATCAGTTCCTCGAGAAGGTGCCGGGTAATCAAAAGGAGGCAAGCGGCAAGGACTTGCGCGATGCCGGGTATGTCAAACCGGGTGACGATGAGCTTCGGAAGAAGCTGACGCCTGTGCAGTATAAAGTGACTCAGCAGGAAGGCACGGAGCCGCCCTTTCAAAACGAATACTGGGACAACAAAGAGGCAGGAATATACGTGGACATAGTCTCCGGTGAGCCGCTCTTCAGCTCGCTCGACAAGTACGATTCGGGGACCGGATGGCCCAGTTTCACCAGGCCTCTCGAGCCGGGCAGCATCGTTGAGAAAGAAGATCGCGGCCTTTTCATGGTGCGCACCGAAGTGAGAAGCAAGAACGGCGATTCTCATCTCGGGCACGTTTTCCCTGATGGCCCCCCACCCACCGGACGGCGCTATTGCATGAACTCAGCCGCCCTGCGATTCATCCCCAAAGAAGATCTGGAGAAGGAGGGATACGGCAAATACCTGGGCATTTTCTTGCAGGGTAACGATCCTGGAAAATGATCGCTTTACTCGGCCATCCCCGAGCGCATCGCGTCGAGCTTTTGGGCGATGAACTGGGCGATGAGCGATTCGTATTCTTTGCCCAGATAGGTGCGATAGGAAAAGAGCTCATATTTCAAGCTGTTCCAGTAAGCTACCAGCTCCTCCGCGGAATGGAATGCACTGATCCGCTGCTCGATTGACTCGAGGTAGCGATCACGCATTCGAAAACGATGAAATTCGAACATTTCTTTGAGCAGAAAACGCTGTTCCTCGGAAAAGCTCAACTCTGCCTGCTGCCTTTCGAGCTCCTGTTCAAGTTCACCAAATTCCGAAAAACTGCGGACCGAAGCCAGCCGTTCCTGCAGGACGGCCAGGGCCCGATCACTGATTTTCTTCTGCTGCTCCTGCAACGCCCCCTGCAAGGCATCCTCGAAGTCCTTTGCGTCAAAGGGAAGCTTTTGGCGGAGTTCCTCGACCAGCTCATGGTAGCGCCGATCCAACGCTTCCCGGTCCCAGATCGTTGCCAAGGAACCCACCATGAGATCGATCGGCACCGTATAACGGTAGTCAACCCGAATAACCCGGTCCGTGGTATTTACCTCGAAATGGATGCCGCCCGGTTCCTGATCGGGTTTGCCGGGTGACCGCCCTGCGGCACCGTTGGACTCCGGGAACGGAGAATGGCGAAGATCCCTTTGCAGCGCCGCGTGGACCCTTTCGATCTTCCGGTTTAAAGGCCCAAAGAGGATGAGGCAGTTCTTCGCTTCCGGCCCGAAGTGCTGCTCGTACACCCGCATGGAGAGCAGGAGAAGCTTAATACTCGCTTCAAGGTCCAGAAACGCGGGCAGGGTGTGGTAATCATGAACACGCACGCCCCCGCCAAGGTGATCGAGACCGCAGAGGAGCCCGCTTTGCGCGTTGGAAGGCAGCGCCGAAATGACCTCGACCGTTTTCACCGCTTCGTGGAGCTGGGCTTCAAACGCTGCCATGCCGACGCTCTTCAGCTTCTTCTTGTAGTAGATAAAGGTGACGGGCATCTTCTTGAGAAACATTTGCAGGTCCTGAAAGTCGACCCAGGTGATTCCCAGGAGTTTCAGCAGGCGCTCAAGAGCAGCAGCCTGCCGTCCCTGCCGCAGAAAATCATGCTGGTTTTCATCGCGGCTCGTATCCCGAGCATGATTCACCGCTGCCCCCTCTCCCATCACGCACCATTCGGGGAAGCAAAACTCGGGCATCACCGCCTTGCCTTTTTCCACCAGCGCCTCTTCCAGCCATGCCTGCCAGTTGCTTTTGGTCCGGATGAGATGATGACCGGTGGCGCGGTAATTCAGGTAGCCATCCAGCAGGTCCGCAACCAGCAGGCCTTCCCGAGCGGCGGCGGCATTCAAGACGGCCTGGAGCACAAAGGCATCCAGGATGTGCTCATCCTGGCCGGCCGTCACCCATTCCAGGGCCGGGATGGGTTCCTCTCCCCGAAGGACCCGCCCAAACAAGCCATGATAGCGCACCAGGAGAATCGCGAGGCCTCCCACCTGAGGGTCAATATGGTGCTGCTCCAAAATGTTGGTCTGTTCGAGGAACATGGCTCCCCGTTCCGCGCTGGTCCTCAGCCTATCAGATTCAGGGAGACGCGCGGCGTATTGATCAACTTCACCGATCTCCTGGAACAGCAGCGCCGCCATCAGCGCCTGCAGAAGCATGGGTCGCTGCTGCATCGATTCAACGAGATGTTCAAGAATGTCCAGTTGGAAGTGGGTTACGCCGGTGCCCTCCTCGGCGAGCGGCCCGAACTCCTCTTTCGCCAGTTGATAGAAGATGTTGCGATCCTGAAAGGCGTTGCGATCCTTCCTCACTAATGCCTGAAACTTGAGAAGACCTCGCATGACACCGTCGGCAAGGGATTCCTGGTGCGGAGCACGGCGTTCGTCCCCGAGATTTCCCAGAGCATGCAGCTCGGGCAGGACAAACCGAAAGATCTCCGGACAGTGCATGGCGAGACTGTTCACGGTATCGTAAATTTCTTCCGGGACCAAAATGTGGTTTTGCATGATCCTCTTCAGCCGGCACTCGATCTCGTCAATGCTTGATCCCGCCGTGTCCGGCCGGCCGGCCATGCCGTGAGGCCCTGCCGATGGTTCCTCCTCGCGGCCGGCATGCCGCTGAAGGTAGCGGTTGAAGCTTTCCAGTTCCGAGAAGAGCCTTTCCAATTCCTTCAGGTGCCTCAGGGAAATGGTGCTCAGTTTTTGCCGTTCGAAGTGCCCCAGCAGCCCTTCAAGTTGCTGGATATCCTCCTCCACATCCACAAAGGAGAGATCGACCGCTCGGGTCACGGCATTGTTGGTAAGGCGTAACCCCGTGCCCGGGACAAATGCCGGGAGGCCCTCGGCCAGCGTCCTTCTGATGCGATCAAGATGCGTTGGGGCAAGCTTCTCCTGAGGAATTTGCAGAAGGGTTGCCTTGATCTTGGCAATACGCGCCTCGAGACGATCTTGAGGCATCCCTGCCAGCATGGGATTGAAATTAACAAGGCGCCGCTCCGAGGCAATGACGGCGATCCAAAGCAGCAGGAACCCGGCTTTTGCTCCAAGCGCCGGAAACAGCTTGCCGGTCCCATGAAATTCAGTCTCGAGAAACTGCCGGAAAAAATTTGCTTGCCCAAACAGGTCACCGCGCAAGAACCGGCGGTTGAAATCGGCGGCCCAACCCGAAAGCTCAAGGGCTTCTTCGAGCTGCTGGAGCTTCTCCGGTTCATAGTCGCAAGCCACCTCTCTCGCGAACTGGTCCTTGCGCATGAGGTCCTGCCAGTCGTCGAGAAATTCAAAGAGATTGAAAAACTTCATCATCTCCCTGATGGCCATGTTCTGCACACCACCGAGCGCGCTGATCTGAAGATCGTGCAGGTTCTCCCAACCCAGCCAGGGATCAGTCGCCACCGCCACGGCGGCATTGTAGAGGTGAAACAGCTCCCGAGAGTGTTCCGGAGTGAATGAGTCTCTCAGGGAGGCGACGATTTCCGCGATGCTCATCAGGCGGCAGAACCGAAGCAGCTCGAGGACCTTTTGGGGCGTTCCCTCCTTTGCTTTATCGGTGATGGGCGTCAAGGTCTTTGCCGGGATCTTGCCGAAGACAACCCTGCTCATGGTTGTGTGGCCGACGACAATGAGCAGGATCTCCTGCAGTTGCTCCCGCGAAAAGTCGTAGAGAGACAGCTTCGGCAGGTTCTCCAGAACCGGAGTGGTCCGGCCTTCGATGTTTTCCGGGTTGAGAATATCCCGGATTCTTTCAAGTTTTGGAATTTGACCGAGGAGTTGCGCGACGGTGCGGAAGCTCTCATTTTTGGTCAGGAACGGATTACTGAGGCGGGCCTGCTCCAATTCCGGCAGTTTGGTCAAGCGGTGATCGCGGATTTGGAGCAGCGCTCTCAGCACATCCAGGAGATATTGAAACGAATTGCGGTATTCGGCGACCAGCGAAAGCGCACAACCCTGCATCCCCGTCGGGTGGAGTTCCCTTTCCAGGTCCGGGACCGAGACTGCCGGCTGACGGCGCTCGCCGACGAAAACCAGGATGCTTTCGGGAAGCTCGCCTTCCAGTTCAAGGCGTTCCTTCCATTGCTCGTGGGGATGCTTGGAAACCCTGCGCCGTAAATACCTCGCCGCAAAGTAGGGCCCAAAAAGCAGTTTCCATTGCTTTTCAGGATCTTTCATCTGGGTTCGGTGCCATCTCCGGTTGAGATGAGGCAGGGCGTTGATGGCCTCGAGGGAGAGCTGATCGGGGCTCTCACGGCCGAGCAACCGCTTCCGGTGAGGTTCAAAAAGAGCAAATTTATTCAGGTAATAATGCAAGTCTGAGAGATAGATTTCAAGTTCCGGTTGTCCGGGATCTCCGTAATAGCGTTTCCTCGTTTTGAAAATGTGGGAAAACAGGAGAAAGCTCCTGAGTTCCTCGTCGGATTTGAAGCGGACGGGGCAGGGGCGGTCTTCCAGGGGATCAAAGGCGTGCGAGAGGAGCAGCAGCCGGCCGCCCGGTTTCAAGAGATCGTGGATTTTCCCTGCCAGGTAGGCTGAAAAAGCCGGCAGCCGCTGCCGATGTGCCGGTTGCCTGACCCGCCTGGGAAGCTTCTGTTCCAGGAGATATTCAAAAGGGTCCTTGGGAAGGATGACCACATCGAGCGGAATCCGCCAGGAGCTGAGACTGTCGAGGGACTCAAACAGAAACATCCGGTGCGCCGACAGTCGCGCCGTCAGTTCATGGACCAGCAAATCGTGGCTTCTTGTGAGCAGGCCGATGTCGAGTCGCTCCGTCCGGGTTTCGAAAATGAACTGGATGATCAGCCTTTCAATCTCGTCGGCGGTGCTCGTGATCTCCCGGAGGGATTGCGCCACCAGATTGATCGGGATGAGGTAATAGCTCTTCCCGGTGTGGCTAAAGCGGATGAGCAGCCCAAGCTTTTGAAAAATCGCGTTCAGTCTTCTGGCCTGCCGACCAACGACTTGCGCATCCTGAAGGTCCAGGCCTTCCAAAAAGGCCGTGTCAGAAGCACTCAACGCCCCCTGTTCGACCACGCCGAGGCCATAGGCGTTGCCTCCAAAACGACTGGGGAGGAAGGTGGGGTGGTCCTCAGCAGCGAAGGTCCCCATGGGCACATCCTCGGGATCGATCCCCAGGCGCGCATAGTCCTCAGGATCGAGCAACCGGAAGTTCGTTCGATGCCGGTCGAACGGCGGCCTTTGTTGAGAAAGCAACTTGTCTGGCATCATCTCAATCCAAAAAACTCTTTGGCAGAAAGCTTCTGTCAGCTTATAAGGGGAGTGCTGAAGTCAGAAGTCAGAAGACGGAAGTGGGAAGCCGGAGGTCTGGAAGTCGGAAGAACCGATTAGCCGGGCATCCGATCCCGCCAGAGCGGGACCCGCTGATCTCTGACCCCATGTTGCACCCCATCACATCATCCAAGGAACGCTCCGTCATGGCCGGCGCTTCATTCTCTTTACTTATAGCGCAACTGGGAGGATTGGGTAAGGCCCCATTTGCCCCGGGCACGGTCGCAACGATTGTTGCGGGAATCCCGTCGGCCTGCCTGTTGAGCCTGGTCAGCAAACCGTGGGCACTCCTGCTGCTGGCGCTTCTTTTCGTTTCCAGCTGCTATGCGGCAGACGCGGCGGAGCGCGAACTGCAGAAAACCGATCCGGGAGAAGTGGTTATCGATGAGCTCGTTGGGTTCCTGATTACCCTGTTCGGGTTCCCGCTCACTCCCCAGGCCCTCCTGTTGGGGATTGTGAGCTTTCGCCTGTTGGACATTTGGAAACCATGGCCCGTCAAAATTTTTCAGGAACGACTCAAAGGCGGCGTGGCCATCGTCATGGATGACGTGGCGGCGGGCATCATGGCGCACGCACTCGTCTGGGTCGGGCTCAAAATATGGGTTAGATGAGGCAAATGCCGATGTGGAGTATCTGCGCACAGCCGCTAGCCAGATAACCGAAGCTAAACCCAAAAAACCACAAGAAAGAAACACCCCAAACCTTAACCAAGGAAAAACGGGGTCAGCGGGTCTGTCAGAGCTCTCCGAGTGCCTTGAAGCATAGGGAGATCCGTCTTCTGCCAAAACCATCTTCTTGCATGATAGAATGGTCTTGGTTACAAGTGGATTTTACCGGTCGGAATCGAATGATTTCAGCAATGAGGTGAATCGATGCGGCAGTTGAGGAGATGGGTTTCTATTGGTTTGGTTGTCTTCCTTGGATGCAGCTTTGGGGCTGGTGCGGCCTGCGGGCTGACCGAGGACGAGCGGAACAACATCGACATTTATCAGAAGCTGGCGCCGGGGGTGGTGAACATCACCAGCACCACGCTCGAGCATGACTTCTTTTTCAACGCCGTCCCCCGGCAAGGGGCCGGGTCCGGGTCCATCATCGACCCTCGGGGCTACATCCTGACGAATCATCATGTCATCGAAGACGCTCGCAAGCTTGAGGTGACGCTTGCAAACGGCAAGAAATACAGTGCGAAACTGATCGGCTCCGATCCCGACACGGATGTTGCGGTCATCAAGATCGAGGCCCGCAGGGAAGACTTGACGTTGATCCCGATGGGATCCTCCGACAATCTCAAAGTGGGACAGAAGGTCATCGCCATCGGCAATCCCTTCGGCCTGGGGCAGACCCTCACCACGGGAATCATCAGCATGGTGGGGCGGACCCTCCGCGCCTCGAGCGGGACCCTGGTTGAAGACATGATTCAAACCGACGCTTCCATTAATCCCGGCAATTCCGGCGGGCCCCTGATCGATTCCGGCGGCAAGATGATCGGCATCAACACCGCCATTTTCAGCCCCACGGGTGCGAGTGTCGGCATTGGCTTCGCGATCCCCGTCGATGTCGCAAAACGAGTCATCAATGAACTGATCGATAAGGGCTATTACAGCTATCCGTGGCTGGGGGCCACCTTGCTGACGCTCTCTGCGAACCTTGCCGAGGCCCTCAAGCTGCCGGTGCGAGAGGGCGCCATGGTCATCGAAGTTGCCCCCCGAAGCCCCGCTGCCAAGGCCGGCCTTAAGGAAGGGACCTCACGGGCGCAGATCGGCAACTACATTGTGATCGTCGGCGGAGATATCATTACCAAAATCGATGACCAGCCGGTTTCGGATGCCGATTCGGTGATCCGCAGGATTCGTAAGTCTCGCCCGGGGGATCGGGTGCAAATGGAAATCCTGCATTGGGAAGGCGGCCGGAGCAAGGTTACCGTGGTGCTGGGAGAACAGCCGAGGAGCGGGCGTAAGTAGTGGCCAGTGGTGAGTGGTGAGTGATGAGTGACGAGTGGTGAGTAATCACTGGTCAGTAAAGAAAGCCGAGAATAGCAGCGAGGGAGTGTGTTCACTGATGGCGAACTGCATGCGGAGCATAGGACCGAGTCGACCTTGTGGGTTCCTGACCACTCATCACTCATTACTGACCACTGATCACTGACCACTCCTCAAGACCCACCGCGGGCCTTCAGCGGGCGATACCACCCGCATTTCGGTCATTCTTCAGAGTAATCAGAAGGACTTCTCCCTGGGTCCAGAAGCGGACGGGCGCCCCGGAGACGCCCGCACCGCAACTGGTGTAGCCAAGCATGCCGTCATATTTCCACGGCCCGTAGAGAAAGCGCCGAGGGGCCGAGCTGTGAGTGAAGACGGCACCCAGGAAAGGGAGCTTGAATCTGCCCCCCATGAGTGTGCCCGCAAAGATAGAGATGGGGATGGTACGGGGCAGCTTCCCGATAGATTTCGTTGGAGTGGGCGACAAAGATGCTGAACGATCCTTTCGGCACATCAGCAAAGGCCGATTCCAAGTCATGGCATTTAAAATAGTGCGGATCATCCACCCCGGCGATCCAGATCTTCTCGCCATCGCGCTCGATTGCCGTTGAATCATTAATGAGCACCGTGATCCCGAGTTTCTCGAGCGGTTCCATCATCTCGAGGCAATCGTGATTCCCCATTACCGCGACCATACCGTCCCGGGCCTGAATTTCCGGGAGCAGGCGGCGGAGTCGGGCGAGCGCTTCGGTAAAAGGTCCATGATGGTCCATCCGGAGATCGCCACCGAGAATGCAGAGGTCCACGGAGTGCCTTCGCACCAGGGCCTGCAGCCGTTCCGTGAGGCCATCCAGACCATCGAGGTGAAGGTCCGAGAGGAAGAGAATGGTATAGTTGTTAAAGCCGGCCGGCAAATCTGAGAAGTGGAAAGCGATATGTGTGGTTTTCAGCTCGAGCGCATTGCGCTTGCCCTTTTCGTAAACGCCCATCAAACGCAGAACGGTTTTCATCACCACATGGTAATAGAAGGCATCTTCGAAGTTTAGGAAGTAGCGTAAGGGCGCCGACGTGATCTGGCAGGACCGAAACTCCTTCAACCGCACCCGAGGCCGAAGCAGGCGTGGATAATTGGGGAATGGAATCGCCAGCAGGACCCGGTTCAGAAAGAGCGATCCAAAAAACGCCCCGAGACTGAATAGTAGAACCAGGACCAGGACATCAGCGGCACTCAGTGAGCAATAAGGGGCGAGCACCACGAATGGAAGCAGGCCTTCGAAGCCCTGGTCCAGGACGGGCACAATATCACCACTGGCGATCCCCAACCGCCGCTTGATGAAGCTCGAGATGAGGTCCCCGGCCATCGCCAGAAGACCTGCTCCCAAACCCAGCCACCATGGAAACCCAAAGCACAATCCTGCCAGCGCTCCGGCCCCCACCCCCCCCAAAAGGCCGCGAAAGGTTTTGTGAGATCCGAAAAGGGGTTTGCCGTCACGCAGGCGATAACCCAGATCGACAGGGGTATTCCCTTTGTCCTCGAAGAAAAAGGTCAGGAGAGGTGGGGCAAAATTAACCGCCCACAGCAGGATCAGTATTTTCACTAAGAGCCACATGAACAGAAAAGGAGTGGCAGGGCGCCGGGGATCACTCCATAAACGTCCTCAGGCAGGCCTGTCGGTTAGGGTTGCGGAGTTTCCTCAGAGCTTTTTTTTCAATCTGACGAATGCGCTCTTTGGAGACCTTAAAGGTCCTGCCGATCTTTTCCAGAGTTTCGGCCGGCTGCCCGTCAATACCAAAACGAGCCCGCAGGATCTTCTCTTCCCGTGGTTGGAGGGTGGACAAGAGCTCGCGAGTCAGCTCGGCAAGTTCTCTGCCGGAGCACTCTTCAAGAGGGGATACCGCCTTTTCATCCTCGATAAAGTCCCCCAACCGCTGTTCATCATCGCCGATGGGAGTCTCGAGCGAGATGGGCTGAGCCGCCAGGGTCAATACCATCTGCACTTTTTCCAGCGGCAGGTTGGCCCGCTCGGCAATTTCCTGCGGTGTCGCTTCCCTTCCCAGCTCTTTCAGAAGCTCATAAAAGACCTTAAAGAAAAGGTTCTTCAGCTCAATAAAATGCACCGGCAACCGGATCGTGCGGGTCTTGTCATAAATCCCCCTGATAATGCTCTGTCTCACCCACCAGGTTGCATAGGTGCTAAACCGGTTACCCTTGGTGTGGTCAAAGCGCCCCACGGCCTTGAGCAAACCCAGGTTGCCTTCCTGAATCAGGTCGTCAAAACTCATGCCGCGGCCCCGGTAGCGCTTGGCGATGCTTAAAACCAGGCGCAGATTGGCCTTGACCATCTCCTGCTTCGCCCCATCGACGGCATTCAAGATCGCCCTGATGCGAGCCAGCAGCTGCCCATAATAGTCGTGGTCCGGCTGCTCCTGGACCGCTCGTTCCAAGGTGCGCAAAATTACCTTGAGAATCTTGTCCCTCACGCCGGGAAAGGTTTTCTCGTGACTGACCAGTTTCCTTACTTTGGACAACAGTTCTCGAATGAGTTCATCGTGGGGAGCAAATTCCTCGATGAGCTGCACCAGTTGTTCCTGGCCTCGACGAATGGTCTGTGCCAGCACCACTTCGCGCTCTTGCGTCAAAAGCGGATAGCCGGCAACCTCTCTCAGGTAGCAGGTAACGTGGTCCTCGTCGAAATCTTCGGCAACTGCCGGCTCGCCATTGGACACGTCGGGCTCAAAACCTTCCGCCGCTGCGGATCGCAGCCGATCCAAGACATCTTCAAATTCCGTTTGTTCCTGGTCTTCATCAAGCGGACGGCCAAGCGCCAGCTCCGTTTCCGTACAGGCCTCTTCCAAATCCTCCTCCTCGCCTGGATCTCTG
Source organism: uncultured delta proteobacterium (assembly GCA_963808625.1). Classification (GTDB taxonomy): domain Bacteria; phylum Desulfobacterota; class Syntrophobacteria; order Syntrophobacterales; family Syntrophobacteraceae; genus JADGQM01. Next base: position 72,604 of record CAWEHK010000021.1, read on the forward strand.
TACTTTTTTCGTGATTCCCTTCGGCCAAAATGGTAATCGAAAGGAACGCACTGTTCAGATCCGTATGCCTTCATCAGAGTTTCCTCCGGTCAGAGCCCCCATTGCGTGCCTAATGCTACGCACGGCATGAGCCCCCACCAACAAAACTTTCCCCCGATGCTCTTCAGCCAACTCGTAAAGTTTGCTAAAAAGGGTTTTTTATATCACAGTCACAACAGGAAAATAAGCATATATGTGGTCGCGGTCAATTCTTTCTACCGACTCCACCAGCAGCCCACTCCGGACACCGCTCCCACGCTGTCCTTTGCCGGGGCAGTACCCGCACAGCACCTGGCTGCGCGCCAACTGCCACGGGCGTTACCCTGCTCTCCCTATCTGCTATACTCGTTAGCCATCGAAAAGGTTACATTCTCACTGAAAAATTTCATCAAATGTGCATCTCCACCACGTCGCCATCCTGGAGCAGGTAATCTTTTTGCACCATTTGACCATCAAAGACCGATGTCCCCCAGATCTTTGCAAATTTTAGTTTGCTCACAAAATCCTTATGAATCTTGCCGGCCAATTCTTCCAGCGTTGTCCTTTTCGGTAAAACAAAGGGCGCCGCCCTGTTGGGCTCTTTACCAGGGACCTTGGTATAGACGCGAATGATTGCCGAAAGCTCGTAGAGCAATTGCAGCAAACCCTTGAGATTGCTTCCCGCACGCAAGGAGACCCCAATGCTGGGCAACGGCACGTCCGCAAGCTCCAGGAAAGCCTGGTAGTCCTCCAAATGGTTTTCGTTGTCCACTTTATTTACCACAACGAGGACTTTCTTGATGAACGGCGGTTTCTTGAGATCTGCCGGCACCGGAAATCCTTCCGGGAAAATGCGCAATTCCTGGAGTACTGCCAGGGTTTCCTCGAGCTGCTGCAGGGGATCATCGTGGAGGTCAACCATCACCAGTAGCATATCCGCACGCCGCATCAGGTCAGCCATCCAGGGGTCCAGGTAATCCCTGGTGATGGGAGGCGTGTCCACCAGTTGGAATTGGATATTTTCATACGGTGCCATGCCGGGCGTGGGTTTCCACGTAGTATGAGGGAACTCGGCCACCTCCGGGCTGGCATTGGTCAGAGCTCTAACCAGAGCGGATTTACCCGTATTGGGCGCACCGATCACGGCGATTTGAGCCGCACCTTCTTTTTCGATCACGTAAGCGGCGTCGCGCCGCGCCCCGCCCTTCTTTTGTTGGGCCTCTTCTTTGAGCTTCGCGATACGGCGCCGGAGGTCCGCCCGCAGCTTATCCGTGCCCTTATGTTTGGGCATGATGGTCAGCATTTCCTCCAAAGCCTCGATCTTGGATTCCGGGGTCTTCGCTTCACGAAAGCGCTTTTCAGCATCAAAATACATGGGCGGCAAATTAGCCGGCATCGCTTTTTCTCCCGCAGCCAAGAACCTTTACCATCAAGCTCGTACCCTTCATGAAAGATGAATGGTGTCGGAATTATTGCCAACCATCGGCAGAACTATTATAAGGCTTTACCAGGTAAAATTTTTCAGAAAAGAAAATCACCGGGACCCAAGGGAAGAAAAATCTATGAAATGTCTCCAGTGCGAGGAAGATCTGCAGCTGCTCCGGACCTGACGCGAAGTCTACTGGCACTGCCGGGCATGCAGCGCCAACTACCGGCTCAAGGACTTGTGGGAAACCCTTGGCGACGACCTGGAGGAGTCGCTCGCCCGGTGCCGGGTAGACCTTTTGGGTTAGGAACCGTCGAAGACAAGTATTACAGAACCTGCGGATCATGGGCCGGCGCATAAAGGCCCACATAGTAGATATTCGAATGTTAGTGCTCGACTCCCCAGGGTGGCGTAGCGCTGACCCTGGGATAATTTATATCGAGTTCCTTCAGGGCAGTGAAGTTAGCTTGATACATATGGGGTTAAACCCCTCCCAAATGTCCAACGATTAGTTATTGGACAATTGCTTGGGAAAGCAGAGAATCTCCAGGTCTGTTATTGCTCAAGCCCTCGCTGCACCAGCCTCCGGGCAAGCTTCAAGGCGTCTGCAAGTTTCTCCGGGCGGGTGCCGCCGGCCTGGGCCATATCGGGCCGGCCGCCGCCGCTGCCGCCGACTTCCTTGGCGATCTCACCGATCAAACGACCGGCGTGGACTCGTTCCGTCAGGTCCGGAGTGACACCGACGAGCAAGAATACCTTTTCTTCTCTAGCGGCGCCAAGAACGATGACACCGCTCTTCAGCCGCTCTTTGAACTGATCGTTCATCTCCCGGAGGACCTTCGGGCTGTCGGCGTCCACCTCGACAACGAGCACCTTCGCTCCGGCAATCTCTTCCGCCTGTTCCAAAAGGTCTGCCGAGCGCTTGGTCGTCAGTGAAGCCTTGAGCGCTTCGAGCTCCCGTTCGTGTTCCTTTTGCTGAGCCAGCAGTTTTTCGACCCGTTCGACGACTTCCGCAGGGGCGGCTTTGAGCAGGTTGGCGGTCTGTTGCAGGAGGCCCTGTTGTTTGCGCAGATAACTCAAGGCGTGGCGGCCCGAGAGCGCTTCGATCCGGCGCACCCCCGCCGCGACGCTGGCCTCCTGAACGATTACAAACAAGCCAATGTCTCCGGTCCGATGGGTGTGCGTGCCGCCACACAGCTCTCGACTGAAACCCGGGATTTCGACCAACCGCACCCGATCTCCGTACTTCTCCTCAAACAGCGCCATGGCCCCGGTCTTCAGCGCCTCTTCGAGATCCATGACCCGCACCGTGAGATCGCGGTTGTTGCGAATCTCGTCATTGACCAGGCGTTCGATTTCGGCAATTTCGTCCGCGGGTCAGCCCGACAAAATGGGTAAAATCGAACCGTAACCGGTCCGGCGCCACCAGCGACCCCGCCTGCTTGACATGATCTCCCAGGACCTTGCGCAGCACCGCGTGGAGGATATGGGTTGCGGTATGGTTGAGTTGCGTATCGCGACGAAGCTCCTCATCGACCTTGAGGTGCACCGGATCGCCGACGGTGAGCTTGCCTTCCGTCACGATACCCACATGAACAAACAGGTCTCCCGGGAGTTTCAACGTGTCCGAAACCAGCAGCTTCCCGGACGGTCCGCTGATTTCCCCGCGGTCGCCAACCTGCCCCCCTGCGGCACCATAGAGCGGCGTTTCGGCGGTGATCACCTCAACCTCGGTTCCCGCCTCCGCCCCCGTCACCAGTTCCCCCTCGCGAACCAGGGCGAGAATGGAAGAATCCGTCTCGAGGCTTTCATATCCGCGAAAAACCGTGGCAATCCCCTGGGCCGAAAGCTGCCGGTAGGCTTCCGAAATTTCCCGTTCACCGCTCCCTTTCCAGAACATCCGGGATTGCTCTCGCTGCTTGTCCATCAATTCGTTGAAACCGGGTTCATCGACCATCAAAGTGAGGTCTCTTGCCATATCGGTGACGATATCAATGGGAAAACCGTAGGTGTCGTAGAGCTTGAAAATAAGGCTGCCCGGGATGGTTTTCGAGTTTTCATCCTGGAGGCGCTTGATTTCGTTTTGCAGGAGCTTCAGGCCAAAATCGAGGGTGTCGTTGAAGCGTTCTTCCTCGTGCAGGATCACCCGGGTGATATAATTCCGGTTTTCCAGGAGCTCCGGGTAGGCATCCTCCATGGCATGCATCACGGCCACGGCAACTTCATTGAGGAAGGGGCGATGCAACCCCAGGAAGCGCCCATGGCGCAGCGCACGGCGAATCACCCGCCGCAGCACGTAGCCTCGCCCTTCGTTGCTGGGCAGGGCGCCGTCGCCGATCAGAAACGCCGCCGCCCGGCTGTGGTCGGCGATCACTTTGACCGAAACGTCCTTCTCGGCATGATTGCCGTAGTGGTATCCGCTCAGCTCAGCGATTTTGGCCATCATCGGCACAAACAGGTCGGTGTCGTAGTTGGACGGGACTTTTTGGATTACGGCTGCGGTCCTTTCGAGGCCCATCCCGGTATCGATGCTCGGCTTGGGCAGAGGCTCCATCACCCCGCTCGGCTGCCGATTGAACTGCATGAACACCAGGTTCCACAGTTCGAGATAGCGGTCGCAGTCGCAGCCCGGCCGGCAATCGGGCTGCCCACAGCCCATCTCCGGCCCCTGATCGATAAGGATTTCAGAGCAAGGGCCGCAGGGGCCGGTGTCGCCCATGGCCCAGAAGTTGTCCTTGGTGGGGAATTGCAGGATTCGGTCCGAGGGCAGATAGCGGGCCCAATAGCCTCCCGCCTCTTCATCCGGCCCCAGGTTCATGCCCGCGTCCCCTTCGTGAATGGTGGCATACAGTTTATCTTTGGGAAGCCCCATGACCTCGGTGAGGAAATCCCAGGCGTACTCGACCGCGTCCTTCTTGAAGTAGTCGCCAAAGGAGAAATTCCCCAGCATCTCGAAGAACGTGTGGTGCCTGGCGGTGCGTCCCACATTCTCGAGATCGTTATGCTTGCCGCCGGCCCGCATGCATTTTTGACTGGTCGTGGCGCGGTTGTAGGGACGCCGCTCTTCGCCCAGAAAGGTGCGCTTGAATTGGACCATCCCGGCGTTGGTGAAGAGCAGGCTGGGATCATCGTGAGGAATGACGGAGGAACTCTTCACGATGGTGTGACCGCGGTCCTGAAAGAAGTCTAAGAATGCTTTGCGGATTTCTCTGGCTTTCATCAAGCAGGCCTCCTCGAGGTTCTGGAAATCATGACTCGCCCGCAACCGCTTGCCCAGAAATTGCGGCGGTTTTCAGGTCGTGAAGCTGGCGGATCTTTTGCTCAATTTCATTAAGGATTTCAGGATGCTCCCGCATGAAGGTTTTGGCATTTTCACGCCCCTGTCCCAATCTTTCGCCATTATAGGAATACCAGGTCCCGGCCTTATCCACCAGGCTGGCATCCACGGCCAGATCCAGGACATCGCCCTCCTTTGAAATGCCGCGACCATAGACAATATCAAACTCCACTTCTCTAAACGGGGGAGCAATCTTATTCTTGACCACTTTCACGCGGGTTCGATTCCCGATGATATCCTGCCCCTCTTTGATCGGCCCGATGCGGCGAATATCCAGACGCATGGTGGCATAAAATTTGAGCGCATTCCCCCCGGTCGTGGTTTCCGGCGAGCCATACATTACCCCTATTTTCATCCGGATTTGGTTGATGAAGACGACGCAGGTTTTGGACTTGGAGATGGCGGAGACGAGCTTGCGCAAGGCCTGGCTCATCAGCCTCGCCTGGAGGCCCACATGGGGATCGCCCATTTCTCCTTCAATTTCCGCCTTCGGGACCAGGGCGGCCACCGAATCGATCACGATGACATCAATGGCGTTGCTGCGCACCAGGATTTCGGCAATCTCGAGGGCCTGTTCGCCATAATCCGGCTGGCTGATCAGCAGGTCCTCCGCAAGCACGCCCACCTTGCGAGCGTAATTCAGATCGAGAGCGTGTTCCGCATCCACAAACGCCGCCAGGCCGCCGCGCTTCTGCGCTTCGGCGATGATATGCAGGGCGAGCGTGGTCTTCCCCGAAGACTCCGGCCCGAAAATCTCGACGATGCGCCCTCGCGCTACCCCCCCGATCCCCAACGCCAGGTCCAGAGAGAGACATCCGGTCGAAATGACCGGGATTTCTACCGGCTGGGCGCCTTCTCCCAGGCGCATGATAGCGCCTTTTCCGCACAATCGCTCAATCTGTGATACCGCTACATCGATGGCCTTTTGACGTTCATCTACGGATGCCATAGCTAATTTCCAATCTCTCCCGGCGACCACTAAACGGGGTGCACCGATCATTCGCGGTTAAGGGTTTTCCGAAAAAGAGGAGTGTAACGGGCGCCTTCCGGTCTCAGCTCACTCTTATACAACACCAGTTCCGTGACGTCAAAAGCTTCCGCTTCGAAGGCCTGACGAGCGATAAGCAGCTCCTGCAACGACCGCAGATGCTGCCTGCCTCTTACTCGCCCTACGGTAAGATGCGGCCTGAAGGGTCGGTCCTCCCCTTTGAAACCCAGCTCAGCCATGGCCTCTTCCACAGCCTGCTGCAACTGGTTCAGTACCCCTTCATCGCTCTTCAGCCCGACCCAGATGACCCGCATCTGTTTTACCGACGGAAAGGCGCCACAGCCCGAGGGCTGGAGCTGAAAGGGCGACGCCGTCGCGGCAGCTCTGGCGAGGTTTTTCTGGATTTCAGAAATCCGTTCCGGGGCGACATCTCCGAGGAACTTCAGGGTAAGATGAATGCGCTCGGGTTTCACCCAGGTAACAGGGGCCTGCGCTTTTTGAAGCTCTTGTTCAAAGCTCGCCAGTGCTTCCTGGATAGCAGGCGGAAGATCTATGGCAACGAAGGTCCGAAGCATCTTATAAGTGCCTCCAGAGCATGATGAGCGCCGCCTGGGCAGCACGTTCCTGCACCAGCTCACGATCTCCGGTGAAGTGATGCTTTGCGACTTCGATCCGGTTTGGGGTTGCGCAAGCGATAAAAACCGTACCCACCGGTTTTTCTTCCGTACCGCCCGTGGGCCCGGCAATTCCGGTTATGGCCAGCGCGGTTTCGACGCCGGCCCCCTCGCGAAGGCCCCGAACCATGGCCAGCGCCACCTCTTCGCTGACCGCCCCGAAAGCGGCGATCTGATCCGGCGGGACCTGCAGTAATTCTTCTTTAGCCGCATTGCTGTAGGTGACCAAACCCCGGTCAAAATAGTCCGAAGCCCCTGAAATGGCGGTTATTTTCCTCGCCACCAGGCCCCCGGTGCACGACTCGGCAACGGCCAGCCGCCAGCCCCTTGCCCTCAGGTTTTCACCAATGACCTTTTCCAGCGTTTCCTGGTTTCGTCCGATTACATGCTCGGGGCCAATCAGGGCGATGATTTTCGCTTCGAGCTCTGCGATGCGCGTTCGAGCTATCTGCTCACTTTCCGCAGTGGCCAGGAACGTCAATCTGACCTCGGCATCATGAGGCAGATAGCCGATCTCGACCCCGGCACTTTCGGTCCTGAGGGCCACCAGGAGCCGGTTCAGATCAGACTCGTAATAGCCATGGAGGCGGAGGATTTGTTTTACCGCCACGAGACGTTCTGGAAACCACTTTTCCAGACCCGGAATGACCAATTCTCTGAGCAGGGTTTTCATCTCATGGGGCACGCCGGGGAGAAAATAGCAGGGCACCTTTTCATGCTCGAGGAAGTATCCGGCCATCCCAAGTCCGAGCTTAACCGCCCCCTGGGGCACCTGAGCCATTTTTGCAATGGGTTCGGTCCATGGCCGCCCCTGCTTTGCCAGGCGTTCTTTAAGCCATTGCGTATAACCGGGTTCAGGGACCAAGTTCCGCTCGAATGCGCGCGAGACAGCGGCATTGGTGCGATCATCGTCGGTCGGGCCGAGGCCCCCCGTTACGATCAGAAACTGCGACTCCCGATGGCACTGGGAGAGGGCCTTGACGATCTCCTCCTCGTCATCCCCGATGGTCAGCATCCGCTCCAGCCGGAAACCTTTTGCGCGGAGCTCGACGGCGATATGGTGGGCATTGCCGTTGGCTATGTCCCCGAAGAGAATTTCATCTCCAATCGTTACGAGTGAACCCGCAACGGTTCTCAGTCGTTCTGTCATAAGGTTTCCTCGCGGTCCTCGCTTCCTATGCCTGCCTCACTGAAAAGAGGATTTCCTCATATACTTTGCGAATCGGCATCCGCTGATCCCTGGCAATCCGTCGGCAGGCCTCGTACTCAGGGATCATGCGCTGCTCTCCGCCCGGCAAAGAAACGCATTTGACCTGACATGGTCCATAAGGCGTCTCGATCACCTCCAGTTTGCGGTTGAGTTCAGCGCGCCTGACCTCCTGGATGCGCACTCCCAGGGTCGTCGTTTCGCGGAAGATCAGTTCGAGCACACTCGTTTGCAGTGCCGGCTCGATCAGGACACTAAGCAATACCCCGGGACGATTCTTTTTCATCTGAATGGACGCAAGGCTGACGTCCAACGCTCCGAGCGCGAATAATTGCTCCAGAACATACCCGTAGAATTCCGGATTCATGTCATCGATGTTCGTTTCCAGAAAAGAGGAGGGATTTATAGCGAAAAGCATTCCCTGATCTCCCGATAAGCACTCGGAGCAGGTTCGGGGGATCTGAGGCCGGGTCGCTGCCGACGCCGTACCCTGATCCAAGGAGCGTCATTTCCGGTACGGCACCGTAGCCGTCAGCCAGGGAAGCCAGAATTGCCGCTCCCGTCGGCGTCACCAGTTCCCGTTCGAGATCAGTCCCATAAACGGGGATTGATTCCAAAAGCGCTACCGTCGCAGGAGCAGGAAGGGGAAGCAAACCGTGATGAGTCTTCACGAACCCTCGCCCGAGGGGAAGAGGCGACGCGACTATCTTGGCAATACCTAGATAGTCAAGGCCGATAACGGTGCCGGCCACATCCAGGATGGAATCGACTGCTCCTACCTCGTGAAAATGAACTTCCGCAACCGGCACGTTGTGGACGCGGGACTCCGCCCGTGGCGAGTTTCTCGAAAATGCGCAGAATTTTGTCCTGAATCTTCTCCTCCAGCTTGCTCTGCCGGATCATCTCCTGAATGTCCCCAAAATGGCGGTGGGGCTGCTCGTCGATCTCAATGACGACGCGCGTCCCGCTAATAAGCCCCCGCTGTTCTTTCGCGCTCACGGATCGTATACCCGGAAACGGGGATCTTCCTCAATTCATGCAGCAGCACCTCACCGGGCACCCCAAGATCCAGCAAAGCTCCCAACACCATATCCCCACTGATGCCGGAAAAACAGTCAAAGTAAGCTATTTTCATAACTTCTTCACTCATGGCCTAACCTCCAACATATCAATCAGATCCATGGGCCGACCAGTCAGGGCCCTCGCCCCACCCGCAAGGAGCTCCTCGCCAGTTCGAAAACCCCAAAGCGCTCCTGCGGGAAACATTCCCGCTGCTACAGCGGTCTTCATATCCACCGCACTATCTCCCAGATAGATGAACTCGCCAGCGGGAAGATGTAGCCGGTCGGCAATCTCCAGGGCCGCCGCCGGGTCGGGTTTTGCCGGGACCTCGTCACGCTGGCCGATAACCACATCAAATTTCCACCTCGACAGCAACTCCCTCACGGACTTCTTGGTCAGGTCATCCCGCTTGTTCGACAGGACCGCCAACTTGAGACCTCGCTCGGCAAGCGCATCCAGCATGGCGGGAACCCCCTCATACGGCTTCGTCTTTACCATCCAATTTTGCCCATAGTCACGGAGAAATGCTTCCAGGCAGGAGCGAACCGTCCCTGTCATCCCGCCGGTTTTCGGGCAACGCACGCATCACGAGCATCAAGGACCCATTGCCGACAAAATAACGATAGGCATCCAGATCATGCGTGGGAAAATCGTTTGCCCTGAGAACGCGGTTCACGGCGTCGGCCAGGTCATCCAAAGTATTGAGCAGCGTACCATCAAGATCAAAGAGAACAGCTTTGGCGGACATGTTCGGGGTCCCTGATTGATTAAAACCGGATATGTTCCTGTCGATAGGTTGTGCACATCTTGTCGGCAAGAGCACCAGATCTTTGCAGGTGTCTCGGATTTGGTAGCTTAATGTGCGCCGACTGTTACAGTTTATCCATAAAAAAAACAACTATTTGACATTTTTTTTGACATTTGAACAGGCCTTTATTATGATTTTTATCTTTAATGAGAATGATCTTAATAAAACATTCCTTTCAACCAGGGACTCCGACTATGAAAATCTCGGTGGAAACCGCGCTGCTCACCGGCGTACTGCAAAAAGTACTCAATATCACTGACAAAAGGACCAACATCCCGATCCTCTCGAATACCCTGATCAGGGCCACCGACCACAATGCGATCGAAGTTTTCGCAACAGACCTGGAAATCAGCCTTCGAACGGAAGTTGGCGCACAGATAGAGTCCACGGGCACGACCACCGTTTCTGCGCGAAAGCTTTTGGAAGTGGTCCGTGAGCTGCCATACGAACGCATCATCCTCGAAGACCTTCCGGCCAGCAGGCTCCAGGTACTTGCCGGCCGTGCCCGGTTTGAGCTGCAAACCATCCCGGCCGAGGATTTCCCGCATCTGAATTTTCACGAAGGAACGGAGTTCGCCCGGTGCGATGCGTCCCTGCTGCGGAAATCCTTGAGCAAGACGCTCTATGGCGTGCCCACGGAAGAAGATCATTTCAGCGTTGCCGGTCTTTATTGGCACTCTGTGGCGCCCAATCAACTGCGTTTTGTGTCCTGCGACGGACACCGGTTGGCCTATTTCCAGGTCCCGGAAGAATCCTTTCCCGGTCTGGAACTTACGAAGGGGATAATCATTCCTCGTAAAGGAGTTCAGGAAATCATCCGGGTCCTGGAGAAAGAAAACGACGCCGCTCTTTCCATTGACGAAAACTGCCTGATCCTTAAAACCCCCGGAACGGTCCTAAGCGTCCAGTTGCTGGATGCCGAGTTTCCAGAATATCAAGTAATCATACCCGAAGAAAGACCTTTCTCCCTGGAGCTTGATAAGGAGGCCTTTTTCTCTGCCCTCAAACGCATGGCAGTGCTGACCGATGTTCGTTGGCGTCATGTACGCTTCGGCGTTCGGGAAAACATGTTGCAGTTGGAGGCGGGAAACCCGGACATCGGTAATGCCGATGACGCACTCGATGTTGCCTATCAGGGTGAGGACTTCACGGTCGCCTTCAATGTCAGGTATGTCATGGACAGCATGCAGAGCATCGACAGTGAGAAGATTCGTTTCGAATGGTTGGATGCCTTTCATGGAGGCGTTTTTGTCGGCCAGGATGATCCCAATTACTTCAGTTTGGTCATGCCCATGATCGTCTGATCAGGCTTTTCAAAGAGTCATCTTGGTAATCCCTGATTGTTGTTTGGGTATTTTGGCCCATGGCTCCTCCCCTAAAATGCCTGTCGAAGATGATTGCGGCCGGTATCCCGTCCCCATCCCCCATCCAAAGTGGTTTTGCCAGCGCCGGTAACGGAGCTGGTTGAACAATGCTTCGGGAGAACTTGGCGAGTCGCCTGAAAAGCGATTGAAAAACCGACAAAAATAGACTATATTGGCGTTTTAAAAGACAAATTTGGAAATTTCCATGGCCGAAAGGGTCCTTCTTTTGACACCAGTTCATAACGGAAAGCCAAGTATAGTGAGTTCAGCATAGATAGGGAGAGGTTTTTCTATGACCGACTTGAATCCTGCCGATAGCAGCCAGGAAGAACAGTATACAGCGCAGCAGATCACTGTTTTGGAAGGGCTCAGTGCGGTTCGAAAACGCCCTTCGATGTATATCGGAAATGTTTCCACGGAGGGTCTTCACCATCTTGTGTATGAGGTGGTTGACAACAGCATCGATGAAGCCCTGGCTGGGTATTGCGACCGTATTAAGATCGAAATTCATACTGATGGTTCGGTGACCGTTGAGGACAACGGACGCGGGATCCCGGTGGACCTCCACGAGAAGGAGAATCTCCCGGCGGTGGAAGTGGTCATGACCAAGCTGCATTCCGGTGGGAAGTTCGACGATACCAGTTACAAGGTATCCGGAGGGCTCCACGGGGTGGGAGTTTCGGTGGTGAACGCCCTGAGCGAATTGCTTCAGGTGGAAATTTATCGTGACGGAAAGGTCTACTACCAGCGGTATGAACGGGGTGAACCGAAAACGCCGCTGGTGGTTAAGGGAGAAACCTCGCGCCGTGGGACAAAGATCACTTTCAAACCCGACCCGCTCATTTTTACGGAAACCGAGATTAGTTTTGACATCCTGGCGCAACGTCTGCGCGAGATGGCTTTCTTGAATCGCGGCGTGCGCATTGATCTCTCCGATGAGTCCATTCCCAAGGAGAGGAGTTTCTGCTACGAGGGGGGGCTTGTTTCGTTCGTGGAATACTTGAATAAGAACAAGGAACCCTTGCATCCGGCGGTCATTCACATCGCCGGTGATCGGCAGAATGTCAATATTGAGACCGCTATTCAGTATAACAGCACTTACATCGAAAAGATTTTTAGCTTTGCCAACAATATCAACACGAAAGAAGGGGGATCGCACTTATTTGGGTTCAAAGCCGGGCTGACCCGTTCCATCAAGCAGTATGCGGTGCAAAACAAGATGCCCAAGGCGGACCTCGACAAGCTCACCGGTGATGATGTGCGCGAAGGGCTAACGGCCGTGGTGAGCGTGAAACTGTCTCAGCCGCAGTTCGAAGGCCAGACCAAGACGAAGCTCGGCAACAGTGAGGTGAAAGGGCTTGTCGAGAACCTGGTCTACGATAAGCTCTCGGCGTTCTTCGAAGAGAATCCACGAGTAATAAAGATCATTTTGGACAAGGTCCTGGAAGCGGCCAGGGCTCGTGAAGCTGCACGCCGAGCTAAGGAGCTGACGCGCCGAAAAGGGATTTTGAGCGACCATTCGCTGCCGGGGAAGCTGGCTGATTGCCAGGAGCGAGATCCCGCAAAAAGCGAGATTTTTATTGTGGAAGGGGATTCTGCCGGAGGGTCAGCCAAGCAGGGGCGCGACCGTGGGTTTCAGGCCATTCTGCCCTTGCGGGGAAAGATCCTCAATGTGGAGAAGTCACGGTTCGACAAGATGCTGGAGAACCAGGAAATACGTAACATGATATCCGCTCTCGGAACGGGCATTGGTAAGGATGAATACAATCCCGACCGGCTCCGTTATCACAAGACCATCATCATGACCGATGCCGATGTGGATGGGGCGCACATTCGAACCCTGCTGCTGACGTTTTTCTTTCGCATGATGCCGGAGTTGATTGAAAGGGGTCATCTGTTCATTGCTCAGCCGCCGCTCTACCGGGTTGCTGCCGGCAAACAGGAACAATATGTGAAAGACGACGAAGGCCTCAATGCTCATCTCCTCTCCAGAGCTGCCGAGAAAAAGGAAGTCTACCTGGGCGGGTCAGACCAGGCGCTTCCCAAGACGCAACTGGTCCAGTTGCTGAAAAGCTACTCGCGCTATGAGGAATGGCTGGACCGGCAAAGTGCCAGGGGCCTTCCGAAAGCGCTCATTGAACAATTGGTAACCATCTACAGCGTTCGCAAACTGGCTTTGCTGGAGCCGGACGAACAGGCTGTTGTGATCCGCGAAGAGCTGGAGAAGGCGGGTTATGAGGTGCTGTCCGTCGAACCGGAAGCAGAAACAGGCAAGGTTGATTTTCTTTTGGCGCCGATTGTGTCTGCTGATGGGCCGGGTGAGGTAAGAATCGGGCATGATTTTCTGGAGTCGATGGCCTTTCGGAAGCTCTTGGAGCTCTACCACGCCCTCGAGGTCCTCCATCAGACCCCTTGCCTGGTGAAGGGCGGGCAGGCTGAGCAATACTTTGAGCACCCCCGGGATTTCTTTCGGTATCTGATGGAGGATGGAAAGAGAGGGCTCACCATCCAGCGTTACAAAGGTCTCGGCGAAATGAATCCGGGACAGCTCTGGGAAACCACGATGAATCCTGAAAAGCGTACGCTCCTCCAGGTGCGCATCGAAGATCAGTATCTGGCGGATGAACTCTTCACCACATTGATGGGCGACCGCGTGGAACCGCGTCGGGACTTCATTCAAGTCAACGCCCTGGATTTCCGGGAGCTTGATATTTGATCGCATCTCTAATAATTTTTCAGACAATAAATTTCAGAAAATTGCTCATGTGTGGCAGGCTTTCCAGCCTGCCTGAGCGTAGTGGCAGGCTGGAAAGCCTGCCACACAGATTTTGAAACTATTTTTCTGAACATCTATAACTTCCTCTGAGGAACATGGTAATGGACCAGAAAACGATCAATATCGAAGATGAGATCAAGCTTTCTTATCTCGATTACGCAATGAGCGTCATCATTGGAAGGGCTATTCCCGACGTGCGGGATGGTTTGAAACCGGTACACCGGCGCATCCTTTTTGCGATGCATGAACTGCGCAATGATTTCAATAAGCCTTACAAAAAATCCGCGCGCATCGTCGGGGATGTCATCGGTAAGTATCATCCTCATGGCGATATCGCTGTGTATGACGCTCTGGTGCGCATGGCTCAAAGTTTTTCGATGCGCTATCCCCTGATTGATGGGCAGGGGAATTTTGGGTCAGTGGACGGGGACCCTCCTGCGGCCATGCGTTACACTGAAATCCGCATGCATCGGCTCGGGCACGAATTCATGCGGGACATCGAAAAGGAAACCGTTGCTTTTCAGCCCAATTACGACAACACTATTTTAGAACCGCTGGTGCTGCCGACAAGGGTCCCCAACCTCCTCTTGAACGGCTCTTCCGGAATCGCTGTCGGCATGGCGACCAACATTCCTCCTCACAATCTACGGGAACTGTGCGAAGGTCTTCTCGCCCTTCTCGACCAGCCCGAAATCACGATAACCGGGCTCATGCGCTACATTCTGGGACCTGACTTTCCCACCGCCGGCTTCATCTGCGGATGTGGAGGAATCAGAGACGCTTATCAGACGGGTCGTGGCATCATCAAGATGCGGGCTCGCGTTGAAGTCGAGGAATCCGGGCGGAAAAGCCACCTGATCGTCACCGAACTTCCTTACCAGGTGAATAAAGCGAGACTTCTGGAACGCATCGCCGAGCTCGTCAAGCAGAAGAAGATCGAAGGCATCCAGGACATTCGCGACGAATCCGACCGGGAGGGCATGAGAATCGTCCTGACCCTGCGCCAAGGGGATGAGCCCAAGGTGGTTGAGAACCAGCTTTACAAGCATACCCCATTGGAGACCAGCTTCGGGGTCATCTTGCTCGCCGTGGTGGACAACCGGCCCGAAGTTCTCAATCTCAAGGATGTGCTTCAGAAGTTTCTTGACTTCAGGCGTCAGGTGGTCGTCAAACGCACCCAGTTTGAACTCAGCCAGGCGGAAAAACGGGCGCACATTTTGGAAGGCCTGAAGCGAGCGCTGGATCATCTGGATGAAGTGATCCAGTTGATCCGTGCTGCGACAAGTCCTCAGGAAGCCAAAGCGCAACTTGTGCAACGGTTCGAATTCAGCGAAGAACAGGCGCAAGCGATCCTGGAGATGCGTTTGCAGCGTTTGACGGGTCTCGAACGGGATAAAATCGTCGAGGAATACTACCAAATTCTAAAAGAGATCGAACGGCTGCGCCAGATCCTGGGATCTGCAGCCATGGTGGATCAGGTCATTCGCGAGGAGATCCAGGAATTAACGGCTCAATACGGGGATGTGCGGAAGACGGAAATCATCGCGGAAGCGGAAGATATCTGTATCCAGGACCTGATTGCCAACGAAGAAATGGTTGTGACCATCTCTCAGGCAGGTTATGTGAAGCGCACCCCTCTCGTCATTTATCGCAGTCAGAAAAGAGGCGGCAGGGGAAGGAGCGGGATGAGCACCCGCGAAGAGGATGTGGTCACGACAGTTTTTACGGCTTCCGCCCATGACTACCTGCTGGTGTTTACCAATCGAGGACAGGTCTTCTGGCTGAAAGTATATGAGATTCCCGAGGTGGGTCCGTCAGCTCTGGGAAAGGCGATCGTCAATCTGCTGGCACTGCAGCCGGGTGAAAAAGTTGAAGCAATCCTGCCGGTGAAAGATTTTACAGATGGGCAATACATCATCATGGTGACGAGAAATGGCGTCGTCAAGAAAACGGAGCTGACCGCTTATGCCAATCCACGCTCAAACGGCATTCGAGCGATTGTGCTGGATGATGACGATGAACTGATTGCGGTGCGGATCACCGATGGGGACCGAGACCTTTTCCTGATGAGCAAGTTCGGGAAGTGCATCCGTGTTTCTGAAAAAGAATTCCGACCGCTGGGACGAGTGAGTCGCGGTATCCGTGGGATGCGCCTTGATGGCAGCGAACTGGTGGGGATGGATGTCATCGATGCCGGCAAATGCATTCTGGTTATCACCGAAAAGGGCTTTGGAAAGCGCACTCCCGAAGACGCCTACCGATGTCAAAGTCGGGGTGGGAAAGGGGTATTGAATATTCGGGTTACCGAAAGGAATGGTCACGTTGTGGGTTTTCGCCAGGTCGGCGAAGAGGAGGAGGTCCTGATTATCACCAACCGGGGCCGCCTGATCCGTATCCCCGCGGCACAGGTGAGTAAAATCGGGCGGGTTACGCAGGGTGTGAAACTGATGGGCTTGGATGAGGACGAGCAGGTAGTGGATTTGACGGTCTCAGCGGAACCCGAGGACGTGAAGGAGGAGGCCGAGAACTAATGGAAGCGGTCGGTCCCATCGGAGTCGTCGGAGCAGGAAGCTGGGGAACCACGCTGGGTCAACTCCTGGCCGCAAACGGCTATAAGGTTGACTTATGGGTATATGAAGACGAGCTATGCCGGACTATTCGAGAAACTCGAGAAAACACGTATTATTTGCCGGGATTCCTGCTCCATGAGAACATCGTTGCCCACCACGAATTAAGACAGGTGGTGGAAGGCCATGACCTGGTGGTGATGGTGGTTCCCTCCCATGTCTATCGCCGGACTGCCGGGCAGATGCTCCCCTTCCTGAAGCGCAACGCCGTCATTGTGAGTGCGACCAAGGGCATTGAAAACGGCACCTTGCGCATCATGTCGGAGGTCTGGAAGGACGTTTTGACCGCGCCCGATTTCGTTCACGTTCTTGCCCTGTCCGGGCCCTCCTTTGCACGTGAGGTCATCCGCCGGATCCCAACAGCCATTGTCGTTGCCGGCGAGGACCTTGAGCTCGCGCGATGGGTTCAACGGATCTTCTCGACAAACTATTTTCGAGTCTATACGAGTTCCGACAAAAAGGGTGTGGAGCTGGCTGGGGCGCTAAAGAATGTCATTGCCATCGCGGCCGGGATCAGCGACGGTTTGAATTTTGGACACAATACCCGCGCCGCCTTGATTACCAGAGGGCTTGCTGAAATCTCCCGTCTGGGTCTTAAAATGGGGGCAAATGTTTTGACCTTTTCAGGGCTGTCTGGTATTGGGGACCTCCTTTTGACCTGCACCGGTGATTTAAGCCGCAATCGGCAAGTCGGTCTGCAGTTGGGACAGGGCCGAAGGATTGAAGAAATTCTCGGGGAGATGCGCATGGTGGCGGAAGGAGTGAAAACGGCTCAATCCGTGCATTTCCTGGCGCAACGGATGAATGTTGAAATGCCGATTTGCGAGCAGGTTTACCAGGTGGTGCACGAAGCCAAGCCGCCGCAAAGGGCGGTGCAGGAGCTGATGGAGAGAAGTCTTAAGCACGAACTGGAAATCCCCTGAAAACCGGAACGTAAGGGAACTATGCCGCCACTTTTGATGTCAAACATTTATGAACGGGTGAGAGAAAAAAAAGAAAGCTACCGGCGCTATAACTTCGAACGGCTTCAGGAGGAGGCGTTTGCCGCTTTTTTTGATCTCGCTCAAGAATATACCACGCATCGATTACCTCTATCAGATCTGCGTGGCGGTCCCCAAAGAGTTTTTTGGACTGGAAAGCCGGCTTTATGTGATCGATCCCAAAACGTCCCGGCTGGAAAGCGTATGCAGCAGCGAGAGCGGCTTGCTTCCGGTTGAAGAGCGCACCCATTCTGATTTGCGGCTTGCCGAAGCCATTTACGAGACGGACGAGGCGTGGGTTTTTCCCATCCGGGGAAACCAGGCCCTCACCAAGTGGATTCCTTTCCTCGATCAAAGTCAGGTATTGGGCCTGTTCGAAGTCTCTCCGAAGGAAAAGGTGGATGAAAAAGAACACTTCTTCTTAGAGAAGTTCACCAATCGGATTGGCTACAATCTTCACCAGAAGCTTCTCATCCAGCACAACATCAACCACCTTAAATTCATCAACCAACTGGTTTCGGACATCGAACACAATGTTATCTCACCGAACATGTATTACAAGCTCTTCCTGCTCCGTCTGAGAAAGGCCATTTCCGAGTACCACCGAATTCAGGGAGAGATTCAAGAGGTTATCCTTGCTTCTCGAGACGCCAACGAAGCCTTGTCAGGAACAACTGAACGAAATCGCTCATGCCCTGAGTCGGAACAACGCGAACCTGGAGCAGGAAGGCACAGCTTTTTCAAAGCATTACGAACATACCAGTCTCTTTCTTGAGACCCTGCTCCGTCGAGACCATTTCCTGAAGGGCACGTATGTCCTGAGAAAACAGCCCTGCAACTTTAGAACGGAAATCATCCAACCGCTCCTGGAGCGATACTTACCACTCTTCGATAAAAAAGGAATAGTGGTGGAGAACAGCCTCGAGGACGTGCCCGACGAACAAATTACACTCTATGTTGACAAGGGGCTCATTTCGCAGGTCTTCGACAATCTTTTTTCCAATGCGTTGAAGTACACGGAGACGGTGGAGGACCAACTGGGCAACCAGATCAAACTGGTCTCCTACCATCGCCGGATCTTAAAGAACGTTTTTGGTGAGGAGATCAGCGGAGTACGGTTCAATTTCTTCACCACGGGCAGACCCCTGTCCGAGAAAGAAGCGCGCCGGGTGTTTGATGAGGGGTACCGGGCGTCCTCGACGGCATCGGAGCAGGGCACGGGACACGGCCTTCATTTTGTCCGGAATGTGGTGGAAATTCATGGTGGTACGGTGGGGTTCGAACCCCAGCCCTATGGTAACCTGATCTACTTCATTTTGCCCCTGAAACACGAAGAGACCATTAGTGCATGAGCATCGGTGATCTACATGTCTCGCCGATAATTACGGTGATCCCTGGAAGAGAATACGGGATTCACCCCATTTCAATGAGCTCGAGAATCTCGTAGAAAACATCCTCAGAAGCCACGCCTCTCACCCTTTTTGGAAAGCCGGGCGGCATGAAAATGCCGCCCGGCTTTTCTTTTCTGGGTGCGTCGTAAAGCGCTCTCAATTCATGCTTCAGCAAAGCATCCTGGCGCGTCCCATACGCACTCGAGAAACCAACCCGATGGTCTCATGCTGTTTCTCCTTTATCATCGAGATCAGGAAAATCTTCGCATACTGGCCTTCGGTTCGAGTAAACAGGAAATAGGCGATGGCGATTCCGATCACTGCCCCAGGTACAGCACCGCAAAAATATGTGTCCGAATTCAGTTCGTCATACCGGCGAAAGCCGGTATCCGGGCAGTTTTTCCAGATTCCGGTTGCCACCGGAATGAGGTGTAAGGATCTTGATCACTTTATTCTGCGGAGCTGTATAAAGCGTATCCAGAGCCCGGTGCAGACCGATCTTAGGATCTACCGGCAGAGCTCACCTTTGCCAGAACGGCCGCGCCTTTTCGGCGGTCAGCTCCGGCGCCGAGAACGTGGCCATGTCGCCCAGCATCACCTCGAAACCGGTAATATCGCTGCGCACCCAGGGAGCGTAGTTGCTGCGCACGGTGAGGACCACTCGCAGCTCCAGGTCGTCCGAGCCATCTTCCAGGAGAAGCAGCCCGAGATTGTAACCATTGCGGCCGAGGCTGCGGTAGAACTGTTGGGCGTTCAGCACGCCTTGCGCCAGGGCCTGCCAGTGATCGTCGGTAGCCTGGCGCAGGGAGGTAACTCCTGGCAGAATGCCCCAGATTTCAAAAAAGCCCTCGGGTGCAAAAGCGGCCAGCCATTGCCAGGAACCGGTAGCGCCGATGGTGCGCTGCCCTGACTGTTTTTCAGATTGCAGATAAGCGGAGAAAAGACGTACGCTGGATTGACGGTGATACTCGGCGGCACGGCCTTGCAGGAAACGTTGGAAATTGGCGGGTGTACGGTCGGCCTGCGCCTGCAGGTGGGGATGGAGCAAAGATCCGCCGGCCGAGGGCAGGTGATTCTGGGTGATGGCCATGAAGACCGCTGCAGGATCATGGGACAAGACCCGTAAAAGATAGTCCCGGCAGTTGAGGAAACTGTCCGTGTAGGATTGCAGAGCTGCCGTGCCGATCTCCACGAAGTGGCCATCGTCGAAAAGGCTTACCGCCGAGTAGCGCCCGTAGGGAAACAGGTTGGGAAAAAGCGTGGAGGTCCCTCGGGTCATGCGACCTTGCGGACACAGCTCAGGCGGAAACTGCGGGGTGCACGTGGCGATCCGGGCACGGCAAAACGGGCACTTGTCCCGGTCAGCGGCAAAGGGCGGCGGTGCGGGCAGAGCTTCCATGCCGGGCTCGCACTCTTCGCCGCGGCTGTAAGTAATCCGGCAGGTGCGCCCCGTGATGGGATGGGTGCGGATCTCGATGGGGCGATCGGCAGGAACGCCGGTGGGCAGCACAATCCGGGAATGAAATCTTTCCTGTTTAAACTGCAACATTGGCGTTTTCCTCTGATTCCATGCACAAAAAAACTGCCCCAGTTTTCCTGGTATACTTGTTTAGCTTGAGAAGTCACGTTCTTGGATTCACGCGGAGGCGCGGAGAACGCAGAGAAGGCCCCTTGAGATGAATCTCCACGCGAAATGGGCTCCATCACTGTGATCGCACTTCCAGCCTCAGCCCCTCGATCTTCTCGAAATCGCGCCGGTTAGCCGTGATAACCGAATAGTCAAGGGAAATGGCCGTGGCTGCGATGATCAGGTCGTGGGCGCCGATGGTCAATCCCTTCTTTGCCAGGGAGGCCCAGATGCGTGCATAAATGCGCGCCACCGTGGTGTCGAAGGGAAAGATGGGGAATGACTCCAACACCTTTTCAACGAAGGACTGGCGCTTCAGCCGACGGGCCTCGGTATCGGCGCGTTCCACTCCATGCAGCAGTTCCGCAACGGTAACCACACTGATGCCGAATGGTTCATCCTCGCGACCAGACACGAGGATTTGCACCTGTGCTCGGTTCCGTTCAAGGGAGATGATTTCGCTGGAATCAAAGATTACCCCCATACCGTATCCTCCGGCAGAGGGGGTTGGGCTTTGACTGCCCCAAGAACGTCATCGGCAAAGTTGATGTCATCGGGATCGAGCTTCGGTAAGGTCTGAAAAATGCCTTTCAAATCGCCCATATGTCGGGGAGAACCGGCTTCATCAACCGGGACAAGGGCCGCCGCCGGTTTTCCCCCGCGAATGATCGTATAGCGGTCCCCACGGTATTTGATGTTGTTCAACAGTTCGGAAAAATGTCTGACCGCCTCGGTAGCGCTTATGTCTGGTCGCATGGTTTCCTCCTCGTAAAATATTATTATCATATTTTACACAAACAATGCGTGACCGGCAAGAGGACTCTGCCCCAATCGGGATAAATCGACATCGCCTCATGCAGCCCGAAGCCCCAGCCTCGACCCATCTCCAGAGTGACGTGGGAGAGCATGGCATTGCACACGGGATTTTCAAATCACCTTTCCCATCCGCTCTGCGATAATGAGCAATACTGCAATTTCCCAGCGACCCGCGAGAGCCAGAAGAGGCAGCGCCAGGACATCGCGCACGATGCGACGCAGGGGGATAACCTGGCTGCTGACGATCAGGTTGTGACATGCCTCAGAAGAGGATTTCGCGATCTTACCTTGACTTGATTTCTTATTCGTTGAGTACCGTGCCATTCAATGACTGTCTGACGATTTCCATTTCCACTCGAATGCTCCTTCTTCCTGTCTGGGCCGGCCCTGACCCGGAATGCTTGGTGATGGTGTTCTAAATTCTCGCGCCTTCCCACCGTAGAGCGTTTCCGTGGCGGGTCTCCAATTTGGATATTGACATTCTGAATTATACGCATATAAACGTATAGTAATATATTGCTATACCAATTTGGAATGTTTTAAGGCCTTGTTTGAGATCAGTCGAAAGGGCCTCAGCAGGGCTTCCAGTGACCGGACAATAGGGAGGAGTGTCTCTGATGAAAAAGGCGAGCGCTGTCATCTTCGGAACTGCCGCAGAAGTGCCTGCCGGCTCGGCATAAAACAGGATGGATGATTGTCTATGGAAAAGCCAGCCCGAGGAAAGCCGTTAAGGGGGCTCGATGGAGCAAAAGAGAAGGAGGAACATCCTGTTGCCGCGGCGCAGGAGGCAATGGTGCTGCGCGAGCGAGCACTTCCAGACCGTCGCTTTTCTTGCAAAGAGCCTATCGGATGAGAACCGGCTGCGGATCATCCTCTGCGTGAGCAACGGCAAGAAGTCCGTCTCGAGCATCGTTGAGGAACTCGGTCTTTCGCAGCCCCTGGTTTCCCATCACCTGAAGGAGCTCAAGCGATCGCTGCTGGTCAAGATCGAGCGCAACGGCCCTTTCATCTATTACGAACTGGTTGATGCGAGAATCCTCGATGTCTTTCGGACATTGAGCACCGTGGCAACGGATTTGCTGACCGCAAGGAAAACCTTTTGAGAGAGGCGGAGGTGATCTGATCCGTATGGAAGAGATGCTGAAAATAGTTGGCCACATGGATCCGGAAGAAGCGCTCACCGAAATATCCCAAGTCCTGAAAGTGCTTTTCTCCGCTTTGGGTGAAGAGGCGCGTTCGCAATTCCTGTGGGACCTCATGGGAGAGTCCCGGGGCGACAAGGTGTCGAGCCTGGTCCATCTCTGACTGGCCGAATGCATGGGCGAAGGTGTCGACCCGACGCAAATGTGTCAGAGACTGGTGGATAAGGTTGCCCAATCCAAACAACTGATGGCGATGACCGATCCGGATCTCCTGGTGCTGTTCGAAGACTGGTTTGAAGAACTGGAAGAGGAGATCATCTCGCTCGTCAGCGAGCATGGCCCTCTCAAAGCGGGAGAGCTTGCCGAAAAGACCGGGCTCTCCCTGCGGGGGGCAACCTTCCTCCTCTCAAAGCTCAAACGTGAGGGAAAATTGTAGAACCTGAGCAGTCTTCATTCTGCAGGAAAGGTCTTCTAATGCAGAACAAGAGAACGACCTTCACAGCCCTTGTGGCGGTACTGCTTACGGTTGGGGCCCTCTGGCTTACCAATCGCGCCGTTACTCCCAAGCAGGCTGCATGGGACGATGTTTTGGCCGAAGCGACAGCCGGAGGCTACAAGATTATCACCACCGACGAGCTTTCCGAGCGCTATCAAAACGATGCCAAAAGCCTTCTCCTGGTGGACACTCGCCAGGAATGGGAGTATCGGACAGGGCATCTCCCGGGAGCGGTAAACTTTCCCATGGAGCCGACCTCATGGTCGAGATGGCGCAAGGCATCGGCACTCGAAACCTTCCTCGGGCCGGATAAGGATCGCACCATCATCTTCTACTGAGCGGGCCTCACCTGAGTCCGCAGCGACTCGGCGGCCCGTGTGGCCGTAAAGCTCGGTTATCAGAACGTCTACCGCGACCCTTATGGCTATCCTGAATGGCAGGGGAGAGGGTTGCCCGTTGCGAGCGCCCCGGCAGGCCTAGCCCAAACAAGCGAAGAGCCCAAGGCGCCGGGACCTCTTTACGGCTGGGCCATGATCTGGACCCTGTTGGGCATCTTC
Source organism: uncultured delta proteobacterium (assembly GCA_963808625.1). Lineage (GTDB taxonomy): Bacteria > Desulfobacterota > Syntrophobacteria > Syntrophobacterales > Syntrophobacteraceae > JADGQM01. The sequence goes on from CAWEHK010000021.1 coordinate 95,900, forward strand.
GCCGGTGGCATGGCCTTGAACCTCACCCCTTGCGTCTACCCCCTGATTCCTATTACCGTCTCCTACTTTGGCGGCCAGGCCACAAAGGGAGGAGAAGGCCAGGGAAAGCTCGTGGCGCACGGTCTGTGTTATATGATGGGCCTGGCGGTTGCCAATTCGGTCCTTGGAGTGGCAGCCTCTCTCACCGGCGGTCTCATGGGAGGAATGCTCCAGAATCCCATTGTCCTTATTCTGGTAGCGGCGGTTCTGGTCTTTTTTGCAGCGAGCCTCTTCGGGCTGTGGGAAGTCCGTCTTCCGAGCGGCCTTACGCAGGCTGCCGCAAAATCGTATACGGGCTACTTCGGAAGCCTCTTCATGGGGCTGACCCTCGGAGTGGTCGCAGCTCCCTGTATCGGTCCTTTCGTGTTGGGGCTCCTCACCTGGGTTGCCAGCATGGGAAGCCCATGGCTCGGGTTTGTGATCTTTTTTACCTTGAGTCTGGGCCTGGGACTGCCGCTCTTCCTCCTTGCCATGTTTTCGGGGCAACTGGAAAAACTCCCCCGCTCGGGAGGTTGGATGATCTGGGTGAGAAAGCTCATGGGCTGGGTCCTGGTCGCAATGGCCGTCCATTTTATGAGGCCGGTTCTTCCCGGTCACTGGGGAACCATTCTGCTTGCCCTTGTCGCCCTGGCTGCAGGGTTGCACCTGGGGTGGATCGACAAAAGCCAGGCCAACTTCCGTGCTTTCCCCTGGCTTAAGGGCGGAGCGGGGGTGGCATGCCTGGTTCTGGCCGCCTTCCTCCTCGCGTCATGGGCGATGCAAGGCCCCGGCGTCACCTGGAAGCCCTACTCGGAGGAGACTCTGAAAGAGGCCCAAAACTTGAGGAAGCCGGTCATCATCGATTTCTATGCCACCTGGTGCACGCCATGCCGTGAGCTTGAGGAAGTCACGTTTCACGATGCCTCGGTCGTAAAGCTGGCCGAGAGCGACTTTATCATGGTCAAAGTGGATGTGACCAAAGGCGGTAACCCCGTGCACGAACGCTTGCTGCAGCAATACGAGGTGAAGGGGGTCCCGACCATAGTGTTCCTGGATAGCAGCGGCAAGGAAAAGCGGGATCTGCGCCTGGTGGATTTCCTCCCGGCCGATCAGTTCCTTGGCCGCATGGCAGAGCTCAAGAAAGGCGCGCAGCTAAAGAAAAGGAGAAGAAGCGATGCTGAAGGTGAGATTTTTCCTGAACGAGCCCGGCGGCAAGCCCTGAAGGCATTTCGCTGAAATCATCCCCAGGCTGGGGAAAAAGTACCAGGTGGAAATCGAGACCACATCCAAACCCAACCAGGAGTATCGTACCGAAGAATACGCCGGACTGGGGCTGCCGATGGCCCCGGCGATCATGGTCGGAGATGAGCTCATCGTGCAGGGCTGTGACGTGGATGAAGACAAGCTTGAGGCTGCCATCTGCCGGCATCTTGGGTTGCCTGAACCGGAACCGCGGAAGAAGGGGATCTTTGACAGGTTTCTCGGGAGGGGAATAAGCAAAGAGGGCAGGTGAAAGAGGCTACCGATGATGGGCAGCGCCAACCAGGCGTGTACAAGAATCAATAGAGAACTCTAGAGAACTCTCCACCATGGAAACTGTTCGTGCTCATGACGTGCATCACGCCCCATTACTGCGCCAGTTGTTCGGTTCTTTCCTGAGGATGGGGATCACTGCTTTCGGCGGTCCCGCCATGATCGCCTACATCAGGAAGATGGCCGTCGGCGAGAAGCAATGGCTTGACAGCGAATCCTTTCAGGACGGCGTGGCCCTGTGTCAGACGATACCAGGGGCGACTGCCATGCAGATGGCGGCTTATGTCGGGTTGAAAACGCGGGGTGTGCGCGGAGCGATCTCCTGTTACTCGGCTTTGGCCTTCCGGCGTTCCTTCTGATGCTGGGGCTGTCCTTTGCCTACTCTCAGACGCACGAGCTTCCGGCTGTCATTTCCGTTTTTAGCGGGCTTCAGGCTGTGATCGTAGCCGTCGTGGCCAACGCCACGTTGTCCTTCGGAAAGACCTCCGTCAAGAGCTGGAAGAGCGTGGTGATCGCCCTTGTTGCGGCAGGGCTTTTCTGGTTCATGGTAAACCCGGTGCTCATCATTTTTCTGGCCGCCCTCCTCGGAATGTTGCTGAACAGCAGGCAACCCGTCGCTCAGAGAGCTACGCATCCAACCCGCATGCGGCACACAACCATCCCACTGCTGTTTTTTCTCTTCGCTTCCGCGGCGGGCCTTGCCCTGCTCTTTTTCTTTCGAAAGGAGCTCTTTCAGCTTGCCGTGCTCATGTCCAAGATCGATCTCATCGCATTTGGCGGAGGGTTTGTCTCGGTGCCCCTCATGTTCCATGAAATCGTAGATGCCCGCTCCTGGATGGATGGTCCGACTTTTCTCAATGGGATCGTTCTCGGCCAGTTTACTCCCGGCCCCATTGTGATCACGGCAACTTTTGTGGGCTACCTGGTCTATGGCCTTCCCGGCGCCCTCGTTGCCACCGTGGCCATCTTTCTTCCGTCGTTTCTCATCCTGGTAGGCGTCGCCCCCTGGTTTGACCGGGTGCGCTCATCGCCATGGTTCACCAGGGCTATCGACGGTATCCTTTGCTCCTTTGTGGGGCTCCTCTTGACCGTCACCATCCGCTTTGCTTTGAACGTCCACTGGGACTGGCCTCACCTGGCTCTCGCGGCGGCGGCCTTCGCCGCTCTGATTTTCAAGCTGGATATCCTCTGGGTAGTTCTTGGGGGAACCGCGATTTCGGCATTTGTCTTTTAGACGTATTTTCAGCAGGAAGTGAGCTATGTGGATTGTCCAACTTGCCTTACGCCGGCCCTACACCTTCGTGGTGGCGGCGCTGGTGTTCTTGCTGCTGACTCCTTTCGTGCTGCTGCGTAAGCCAACGGATATCTTCCCGGAGATCGACATCCTCAAATAAATCGGATGAGCAAGCTGACCCATAACAAGCCGATGAGATAGGATAACCCCACATCGCTTGGCCAGTGAGCCGCCAGGTCGACCCGGGCAACCCAGCCCACGATAAGAAGAGAGGTGCAGACGAGCAATGCTGCCCATCGCAGCTTTCCGGATGTTTTGAAGGCTGAAAGAACAGCGAGGAAGCCAACCGTTGATGCATAATTGAGAGCAAAAATGGATGGGAATGCGAAGCCTGAAAAAGAGCCTGCAACATGAACCAGTTCCGGAGAGGGGCGAGGCCGGGCAATAACCGGACCCAGCCACTCTCCCAGCAACCACAAACCCATGAAGCTCGCAAGAGAAAGCAAGGCTGCACGCCGACCGGCAAGGAGCCAGGAAAGGCAAAACGTAACCGCCATCAGAATCAGGACCCAGGGCATCCCCCCTGTCAATGACAGCAATTGAGCCCAGCGTTTGGATTCGGGCAGCAGAGACTGCACCAGCCGGGTGCCACTCACATCACCGGGAAGATAGGGAACATACTTGAGGGCAATCGTGAGCGAAACTGCCAAAATGAATAGAGCCAGCCACACCAGATCTTTCGTTCTCATTGGTGACTCCTTCAATACGATAGTGAAGGTCGAGCCTCACGATCGAGACAGCCAAAAGGGCGGAGGAGCTTGGAGCTGATCAGTACTGCGTCAAACCCAGCGAAGTCGATGAGCTCGAACAAAGGGTGACCTCATACCGGGATTCTCGATTTCGATCCGGTCATCGAGCAACGAGGTCCGGATGGGTGCGCCCTTCTGGGAATAGTCCGCGTGAACCAACGCATTGACCACGGCTTCGCGCAGGATGGTCAGCGGAATGCTCCACACGGCTCGGCAAACTATTCAAGTCGTTCAAGGGTGAGAGCACAGGGAGTGAAATAGTCGGTAAAGATCGAGCTTCACGCCGGTTGCGTGACGTTCATGGCCATCAGTTTTTTGCTGTTTTCGAAGATGACTTCCATCTTCCGATTTGAAATGACCTTGATCACCACCCCCAGGCCAAAAAGAGGATGATGGATCAAACTGCCTTCCCGATAGGTGTCGGACAAGTGGTAGGTCGGGACGCCCTCGCGGCTTGCTTCCATGAGCAGCTGGCGCCAGTCGTCGTCGGTTTTCGGCCGTGATACACCCTTATAAAGGACGGAAGGAACAAGGTCTTCCTCCTCATCTCCTTCGTCGATCAAGAGGTCCTCGTCAGCAGTAAAATCGAGCTCATCCTGCTGATCAAATTCCAGCCCCCCATCATCATCAAATTCTTCGATAATAGGGTCATCTCCGATGCTTTTCTTCACCATAATTCATCTCCACTCTTTTTTTCTTCATTTTGACAAGGGTTTCGTGTATTAGAAGTCGGCGCGAAGGTCAAGACTTTTCGATCATTCAGATTTTGCGGACCGCTATGCCATCGCCGACCGCCACCTGCATAGGTGGCTGGAACCAAACACAATGTTTCATATCCTTATAGACACGATTCTTCCCATTTTCAGTCTTATCCTCGTCGGTTTGTTCCTCCACCTGAAAGGCGTCATCGATCCCCCCTTTGCCAAAACCGCTAACCAGATAGTCTACAACGTGGCGATTCCGGCGATGCTCTTTACGGAAATTTCGCAGGCCCCCTTTCGCGCCAATTTCAGTTTCGAAGCCGTGGCGTGTATCCTTGCTGCGCTGGGAACCATTGTCCTTATTGGCCTGGTCCTCACCTGGGCGCTGCGGATTCCGGGATCTCGTCGCGGGACCTTCCTTCACAGCAGCTTTCACGGAAACATCGGCTACATGTCTTATGCTATTGCCTACTATGCTCTCGGGGAAAGTCACTTTGCGCGGATGGCCATCCTCGGCAGTTTTCTCATGCTGGCTCAGAATATTCTGGCGGTGTGGGCGCTTGCCAGTTTCAGCAACAATCCTCCTCGGGAGAATCAGAAATGGGTGCTCGGAAAGCTCATTTTCCAGAACCCGATTATTCTGACGGTTGCAGTCGGTATCGGCTATTCAGCATTGGCTTTGCCGCTGCCTCTCCCCGTCAAAAAAAGTCTTGAAATCCTTTCCGGGATGGCCTTTCCGACAGCGCTCCTGCTGGTTGGAGCAAGTCTGTCGTTTGGGGCCTTTCGACTGATGATCAAAGAGCTCATCGGCATCGGGCTGCTCAAGCTGGTGGGGCTGCCGCTCCTTGGTTATGCCCTCATGAGCTGGCGCCACCTTCCACCCGCCCTGGTGCTGCCGGCGATCATCCTGCTGGCGGCCCCCCCTGCGACCGTGACTTACGTCATGGCCACAGAACTTGGTGGTGACCCCGAGTTGGCCGCGACCAGCATCTCCTTCCACACCCTGCTTTCGGCCTTCACCTACACGATCATTCTCGCAGCCTTCTCGGCATAACTGTACTTGTTTATGCTGCGAATCTTCATTCTCTTGGACTGAGGAATTAACCGCAGAGCTCGCTGAGATCGCAGAGAAACCTGTTTAAGAGCGAACTCTCTCTGCGCACTCTGCGGTCTCCGCGGTGAAAAAAGAAACATTTCATCCTTAACGGGCATAACGGTGGCGGGAATCAGGCCTCATCTTCCGAAGCCAGGCCGTATTTGATCAGGCGGTAGCGGAAGGAGCGGAAACTTATGCCGAGGAGCTCGGCCGCCTTGAGCTTCACGCCCTGGGCCTGCTGCAAACCTTGTTGAAGCAATCGCTTCTCGATATCGGCAAGGTGTTCGTCGAGATCAAAACCGCGGTGGGGAAGGGTCGTGGGCGCGGCGCCGGGAGCCTGGTTTTGGGCTCTCCGGTAAGTTGAGAGCGTGAGACTGTCCGGCAGGATGATGCTCGATGATTCCATGGCGACGCCTCTTTCGATGATATGCTCGAGCTCTCTCACATTTCCGGGGAAATCATAATCATTCAAGATATCCATAGCGTAGGAGGAAATTTTGCGAATGTCCTTATTGAAATTTTTACGAAACTTGGACAGGAAGTACTGAGCGAGAAGCGGGATATCCTCGCGCCGCTCTCTCAGGGGAGGAATCCGGATGGGGAGCACATTCAGACGATAGTAAAGGTCTTCGCGAAAGGTCTTTTCAATGACCATCTTTTCCAGGTTCTGATTGGTGGCCGAGACAATCCTTACGTCGACCGGGATATCTTCCGTGTCACCGATCTGCCTGATGGTCTTTTCCTGAACCAGCCGCAGCAGCTTTACCTGCAGGCCGGGAGAGAGCTCGCCAATCTCATCAAGAAAAAGGGTCCCGCCCTGAGCGGCCTCGACCAGCCCTTTACGATTGGCGGTAGCACCCGTAAAGGACCCTTTTTTATAACCGAACAGCTCGCTCTCAATGAGGGACTCAGGCACGCCACCGCAGTTCACGACCACAAAAGGGAGCTCGCTTCGCGGACTTTCCCGATGGATCGCCTTTGCCACCAGTTCTTTTCCCGTACCGCTTTCGCCCGTGATGAGAACATTGCTGCTGGTGACCGCTACCCGCTTAATGAGGTCATAGATCTTGCGCATTGCAGCACTGTCGCCGATGAGACAGCCGTAGTACAGTGGTCCTTCCCGGATTTCGCGCGCGGGCTCCTCGTCTCTCCTGCTGAGCAGGGCGTTGGCGATTGCCGTCCGCATTTCGTCAATCTTGAATGGTTTAGGAAGGTAGTCGTAAGCCCCCTCTTTCATCGCCACCACCGCTGTTTCGGCGCTGGCATAGGCCGAGATGATGATGACCGCGGTGCTGGGTGAGATGGTTTTGCACTGTCTCAGGACCTCAAGGCCATCAATGGGTTTCATCCGGATGTCCGTAATGAGGAGATCGAATTTTTCCCGCTGCAGGGCTTGCAGTGCTTCCTCTCCGCTTTCAGCACAGCCTACCTGGTAGCCATCCTTCTCGAGCATCATTTCGAGAAACTCCCGCATGCTCTTTTCATCATCGACTACCAAAATTTTTTCTGACTCTGCTTGCTGTGCATTCATAGTTGTTTAGGCAGAAAGAGAGAGTTTATCTGAGTCGAAAGGCGATCCGTCATCGGCTAAACGCGACCCGTCCGTCGACGATGGTCATGATCACACGTCCTTGCATGTGGTGACCGTGAAAGGGGCAGTTACGGCTCTTGGAGCGAAAGGTGCTGCAGTCCAGGACATAGGTTTCTTCGGGATCAATGATGGTCAGATCGGCCGGCGTACCGGGCGGCATGGCACCAAGAGGCACACCAAGAATGGCGGCCGGATTACAGGTCACCGTGGCGATCGCTTCCATGGGGCTCAACACGCCTTCTCGAACAAGGCCTAAAATTAGCGGGACCGCAGATTCGAGGCCAATCATCCCGTTCGCCGCAAACTCAAATTCCGTATCCTTTTCGAGAGCGGTGTGCGGGGCATGATCGGTGGCAATCGCATCCAGCGTACCGTCAGCCAGCCCCTCTTTGATGGCCTCAACATCTCCGGCACGGCGAAGCGGCGGATTGACCTTGTAAACCGTATCGAAGGTCATGACGGCATCATCCGTAAGAGAGAAATACTGCGGGGCCGTTTCTCCCGTAACGCGAACACCGCGTTGCTTGGCCTGGCGAATCAACTGCACGGACCCTGCCGTGCTGACATGAGCAATGTGGAGGCGACTTTGAGTCAATTCCGCGAGCAGCAGATCACGGGCGACCATCGCCTCTTCGGCGGCGTTGGGAATGCCCCGAAGCCCGAGCATCGTGGATACCGGCCCTTCATTCATCAGGCCTCCGCGGGAGAGGTTGAGGTCCTCGGCGTGGCTGATCACGGGCAGGTCAAAAATCCTTGCGTACTCGAGCGCTCTGCGCATCAGCATGCTGTTCATCACCGGGCGCCCATCGTCGGAAACGGCGACCGCTCCTGATTCCCGCAACTCTCCGAATTCGGCCAGGTGCTCTCCGGCGAGCCCCCTGCTGATTGCCCCCACGGGGAAGACCCGGCAGGACCCCTGCTCGCGGGCCCGTTCCATGATAAATTCCGTAACTGCGGCGCAGTCGTTCACCGGGTGCGTGTTGGGCATGCAGGCAACAGCGACATACCCGCCGGCAGTCGCCGACGCGGTGCCCGATGCGATGGTTTCTTTATATTCCTCGCCGGGCTCGCGCAAATGAACGTGCATATCAAGCAAGCCAGGAACAATCCATTTGCCGCTGAGATCTATTTCCTGCACCGCTGACGCCCAATCCGCGGATATCTCGAGGCGCGCCCCGATCTCCATCAACCGGCCGTCAACGATCAGGACGTCAGCCTTGCCATCCATTCCCTGGGCGGGATCGATGATGCGCGCGTTACGCAAAAGTAGATTCGCGGCCTTTCCCCTCTCCATCAGTCGTGCTCCCTGGGTCCTGACTCATCCGTCGCGGTTCTCTTCGCGTCTCGAGTCGTCAAATTTTACCTCTGAGCCAAAAGGTAAAGCAGTGCCATACGCACGGCAACGCCATTGGTCACCTGATCCAAAATGAGCGAATGAGGCCCATCAGCTACCTCGGGACTGATTTCAACCCCCCGGTTGATCGGTCCCGGATGCATGATCACCACATCTTTTTTGGCCTTCTTGAGTTTTTCCGCGTCCAATCCGTAATAGGTCGCGTATTCGCGCAGAGAGGGGAGGAGCATCTGCTGCTGACGTTCTGTCTGCAACCGAAGCATCATGATCACATCGGCTTCCGGAACCGCCTCTCGGAGATGCAGCGAAACCGCTGCCCCCATCGCTTCCAGCCCGGGCGGGATAAGCGTTGCCGGACCACAGGCGATAACGCGGGCCCCCATCCTGGTCAGGCCCCAAATATTGGAGCGGGCGACGCGGCTGTGGGTGATGTCGCCGACAATAAGCACCGTCAAGCCGTCCAGGTTGCTTTTGTGCTCCCTTATGGTCATCATATCCAGGAGTGCCTGGGTGGGATGTTCGTGGCACCCGTCGCCGGCATTGACGACGGACGCCGTGGTGTGTTGTGCAAGACGCTGCAGCGTGCCCGAGGCCGAGTGGCGAATGATGAAAATATCCGGTTTCATCGCTTCGAGGTTCTTGAGGGTATCGAGGGTCGTCTCACCTTTGACGATGGAACTGGTTGATGCCGTTATGCTGTAAGTGTCGGCACTCAGGCGTTTGGCGGCAATATCAAACGAAGTCCTGGTGCGCGTGCTCGGTTCGTAGAACAGGTGGATCACCGTCTTGCCGCGCAGCGTGGGTACTTTCTTGATGGTCCTGGTGTTGATTTCTTTGAGGGAAGAAGCCACCTCCAGGATATGCTCGATTTCATGCACTTCAAGATCGCGAATGCCCAAAAGGTCCTTTCGCTTAAACGGCATGGGATTCCTCGTCGTTTGGTTGGAAAAAGAACTTCACTAATCGAAATAATCTAACATGAAATCGGCCAAAACTACCAGGAAAATTCCCACACCGGGGTGCTTGCCGTGCCCAATTGCTCGGGTGCATGGGCTCAAATGCCTCACAGACCTTGACAGAAACGCTGAATATCATACAATGGAAAAAGTTAGACTGAACGAAAGGGGTGCTGGATGCAGAGGAATCCAATTACTAAAGAAGGCTTTGAACGCCTCAAAAACGAACTGCAGCGTCTGCAGAAGGAAGAGCGACCGGAGGTCATTCGAGCCATCGAAGAGGCTCGTGCTCATGGGGATATTTCGGAAAATGCGGAATTCGAGGCGGCGAAAGATAAACAGGGACTGCTCGAAGGCCGGATCATGGACTTGACACAAAAGCTCGGACGTTGTGAGATTATTGAGCCTTCCGTGGAGGAAAACGGGCGCATCACGTTCGGCAGCACGGTTGTCATGGAAGATCTCGAAACCGGAGAAATCACTTCTTACCGACTGGTGGGTCCTTACGAGGCTGATGTTCAGGCCGGGACCATATCGGTGACATCCCCTCTGGGAAAGGCTTTAATCGGCAAAGAAGAGGGTGAAGAGGTGCGGGTCCAGACGCCAAAAGGAATCCGGAACGTGGAGATTCTTGAGATTCAGCACTGAGGTCCTCGACCGCTCAGGCTAAAATCAACTTGACACATCGAGCGGTCGAGGAAATATAAAAGATCTTTTTACCATCCACGAAGGACACGAAGAGACACTAAGAAAATGACAAGAGCTTACTTTCGTGTGTCTTCGTGTCCTTCGTGGATAAAGATTAAATTTCATCAGGAGGTGCCATCCTTTGGCCAATCACAAGTCAGCTATCAAACGCGCAAAGCAGAGTGAACTGCGCCGAGTTCGCAACCGTTCGCGAAGAACCCGCATGAAACATGTTATCAAGGGCCTCGAAGAAGCGCTTGCTGCCCGCAATCCCGAAATGGCGGAGAGTCGTTTGCGAGAGGCCGTCTCCGTGATCGACAAAACCGCAGGCAAAGGTGTTATCCACAGAAACCATGCGGCGCGCAAGATCTCACGATTGACCCACAAGGTGAATGCCCTGGTGCCATCCGCTTAACCACCGCGCTTCTCTCTCAGAAGTTGTGTTGTTCGCGCCGGCACAAGTCCAGCACGAGTGCCTCCAGGTGCCGTTGAGGGCTCGTGCTCGTGCTCTTGAGGGCGAGGTCCGCCTCGCGGATGGCGCGATGGACCCGGTAGAGCTCTGCTTCCGGGAACAAATCCGCCTGCTGCAGGTAGTTCCGAAGCACTGCGGGGTAGAGGTTTAAACTCCGGCCTAGTTCCGCCATGGGCATTTTTCGCTTTGCCCCGTCCTTGGCCTGCCACAGAATCCGAATCTGCCTCGCCAGCAGGGCCAAAATTACCAAGGGCTGTTCTCCGGCAAGGAGCAGCTTCCGCAAAGCCGCGATCGCCTCTTTCGTCTGGCCCTGCCCCACGTATCGCAGAAGTTCAAATACGGTAAAGGACCGCTGCGAAGAGATCGCCTCTCTCGCATCCTCCAATTCGATTTCTTCACGATCACCGACATAAGCCCCGAGCTTTTCCAATTCGCTCTGAAGGCGATAGAGCTCCACCCCCACCTGCTCAACCAGAAAAGAGGCCGCCTGCGGCGACAGCACTTTCCGGAGCTGCCGGGCCCTCATTTGCAGCCAACGGGGTGCGTCCCTTTCCGTGGGAGGACTGAAATGCACCACCTCGCCCACTGCCTCCACCGCAGCCTGAAGCTTCTCCAGGCCTTTTTTCTGGGTGCTGCTGAGGACCAGGCAAGCAGAAGGAAAGGGATGGGTCAAATAGGATTCGATCGCCCGGAACTGCTCCTTCGGCCACCCTTCAATATGCTGGACCAGGAGCAGCCGTTTGCTCCCAAACATGGGCATGGCACTCAATCGCCCCAATACCTCCGGGGCCGGATGCTCCTTCGCCAACAACCGTTCGCCGTTGAACTGCCGGGCCTTGGCCGGGACGATTTTATCGAGCAAAAGGTCCCACGCTTCCTCCTTCAGCAAATCCCCTTCCCCCAGGAAGAGGTAGACGGGAGCGACGGCACCGGCGTCAAGATGATGGGTGAATTCGTCCGGATACACGCTAAAAATTACTCAAAAAGCGGTCATGAATGCGGACCGACATTTCTCTCGCGAGATAATCGAGGGTCGCGCGCCGGTTGTCGAAGCTGATGTTGGGATCAGCATTCTGGAGGAAGACCTGATGGTAGGTGAACTGGGGGTCCTGCCACAGGACCTTACCGTCCCGTGAGTCCACACAGCGGATCTCGAGGGTTACATAGAGGCGGCTTTGAATCGTTTCTTCGGCTTCACGGTGAGCGACGGCCGAGGAATAGATGGTGGTGATGCGCCCGCGAAAAACGGCCTCGGCCTGGTCCACCGGCACCACTTGAAGCTGGCCTTTCGTGATAAACTGCCTCCGCAAAGCACCCGCAAAAATGCTTCCCAGATCGGGTTCGGAGGTGTTGTTCTCAAAGACCGGGATGGCCACACTGCGCAGACCGGGACGAGGCCCCGGTCCTTCCCCGGAAAAATGATAGCCGCACGAAATGGGAAGGACAGCCAGCATCAGCAGGAGGATGGCAATGCCCCTGTGCATCATCTTCTTATGCTCGTTCGGTTTACGCTTTATCACAGCCGAAATTCTCTCTTTTCCACGAAGGACACGAAGAGACACGAAGTAGTTGTCGTTGTCATTCTTTCGTGTCTATTCGTGCTCATTCGTGGATGAAGAAGCCGACAGCCTTTTTCACACCACGATGTTGACGAGCTTGTCCGGCACCACCACGATCTTCCTGATCGTCTTGCCGGCAATAAAATCCTGCGTCCGACCATCCTGGAGGGCCGCCTGCTCCACTTGCTCGCGGGTCGCCTCCGCCGAGACCATGATGCGGCTTCGCAGTTTGCCGTTCACCTGGACTACAATCAGCACTTCTTCAGCCTGCAGGGCTTCTTCGCTCCACTCGGGCCAGGGCGTCTTCACCACGCTTCCCGAATGTCCCAGAGCCTGCCAGAGCTCTTCCGCGATGTGGGGGACAATGGGCGAGACGAGTAAGATCATGGCCTCGACCGCGGCTTTCATGACCGGCCAGAAAGGGCCGTCCCGGGAAGGGAGCTCCAGCACCTGGTACATCTGGTTGACCAGTTCCATCACCGCGGCGATAGCGGTATTGAAGTGAAAGCGGTCGCCAATGTCCTCGGTTACTTTCTTGATGGTCTGATGGGTTTTGCGATGCAGATCGGCCAGGGGTTTTGGAAGCTCGGGGCCGTCCCGATAGCTCTTTGCCGCCTGCAGGGGCTCCTGATTTTCCGCCACCAGCCGCCACATTCGAGACAGGAACCGGGAGGCCCCCTCCACGCCCTGATCGCTCCACTCGAGGTCCTTTTCCGGAGGGGCCGCAAAGAGGCAGAAGAGGCGCACGGTATCGGCGCCGTAAGTCTCAATCATTTCATCCGGATCAACCACATTTCCCTTGGATTTGCTCATCTTGGCGCCGTCCTTGATGACCATGCCCTGCGTGAGCAAATTCAGGAAGGGTTCGTCGGCATCCAGGTAGCCCAGATCGCGCAGGACCTTGGTGAAAAACCGGGCATACAGCAGGTGCAGCACGGCGTGCTCGATCCCGCCAATGTATTGATTGACCGGCATCCAGTAAGCGACTTTTCGGCGGTCGAGGGGGGCCTCATGAGACGAAGCGCAGGCAAAGCGGGCAAAATACCAGGACGATTCGACAAAGGTATCCATGGTGTCCGTTTCGCGCCGTGCCGGACCGCCGCATTGGGGGCAGGCGGTCTTGACAAAAGGTTCATAGACCGGAAGCGGCGACGCCCCGTTGGGGAGCAATTCCACGTCCGTCGGGAGGACCACGGGAAGGTCCTGTTCCGGGACCGGCACGACCCCGCAACGGTCGCAATAGATGATGGGAATGGGGGCGCCCCAGTAGCGCTGTCGCGAGATCCCCCAATCGCGAAGGCGGTACTGGATGGTCTCTTCGCCCTGGTTTCGCGCGGCCAGCGCCGCGGTGATCGCTTCGCGCCCCTGCGCCGAGGTCATCCCGTTGAAGGCGCCGGAATTGACGAGAACGCCGTCTTCTTCGTTGGCGGCGGCAAGCGGTTCGGCATGGGGTGAGGAGGCTTCGCCCTCGGGTACGATGACCACTTTGATTGGCAAGCCATATTTCGTGGCGAATTCGAAGTCGCGCTGGTCGTGGGCCGGAACGGCCATGACCGCCCCGGTCCCATAGGCCATGAGGACAAAATTGGCCACATAGATCGGCATCTTCTCATTGGTCACCGGGTTGATGCAATAACTCCCGGTGAAGACCCCTTCCTTTTCCAACAGTTCCGCCTCGCGATCGCTGCGCTTGGCCTGCTTGGCTCTTTCCACAAAACGCCGCACCGCGTCTTCCTGAGGGGTCCCGCGGCAGAGTTTCTCGACCAAGGGGTGCTCGGGAGCCAGGCTCATGAACGTCGCCCCGAAAAGCGTATCGGCGCGGGTCGTGAACACCGTGATCCGGCCGTCTCCTGATTCCAGAGGAAAGAGGATCTTGCTGCCGTAACTCTTGCCGATCCAGTTCTGCTGCATGGTCAGCACCCGTTCCGGCCAGCCCGGCAACTTGTACGTGTAATCAAGAAGCTCTTCCACATACGCGGTAATTTTGAAGAACCACTGATCCATTTCCTTCTGAACGACCGGCTGGTCGCAGCGCCAGCAGACCCCCCCCTCGACCTGCTCGTTGGCGAGCACGGTATGGCAGGTATGACACCAATTGACATAGGCACTGCGCCGGTAAGCCAGGCCCTGCTCGTACATCTTCAGAAAAAAAAGCTGCTCCCAGCGATAATAGGACACGTCACAGGTGGCGAATTCCCGCGACCAGTCATAGGAAAATCCCAGTTTCTGCAACTGACTGCGCATGTAGTCGATGTTGTCGTAGGTCCATCTGGCCGGATGGGTATTCGCCTTGATCGCGGCGTTTTCGGCGGGCATGCCGAAGGCATCCCAACCCATCGGGTGCAGGACGTTGTAGCCCCGCATCATCAAAAAGCGGGCCACGACGTCGCCAATCGAGTAGTTGCGGACGTGTCCCATATGAATGCGGCCGGAGGGATAGGGGAACATCTCGAGCAGGTAATATTTCTCGCGGGCAGGGTCCTCACCGACCCGGAAAAGCTGCTCTCGTGCCCAGTGATCCTGCCATTTCTTTTCCATGCTTTTTGGTATATAGCGAGCGTCCATAGAACTCCTTAATGGTGGCGCGTCCCCTCACGCCTCCCGTTTGAACCGTAATGGATGAGAAGTTGCTTATTTTAACCGCGGAGAGCGCAGAGGTCACAGAGAGATTTCGCTCTGAAATTATCGCAATCGTGCAACGGCATCGCCGCAAGCGAACCAAATACTCTGCCTGACAAAAGCCTCGCGCGGAAGCCTCGAATTTGTAGCACATGCCCCTCCCTTTAGCAATATCGAGGCGACGTTGCGTCAGGCATGGGCCGGCAACACGTTCGATTCCGTTGAAGCAGATCGGGGAAGCATCACGTCGGAGGGGTGAGTGTCGGGCGGACTGGAACGCGCGGGGTGTTGGTGGGCACGATCAAGCTGTGCTCTCCGGAACCGAGCAGGGACTTATGCCGGCAGGTAACGTCCCAATTGAGTAATTCCTTTTGGAGAGCTTACCATCGACTGCATACCGGCACCGGCCGGTATGCAGTCGATGGCTCTTCTTGTTGGATTCCGGCTTTCGCCGGTATGAGATTGAGTTAGCGGCGAAATCGCTTAGATGAGGTAACAGGGCCCTTGAGAAGGGATGCCCGCGAGGGAGGAGAACAATCCCCTCCCTCTTCATTCCAGGTTGGCCGGTGAATCTATTTCATCGTTAACGTCTCGGCTTTTGATAGTACGGCTCGATTGGTATCCACCGGATATAGCCGTAGTCCGAAGTCTCCTTTCCGGAAGCTGTGCCCGCCGTTCCGTACATGTCCGTGCCGGTGCGCATTCTCCCGGAGAGCACGCCGAGGAGCGGGGTGCTCTCGGCAGCACCACCACAACTGGCGCTGGAAAAGGCCTGCACGCGAAAACGTCCGGACGAGGTATGAAGGGTTTTCATCTGGAAGAACTTCTGGTTCCTGGGGCTTTTCAGATTTCCGAGCCAACTCTCATAGGCAGAGTTGGCACACTGGTAAAGGCCTGAGTACTTGACCTCGTTTTCGCTCCAGATGGTGTAAACTACTTTCGTGTAAAGGTTGACGGTGTCATTGGTCAGGTCCTCTTTGCACGGCACCAGGGCGAGGTTGTTGAACGCCCACCCATCGGTCTTGGCTGGTCCGCTGGGTTCGGCAAGGAAGTCAAACGTCAGATATTTGGGGCAGGCATCGTAGGCCGCGTTGGACAGGCTGCAGTTATTGTCGCTGTAGTCTGGGCCGGGGCATTTAGATGGCGAAACTACAGTCGTTGGGCTGGCTTTCAGCCTCATCGTATTGTTGTCGTCTAATCCCTGGACCGTCCCCACCCAAAAACCGTCAGCAAAGGCGCCCGAGCTGTCGATCACATTGGCGGCGAAACGCCAGGCGCTGTATTCCCAGCCACTCGTGGGCGCCGTGGTTACGTCTGTCAACATACTGTCGCTATTGACAATCATGGCAAATCCGCTGAGATGGTTCCAGGAGATTTGCTTGCGCCCGGTCGGATCGACCGCCCAGCATTTGAGCGCTCCGGTCTCACCCGCGCCAATCGGTCCGGCAACCGCGCGATCATCCAGACCCGAGCCGTCGCTGGCCCTGAAGACCGCGGGAGTGTTGGCCAAAAGATACATGCCAAAGGGAACCAGAAGGCCCTGACTCAAGGGATTGCTGCGCACATCTTTGATTTCCCAGTAACACTGTACCTGAACATTGCTTGCAGCATTGTTGGAGATGATGATGTAGGTCTCGTTACCGTCGTTGGTCTGGATTTTGGGCCAGATCAAGATACTCCCTTCCTTCGTGGTGTCGGCACGGCCGTTAATCTGGGCCAGGCTCTGAGAACTTCCCACAACCATCAGGAAGGCCATGAAGAGAGTCACAAGCATACACTTTTTCATATTCTTTACCTCCTCGGTAGAAAGCACCCTGTGGCAGAAAACATCGTCCTGTGTTGCCGATCATCAATTGCGTCCCACATTTTGAAACCCGATTTCACCCCGAAACCCATCGAGAGAACGGGTCAGGTCACACCTTTCTGGCATGGTATGAGCTAATTCCAGGTAATCGAGACGGCCTCGGAGGTGTATACATCATTCGCATCTTTCAAATAAGCCTGACCAGGCCCGATAGCCGTCGGTGCTTCGCCGACATAAGGTCCGGTGGAGGAACCGAACTGTACGGACATGACGCCCACCAGCGGCATCCCCACGCTTCCTGCGCACTTGGTGCTGTCTTGCTTGCCATGGATATAGATAGTGCCGCCCGGCGAGGCAAGATTGACGAACGGGTTGCCGCTGGGAGGGTTGTGCAGCTTGGAGCTGGTCAGAGGTTCGGAGAACCACTGGGTGGCAGAGGTGCCACATCCCACGCATATCCACGTACCCGAACTCGAATTTCCATATTCATCACGGGTTTTCATTTCGGTGGAGACGATGTTGTTGGTGTTGCTTGCAAAGTTATCGCCACAAGTAACCAGGGTCAGAACGTTATTGACCGTGCCTTTGGGATAGGGGTCCGAACCGCTTGGCGCCTGCTTCATGAAGTTGAACAAGAGCGCCGTCGGGCAGCTATCGTAGTTTCCTGAATCCCCCGACAGCTGTAGCTTATACGCAGCGCCAGCATCAGCGCCGGTCGTCGATGAATTGACCGCAAACCGCCAGGCACTGTACTCCCACGCGGCGTTATTCGGTTCGTAAACGATCGCTTCCCCCGCCAGCCAGTTCCAGGCGATGCCGTTGGTCTCCGCATCGTTTACGGCCCAGCACTTCAAGGTCGCCGACTTGCCCGAGGCGACTGCGGGAGGACTGCCCATGGCATTGAGAAAAGACTTACCGACACTTTTGCCGGTAGAAGCCACCCAGGATACCTGCTGGTTGGGCATGAGCGTAAAGACCCAGGAAGCATCTGAATACGGGAACGCGTAACGGTAGAAGCATTTTACTTTAACGCTCTGGTAGTAATCGTTGCTCAACTTTATGGTCGTGTTCGTGCTGGTTGCCGAGTTCACCTTGATCAGCGGCCAGACCAGCAGGCTCCCCTTCTTTGCGGTATCGGCGACGGTGCGATCAAGCTGGGCCAGACACGCAGTGCCAAATAGCGACACGGCAACGATCGCGATAAAAACAATGAGCATGCACCTTTTCATACTCTCTTCTCCTTGGGTTACAGTTGTCCACAGCGACAGCACTTACCTCCAATCAATCCTGGTGACCCGAATGCATGAAAAGATCCTTTCGCGTCAGCGACTCCTTCACCCCTCCTTTCGGTGCCTGAACAAACACCTCTTGCCCTGATCAGGGTTCTCTCCAACATCACCTCGTTTCCGCATCTCTCAGCTGCCTGATACAAAGTACCTTACATAAGAGGGAACCCAGCAAACGGGGTCCCTTCGAAGCCGCTGATGGGAACCACGGGCCGATTAAAACCGCTTCAACCGGTACCGCAAGGGGCGGAACCCATAATGGTGAAGATTTTTGTCGTCAGGCGTGGGGTTCGAGGAGTTCTGCCAGGGTGGCAGTCGCTGCACGATGGGGGAGGCAAAGTCGCCAGGAGAGAGGGGGTCGTGCATTCGAACAGAAGAGTCATTCTGTCAATCTCTGACAGATCCATAACACCAGCCCTCGACTGCATACAAGCCGAACAAAGAGCGGAACAGGTTAAGCATGTCCTTGGTTGAAAAAAATGTCGCCCCCCGTCGGGAGACGTTCGAACACGTCGCAACGGCGCACTCCGGCCCTAAGCTGCACCGCTTTTCAGCCGGTTACTCCTGCGTCCTCATTGACCAAAGCCGCTTGTGCTCAAGATAAAAGAGAAAGCTGTCTTTCAAAAAGCCGGGGACTCTTTTTATAGTTCACGAACCCCTACCACTATCTTGATGTTTTGTCAATATTTAGTGTGACGGCGTATAGATGTGTGCCCGAAGTCAGTTGGTCATGAAGGAGCACCGATCTGCCGGGTGCGAAGCCTCAGGGGCCTGGTCTGCACCTCTTCACCAGAGCCGGTCCGCATTGATCCGGGGCAAACCGAGCGCGAGGATCTTTGCTGCCGTCCCGGCAATGTCGTAGGGGAGAGAACGGACGGTGAGATGCCGGGATTGCGTGTCCCAGATGAGGTACTTGGCACGGTTGTCGCCGTCTCTGGGCTGTCCCACGCTGCCCGCGTTGATCAGATATTTCCAGCCGTCCTCGAGCATAAACTCCGCTTTGGCCAGGGGCATGTGCCCAATCCGTTGCCCGTCGAAGGCAACCAGTTCGAGATCGTGAGTATGGCCCACGAAACACAACTCTTGATCAAGTGATGACAGGACCCTCTTGACCTGCCTGTCCGAGACCTCGAAGAGGTACGTGGTGGCCGACTCGGGAGGGAAGCCGTGAACGAACAGGCAGCGCTCGATGGTTAGAGCAGGAGCCAGCTGATGGATGTAGGCAATGCTCTCAGGTGAAAGCAGTTCCCGATTGAGCTCGAGCGATCTCCGGGCGTGCCAGTTGAACCAGGAGCGGCAGGTAGGATCGATGATCCCCTGTTCGTGGTTTCCCCTAATCGAAAGGATGCAGCGTGCGCGAATGAGTTGGAGCACTTCCTCGGGTTCCGGGCCGTAGCCGATATTGTCGCCAAGGGAGACAATCTGGTCCACCTTGGAGCGATCAATATCCGCCAATACCTCGCGGAAGGCCTCGAGGTTGCTGTGAATATCGGAAACAATTGCGATGCGCATGGGGCAATCCTGCATTGAGAAGAGGATTCGATCCCAAATTCTCTATTCCAATTTCTTGAAATGTCATCATCGTAGTATAGTATTGAAGTGCAACTCTTGCCATCGCGAGATGGCAACCAGGGTGCGCCCTTCTCAGCCGGGCGATGAACTGCAGGCAGTCAGCCATTTCCTTGCTATACTCGCTAAGGTTAGAAACCTGCTTTCTGGAGGAGCGGCACTTTGCCGCAACCTTGACAAAATCGCGCCGAAGAGGCGCACCTACAAAAAGGTGGTGGTTCTGGCACAAGGAAAGGACCCTGCCTTAATCAGCATAAATCTCTTCCGGGTGAACCATGAAACCTTTAACCCTATTGCTGGCTGGGTGGAAAGCCCGCGCCACCGGCGGGCGCCCCCGAGAGCCATCTGCAAAAGTCCGAAAGCTAAGGTTTTCCCTGGTTGTTGTGGCAGTCTTTCTCGCGGGTTCGAACACGGTCCATTCCGGAGCTTTGCCGCCGCCTCCGCTCGTGGTGAGCCCGGCCCAACCGTCTTCCCAGGAACAAGAAAAAGCTTATGACCTGTACCGTCTGGCTCATGCTGTAAATGGTCGGCTGAAATGGGACGGATGCCTTGCCCGGAAAGCCTTCCGGCGGGCGAAGAACCTGGTGGATGGTGGCACCTTTGCCCATAAGGATCCTCGAACCGGCAAGAACCCGGCCTGGGAAATGGTGGTTCAGTGTAAGAAATATCGATATGCAGGGGAGAACCTGGCAAAAGGGGACCAATCGGCGGAAGCGATCCATCGAGCCCTGATGCAGAGCCCTGCCCACCGTGCCAACATTATCAAACCAGCGTACCGATATCTCGGTGTTGGCTGCTGCCATAATGTATGCGTGCAGCTCTTTGCCGGGTTTTGAGGGTGAGAGCTTACCGCGTACCGGTCGGATTCCTCGAGAGACCCCACCGTCGGCTTGCGCTCCGAAATGTCTTCCAAGATGCCGATGCCTCCCAGGCATGAGCCGTCATCGGCCTGGATCGGCCCGAAGTCGGCTTTCAGATTGGTGATCTTGCCGCCGGTTATCGAGAGGTAATGGCCTTCATAGCAGCCTGGGTTTCCGGCGAGGCAGGTCCCCACGGCGGCTTTCATTTTCTTGTTCTTTAAGGAATTCATCAGATTGAAGCCGATCAATTTCTCCCTGCAGGACCCCCAAATTTTCAAGATCGTGTCATTGCATGCCGTAATGTTCCCGTTTTGGTCAAAATGTAAGATGCCCAGGGGGGAATTTTCAAAAATCATGCGGTACTTTTCTTCCGATTCTCGCAGCTTCTTTTCAGCCTGCTTGCGAATCGAGATGTCCGTTACGGTCCCGATTGCGCCCTTGTAGTTGCCGCTTTCATCCCGGAGAGGCGAAATGGAAATAATCACTGGAATCTTGCGGCCATCCTTGGCGAGCAGCTCAACTTCACAGGAGGTGTTTTCATCCCGTCTGTTTCTGACTATTTCCTTTTCGTGCCTGGCCAGGTTCGCCTGACCAAAGAACTCGGCCTCACTGCGTCCGATCAGCTCGTCCCTTGAATAGCCGAGCATCTCGCAGAGCTTGTCATTGGCATAAATGATCACGCCGTTTTCATCCTGGACCCCGAGCCCTTCATTCATGGTTTCAACCAACATTCGAAAGCGCTGCTCGCTTTTTTTCAGCGATTCCTCGGCAAGCTTGCGCTCGGTGATGTCCCGGATGGACTCGATGGCGCCCGTCAGCTTGCCGCTGTTATCATAGAGGGGCGCAGCCTTCCCCCAGAGATATGCTCCCCTGCCTCCGTAAAGCATGGGAGCATAGGTTTCGGCGTAAAAATCCCGTCCGTTTCTTTCAACAAAATGGTATCTTTTGCGGGTATCGGCTTCGCCATGGATTACGAAGTCGATCAAAATCGGTCTGGATTCTCCATAGAACGGAACGGCATAGACGATAATCACCCTTCCCGAGAATATCTCGCTTTGCCACGCCCGTCATCTCTTCCACGGCATGATTCCAGGCGATGACTCTGCCCTCACAATCAATCACAAACGTGGCGTCGGGGAGGAATTCGATGATGTCGAGAGACTGCCGGTGGGGGATCAGGAGTTCTTTCCCGGCTTCTCTGATTTGCGCTTCCGAGTGTTGCCAGTTCACTGAGCTTCCGGCAAGTCAGCAGCAATTCATTGATCAGATCGTCTCGGGATTGCTTTTGATTTTCCATCTTTGAACCCTCAAGTTGAAAACAGCCCAGCTTGAAAATAGTCAGCACGTGCCTTAAGAAGAGGAACCTATCCGGATTCGATCGTGCCTTGAGAGTTACTTCAAGTTCGCAGCAAGTAAGCGCAATCTTGGGTTCTTTGTCAAACAGTTTTCTTACTTTTCGGGTTTCTTATGAGGGTCTGACAACTCTGCCTTCAGCTGTTCCAGGTGTGCCAGGCAACGAGTGATCGAGCGGCCGCCGCGGCGCTTGAACTCGGAGCATTGGCTGCAGTTGAAGCGCTCGCTGAGCAGCTTCCTTAAGATCTGGTCCTGGCAAATCCTCTCCACCACATCGCCTTCTTCTTTTCTCTCATCGGTACCCATGGTGTGGTTCCTCGACTCGAGCCATCAAGGCTGTTTGTATGCCCAAACCAAAAAAGGGTCACGTTTCAAAACGGGCGTATGCTTCGCGCAGAATCTCCACAGGGTGAAAAACCTGGTGAGGGATGAGCTGGTTGAACTGGATGCGGCAGCTCAGGCAGTCGCATACCAGCCGTTCGGGATCGAGCTCCTGGACTTTCGCCATGAGAGCGATTCCCCATCGCGACCGAAATATCGTGGAAATCTTGCTTGAATCCCATGATGCCGGCAATGCCGCAGCAGTAGGAAGGTCCGTCGATCCTGACGAGGGTGGCGCCGGGAATGAGGCTGAGCAAATCGAAATAGGGCCGACCGATCTTTTGTTCCCGTAAGTGGCAGGGAGGGTAATAGGCCATGCGCGCCGGCACGCGGCCGAAGTTCCGGTCCAACTCCCCTCGGCCGTGCAGGCTCCACAGATATTCTCCCAGGTCGTAGGTGCGCCCGGCAACCTTCATCCTCTTTACCGGCGTCGATGGAGGAGAAATACCCTTCATCCTTAAACAGGTTCTCGGCGATAGTGTTACCGGGGAAGGACCATTGTCTGCGAACCGTTCGCATACCCGCTCGATAATTGGCCCAGCAGCTGCCTCCCCGGCTGATCGAGTCACGATAGGCATCGGTATGACAGGCGCCTTCACCCAGTACGCTTTTCAGCATGAAGCCACAGGTGGGGCAGGAGCAAAGGATTTCATAGCCGGCATCGACGGCTTCAGCGAGCCGGTCCACGTTGAACTTCGCAAACTCAAAGGTGAGCGGCCCGTCGCCCTCGATCATGCTTGGCATACCGCAGCATTTCTGCTCGGGCACGTATACTTCGACCCCGTTGCGTTCCAGCACCTCGATCACCGCCCGGGGCGTCTCGGGAAACAGGTATTGGCCCGTACATCCAGCGAAATAGGCTATTTTCCTGGTCGCCGCCGGCCGGCGCAGCGGAGCGCCACGCTTTGCCATCCATTGCGGAAAGCTCTCTTGAGGAAAGACGGGGAGCTTCCGCTCCGCATGAATCCCGGCAAGCTTTTTAAGGGCGCTTCCCGAGAAGGGGCCTTGGAGGAGGATATTGGTCAGACGAGGATACGCGCCGCACACTCGGGCCACGCGCTCGACGTCTTCAAGCAGTCTGATCGCTGGTTTGAGCCCGTCTCGGCTGACAAAAGCATGCTTGGCCCTCATCACGTCAGAGCGGACGTTGGGGCAGGGGCAATGGCCGCAGAAATTGCACAAATCCAGGAGCCGGCGCAACTCTCCGGGCGTCGCTTTCTGTTTCTGCACTGCCTCCCGGTCGTAGAGCCGATACAATTGGGGGAAAAACATGCACGGGGTATGTTCCATGAGGTATCTGCAGACATCACACTCCGCGCATCCATCAATTACGGCCTGAGCCATCTGTTCCGGGGAATCGCCGGCCATCCTTATCGCTCCACCTTCCTGAAAGCCTCTGGCAACACTGCGCTCCCATGCCAGGCAGGAGCAGGCAGGAGAACAGCCCTTTTGGGCACTGTCCACCCGCAAAGCAGGCTGGAAAGCCTGCTCTACCAGCTACACCCACGGCAAAGAGATGTGGGGCAGGCTTTCCAGCCTGCCGGATTTCCAAACAGGTTCCGAGGGAACCAACTTTCAAGATGATTAAAACAGGAAATAAGAAAGAAGAATATCCCCCTCCGCGAATAGCGAGAGAGATTGTCCAGGGATGTTTTTGTTCAGCGGTTGAATGTGGCGGTAAAGATGCTTACTTAGAAAGGGACGAGTAGTATTGCCTGAATATTTCTGCGCCAAGGTTCAGGTTTACAAGAATCATCAAGGTTTGTGGGCTGTTGGCTTTTGCACCCTGGTCATGGGTGTTTCCAACATGATCATTAATCATTGAGTAAAGATTAGAGAAAAGGAGATTTTATGGCTATCGTTCTTCCCGATCTACCCTACCCCAAAGATGCTTTGGAACCCCACATCAGTTCCAGGACTCTGGAGTTTCACCACGACAAGCACCACAAAGCGTATGTTGACAATGCCAACAAGTTAATCGAGGGGACGGACCTTGCGAGCGAAACTTCTCGAGGCCATCGTCAAGAAGACGGCCGGAGATGCATCCAAAGTCGGGCTTTTCAATAATGCCGCGCAAGTGTGGAACCATTCCTTTTACTGGAAGTGCCTGAAACCGAACGGCGGCGGTCCCCCGACCGGGGCGATTGCCCAGAAGATTGATGCCGGCTTCGGAAGCTACGCCAAGTTCGTTGAAGAAATGAAAAACGCAGGGATTACTCAATTCGGCAGCGGTTGGGCCTGGCTGGTTTTGAATGGCAGCCAACTGCAGATTACGAAAACGCCCAACGCCGACACCCCTCTTGCCCATGGGCTCAAGCCCCTTTTGACCATCGATGTATGGGAGCATGCTTACTACCTGGACTACCAGAATCGACGGCCCGATTACCTGGCAACCGTTATCGACAAATTGATCAATTGGGATTTTGTTAATTCCTGTCTTGGCTGAGCAGGAGTGGTCAGTGGCCAGTGATCAGTGGTCAGTAAAGGGGGCCATGATGGTCTCTGGCGCCCGGTTCCATCGTCAGCGCATAGTGCCCGATCATGGATGAATGATTGATGTGAGAGACGGGCACCGGAAAAACAAAAAAGGAGGGCTCAAAAAGCCCTCCTACTTCGAAAAGCGTTTATTCGGCCGAGGCATTTCCGGAACTTTCGCAACCCCACCAGCGCCAATGGTTCAATCCAGGCTCTCACCCAGCCACTCAGCACTCAGCACTCGCACTCTTCTTTTCCCTCATCCCGGGTAGACATTTCCCGTTTCGAGGATGCACCAGCCTTGGGGCGTTTTCCCCAAAAGCAGGTTGACCATCCAGCCATCTTTACAGTGATCGCTGATTTCCTGAGGTACTTTCACCTCAACCGGCCCCGACATGATTGTCCCTGAGAGAATCAATCTGCCGGGCTGAACCTCTTCTATAGTGAAATAGTCATCCAACTCATCCGTCCAATGGCGTGGAGCATAGTGCTGGGCAAAGTTATAGAGGAGCCGCGCCAGCCGTTCGGCGGCGGGCAGTTCTCTGGTGGCCTCGGATGCTACTTTATCGCCATTTAGGGCCTCTTCCTTGCCAATATGTCCATGCTCATCCAGCCAATTGACCAGCTTCCTCATCACCGTTCCCGCCGCCTGGAGGAGGGCCTCGGTAGCCATTACCTTGCGAATCATGAAATAGTTCAAAAAATTGTAAAGAGATGGCGGAATTTTATCCGGCCCGAAAATGGCGCAGAATTCGAGGTTCTTCTGAAAATAGAGCCGCTCATAAAGAGTGACTTCCGATGACCGGTCAAGGTCATGATGACCGTAACCGTTCAGGCAGTGCTGGAAAAGGTCGATAACTTCTTCGTAGCGATGAAAGGTCCGTGGTTTCAAGCGTTTTCGCTGATCTTTAAGAAACCGCTCGAGCACCTCTTCGATGCTTGGCTGAGCAACCGTTGGAAAATGCAGGACCTTCCCGGTGTCTCTTATCTTGTTAACCAACCTGAATCTCCATGCCTGTCAAAATGGCGGATCAAGAACCATGCCGGGACTTCACCAGCCTCTTCCCCAAATTACCGCTTTCAACCGTCGTTGCGATCCTGCTACACTTTTCACTAGCCACTAGCCACTGCTCCCCTAAACCCGGCTACCACAATGGGGGCAGTATTGAAAAGTGGCTCCAGGGAATGGTCGCATCGAGCGCACCTGGATTATATTCGGACGCCGGGGCGACGGGCCGAAACCCTGACCTGGGAAGAGACGGCACCACAGCGGTCACAGATCACCGCCGGCTCCCCTCGCTTTACCGGAAACAGCGGAATGAAAAAGAGGCTCAGGTAGTGATCAATCCGCTTTAGCCTGGCCTGTGCCAACCCGCAGGCCGGGCAAAGCCGAGGGGTATCGTCGAGAGTCATGGTTTTTGGTTGGACACCCCCGATAAAGAAAAACATCGAATTTCCTCTTTGACGTTCAGGCGCGGCCCCGCTTCCGGTTGCGGTTCCGTCCATGAACGAGCCAAACGTTCAGGCCGATAAGCCTAAATCATCTCTTGCCAACCATTCTTTACCACAATTGTGGAGGAAAGGCTATGCGGAAAGAGGGCACGGAAGATGGTAGTGAGCCCTCGCCTGAGTGAGGGATGGCACCGAATTGCGAACAGTTCTGCACCATTTCGGTGGGCGCAAAAAGACGACGCCATGACTATCATGCCACTGTCCCATCGTAGGGTGGGCACAGCTTTACCGTGCCCACCAGATCTGCTGTCCTTAGCGGGTTGCTGATTTCAATGACCGCACCGCCTCTCCCATGCGAAGGACCAGGGCAGGGTCCTCAAGGTGTTCTTCAATGAGTCGTTCGAAGGCTGAGCCTACCACCGCGCCATCCGCGAGCGCGCCGACTGCTCGAACGTGGTCCGGTGTGGAGATGCCAAACCCGACACAGATTGGTATGTTTTTGGAGCAAGCACGCAACGATCCGACGACCCCCGATACCTCGTCCAGATTCAAGCCGGCACTGCCGGTCACCCCGGTCATGGAAACCAGGTACAGAAAACCGGAAGCTTTTTCGGCGATGCCGGCCATCCGTTCGGGCGGTGTCGTGGGTGCCACCAGCCGAATGAGAGCCAATTCGTTTCCGGCCCACGCCGAGGTCATTTCCGCCGATTCTTCGGGAGGCAGATCCACGACCAGCAGGCCATCCACGTCGACGGCTCGGGCATCGGTGTAGAAACGCTCGACCCCGTAAGCCAGGATGGGATTGTAGTAGCTGAAAAGAACGATGGGAATCTGCGTGGTATGGCGGAGCTCCCTTGCCATTTCCAGGACCCTGGTCAGAGTCACGCCAGCTTTCAGGGCTCGTCCGGAGGATCGCTGGATCACGGGACCGTCTGCGGTGGGGTCGGAAAAGGGCACCCCCAGCTCTAAAATGTCCAGTCCGGCCTCGCACATGGTCTTGATGATATCCAGGGAAGTTTCCACGGTCGGGTCGCCGGCGGTGACAAATCCCACCAGGGCCTTTTCGCCTTTCCGACGCATTTCTTCAAACACTTTAGCGATGCGATTCATGCTCGTGCCTCTCCTTTAAGACTTCGGGCCAGCGCCCGTTAGACGGCCGGAGACGATCCCCAGGTCCTTGTCTCCTCGCCCCGAAAGACTGACAATGATGCTGTATGAGGATGGCCGCTCGGAAGCTTCCAGCAATGCCCGGGCGACGGCATGCGAGCTTTCGAGGGCGGGGATAATCCCCTCGAGGGCGCAGAGTTCCTGAAACGCGGCGAGCGCCTGGTGATCATCGATGGCCTCATAGCGGACGCGCCCGCAGTCCTTGAGCAGGGCGTGTTCCGGCCCCACCCCGGGATAGTCGAGCCCCGCGGAGATGGAATGCGCCTCCTCGATCTGGCCGTCACCATCCTGCAGCACATAGGACTTCGAGCCGTGGAGCACGCCAACGGAACCGGCGCCCAGCGTGGCGGCGTGTTTTCCGGTGGCGACGCCAAGACCGGCGGCTTCCACGCCCACCATCTCGACCTCATCGTCCAGGAACGGGTAGAAAAGCCCCATGGCGTTGCTGCCTCCCCCCACACAGGCGATGAGCATATCCGGGAGGCGGTCCGCGACTTCGAGAAACTGCTTCCGGGTTTCATCACCGATGACGCGCTGGAAGTTTCTGACCATCATCGGGTAGGGATGCGGGCCGGCGACGGAACCGATGACGTAAAAGGTATCCCGCACCGCACCGACCCAATAGCGGATGGCTTCGCTCATGGCATCCTTGAGGGTGCCGGTGCCCGAGGCGACGGGCACGACCTCGGCTCCCAGCAACTCCATTCTCTGGACGTTGGCGGCCTGGCGCTGAATATCTTCGGTGCCCATGAACACCCGGCACTCCATGCCGAAGAGCGCCGCCACCGTGGCGGTCGCCACGCCATGCTGGCCCGCACCGGTCTCCGCAATGATTTTTTGCTTTCCCATCCACCTGGCCAGCAGCGCCTGCCCCAGGGTGTTGTTGATTTTATGGGCCCCGGTGTGGGCAAGATCTTCACGCTTGAGGTAAAGGGATGCCCCGCCCACTTTCGCGCTCAGCCGCCGGGCGAGGAACAGGGGCGTAGGGCGCCCGGCATAGTGTCGCAGGAGTTCTTGAAGCTCCTGTTGAAACCGCTCCTGGCCGCCGATCCGCCGGTATGCTTCCTCCAGTTCGAGGAGCGCCGGCATGAGGGTTTCCGCCACGTAGCGCCCGCCATAAGGGCCGAAATGGCCCATGGGATCGGGATATGGGGGGAGTGATGAGTGATGAGTGATGAGTGATGAGTGAGGAGTAGCGAGTGCTGAGTGCTGGGTGCTGGGTGCTGAGTGCTGAGTATTTGGTGCTGCGTGTTGGGGGTGCGTCATTGAAAGATCCTCCTTGGCTTCCTCGAGCAGTCGGTGGATGCAACGGCGCCGAGCAAGCGTTTGACTTTGTCCATATCTTTTCTCCCGGGCGCCGACTCGACCCCGGAACTCACATCGATGGCGTCCGGTAATGCTTCTTGAAGCGCCAGAGAAACATTCTCCGGGCTGAGACCTCCCGCCAGGATCACCGGTTGTCTTTCAGAAATGCCCGCGGCACTGCTCCAATCCCAGGCCCGTGCGTTGCCGCCGGGAAGCCTCCCTCCGGCGCATTCGACGAGATAGGCCGAGGCGCCATACGAGCCGATGCGCGCGAGAGAGGGCGTGCCATTGACGAAAACAGCTTTAATGACCAGAAGGCCCTGTTCTTGGAGGTTATTTACCAGCTCAACGGATTCCTGACCGTGCAGTTGCACCGCTCGCAATCCGCATCGTTCGACTTTTGCCATAATCGTGGCGAAGGACTCGTTTACGAACACCCCCACACTCCAGGCGGAGGCCGGCAGCGCCCTGATAATCTCTCGGGCCTGCTCATCGCTGACATGCCGGGGACTTTGGGGGTAGAAGACGCAGCCGATGGCATCAGCTCCCAGCTCCACGCACGCCAGGGCTTCCTCCACCCGCGTGAGGCCGCAGATCTTTACCTGGGGTCTTGGGAACATCTCTTTGGCGACGGCCATGCTTTCAGTCCTCCTGAAAAGAGCCTCCGGCAATCATAAGGGATAATGCAAGAGGCTCTCCCGCTTTGCTTACAAAACAATATTGAATATCGAATAACGAATTTCGAATCATGAAGTGTTCCTCGTCCCTGCTCTCCTTCGATATTCTGCGGTTCGAAAAGTTCAACTTTTCATGATGTCTTCGGGTGTCCCGAACGGACATGAGGGACTGCGGTTCAATATTCGATATTCAATATTCGCTGTTCGATATTGAACTCTGTGTACAATCTCCCTCGCCTTATCCCTGGAATTCTTGATCTGTGAACTGAAACAGCCTCCCGATTAGCGTCCCAGAAGACCTCGGAGATGTGCTTCCGGATCTGGCGCTTTCACCAAACTCTCTCCGATCAGGAAATTCCAGATGCCTGCTGCAAGCAGGCTCTCGATGTCCCGGCGTTCGTGAATGCCGCTTTCGGCCACGGCGACCTGGCCGTCTTGAATCTCCCGGGCCAGGCGGATGGAAGTCCGGAGATCGGTCTGAAACGAACTGAGGTCGCGGTTGTTGATGCCGATCAGGCGGGCTCCTGCCTGCGTCGCTTCCTCCAACTCACTCTCCGAATGGACCTCCGTCAGCGCGTCCAGTTGCAGTTCCCGGCAAAGATCGAGAAGCTCTTTCAGCATTTCTCGGGAGAGCGCCCGCACGATCAGCAGCACCGCATCCGCCCCCATGGCAACGGTCTCATAAAGCTGATAGGGCAGGATGATGAAGTCTTTCCTGAGTACGGGAAGGGTGACGGCACGCCTCACTCGTTGCAGATCATCCGGTCTTGCTCGAAAGAAAGCTTGCTCGGTGAGCACGGAAATGGCCGCCGCCCCCGCTCTTTCATAGGATTTTGCCTGGCGCTCCGCATCCAGATTGATGCGAATATCCCCACGCGAGGGAGAAGCGCGCTTGATCTCGGCGATAATGTTCGCTCCGAAGGGTCCGGGAGCAGCGAGCTTCGCCAAGAACGGCCGCCGGTCCCTGGCCTGCCCGGCTTCTTCTGCCAGGCGGCTCTCCGGGATCACTCCTCTTGCCTCTTCAACTTCCTGCTTTTTTCTTTCGATAATCTGGCTGAGAAAGTCCGGTTTCATCGTTCCGCTAACCTGGTTTTCTTTCAATTTTTGCTGTTGGAAAATTGTACCCAATTTAAGCGAACCCATCGGTGTTATCTCCGTAGGCAGTCGTCCCGGTTGTCATTTGGAGCGATAGCGAGAAATCTGTTGGGTATGTGTCCATCGTACAGGATTTGTCGTCGCCCGAAGGCTCCTCGAAATGACGGGTGAGGCGAACCGCTCAGTCTGGGTCGTGGTCAATGGTCAGTGCCCACTTCATTTGCCACCAGCCACCAGCCACTAGGAAGCCACTCGTCAGCTCGTCACTCGTCACTAACCACTAACCTTCGCCATTGTCAGTCACCTCCTAGCCACTAACCACTGGCCACTTCATTCGTAAACCGAATCAGCGCCTCCAGTTTGCCTGCTGCTTTCTTCTCATCGATCGAGGCTTCGGCGAGCCGAATGGCCTGGGGAAAATCTTCCGCAACCCCGGCGGCGATCAGGGCCGCCGCCGCATTGATCACCGTGACGTCCCGGCGCGGACCCTTTTCGCCGTCGAGAATGCTTCGGGTAATGTGCGCGTTGACGGTGGGATCGCCCCCTTCGATGTCCTCGCGCCGGGCCTGTCTTCCCAGAAGTTGCTCCGGCGTGAGATCGAAGGTGCGAATGGCGCCGTCTTTCAGTTCGGAAACCCGCGTCGGGGCGCACACCGAAATCTCGTCCAGGCCGTCATGGCCGTGGACGACGAGGGCGCGCCTGGCCCCCAGCAGGCGCAGAGCCTGAGCAAACATCTCGGTCAATTCCGGGGCGTACACTCCGAGGAGCTGGCAGTTTGCTCCGGCGGGGTTGGTGAGCGGGCCGAGCATGTTAAAAATGGAACGGATCCCCAGTTCCCGCCTCGGCTTGGCGGCGTGCCGCATGGCCCCGTGGTAGAGCGGGGCAAAGAGGAACCCGATCCCGATCTCCCGAATGGCCTCCTCGACCAGTTCCGGCGCTACATCGAGGCGCACCCCCAGAGCTTCGAGCAGATCGGCGCTGCCACACTTGCTGGAAACGGAACGGTTCCCGTGTTTGGCGACGGTCACTCCGCAGCCCGCAACCACCAGCGCTGCCGTCGTGGAAATGTTGAAAGTAAAGGCGTGGTCCCCTCCGGTGCCGCAGGTGTCGACCACGGTTTGGGCGGTGACCTGGATCCGGGTGGCTTTGCGGCGCATGGCTCGGGCGGCGCCCGCCAATTCCGAAAAGGTCTCCCCTTTGGTGGCAAGCCCCGCCATCAGGGCCCCGATCTGGGCCTCGGTCGCGTCACCGGACATGACCTCGGTCATCACCTCAGCCATTTCCTGCTCATCCAGGTCCTGTTTTCGTACGATTTTCTTGAGGCTATCCTGAATCATGATCCATTCTCTCCTCTGCGTGCTTTGGCACAATCGAGAAAATTCCTTAACAGACGCTTGCCAACGGGGGTCATAATGGATTCCGGGTGGAACTGAATGCCTTCGGTGAAATGTTCCCGATGGCGAATGCCCATGATTTCGCCATCTTCCGCTTCGGCGGTAATCGCCAGACAGGTTGGCAAATGCTCCCGCGAAACCGCCAGCGAATGGTAACGCATGGCCTGAAACGGGCTTTGAATCCCGCGAAAGACCGATTCGCCATCAGCCGTCACGGTGGATACTTTTCCATGCATCAGGAATTTCGCCCCGATCACCTTGCCGCCAAAGGCCACGGCAATGGCCTGATGGCCGAGACATACGCCCAGGATGGGGACCTGACCGGAGAAAGCGCGAATGGCCTCGACGCAGATGCCGGCATCCTCCGGGCGGCAGGGGCCGGGAGAGATGACAATGCCTTCCGGTTTTTTCATTTGAATCTCGGCAAGCGAAATCCGGTCGTTCCGGGCGACGTCAACCTCGGCGCCAAGCATCCGCAGGTACTGCACCAGGTTGTAGGTAAAGGAATCGTAATTATCAATCATGAGAATCATGTCATTCCCCCATTGCTGCCGCAGCAGCCAGCAGCCAATAAGCAATAAGCAATAACGAATAACCAATTATCGAATAACGTATCGAGCAATCAAGAGCCACGCCAATAGACAAGCTACTAAAAGAAGAGAGATTCTAAAAACCCTCAAAAAGTCGTGGACGTGCAAGAGTCCTTCTTCCCGCATGTTTGGCGGGAATCTCACGTACTGTTTGTTCCCTGAACGCCAGAAGCCTGTGGGGGGAAGACCGGAGGACCTTTTAGAACCGCACTAAGAGCTGAAAGCTAATAGTTAAGAGCTAAGAGCCAAGAGCTAAGAGCCAAGAGCCAACAGCTAATCCCCACTCGCGCGATGCACCAGTTCCAGCGCCCTCTGCATCGCCCTCGCTTTGCTCATCGTTTCCAAGCGTTCGCGCTCCGGGTCTGAATCCGCCACAATTCCCGCTCCCGCCCTTACCGTGAGCGTTCCATTCTGAATGGTGGCGGTGCGGATGGTAATGGCCAGGTCCATATTGCCGGTGAAAGAGATGTAGCCCAGAGCTCCTCCGTAAGGGCCTCGCGGTTCCTGCTCGAGTTCGGCGATGATCTCCATCGCCCGGATCTTCGGGGCCCCGCTGAGCGTCCCGGCGGGGAAAGTCGCCCGCAGCAGGTCGAAGGCGTCACATCCCGAGAGCAAGTCACAGGAAATGTTGGAAACCAGGTGCATCACATGCGAGTAGCGTTCCACGATCATGAGGTCGGTCACCTGCACCGTTCCGATTTCCGCGACCCGGCCCAGGTCATTTCGCCCAAGATCGACCAGCATCAGGTGTTCGGCTCTTTCTTTGGGGTCTTGCAGGAGTTCATCGGCAAGCTGGCGGTCCTGTTGTTCGGTCTTTCCGCGCGGCTTGGTGCCGGCAATGGGACGCAGCGTGGCGACCCCGGAATCAAGGCGCACCATCGTTTCCGGAGACGAACCGACAAGCACGGTGTTATCCAGGTGCATGAAGTAAAGGTAAGGGGAAGGATTGATGTAGCGCTGCACCCGGTAAAGCCACCAGGGGTCGGGCGGGGGCGAGCAGCCGAAGGGCTGGGAAAGCACGGCCTGAATGATATCCCCGGCGGTGATGTAGTCTTTGATCCGGGTGACCTGATCACGAAATGCTTCCGGAGCTACCCGGGGTTCAAGCCGGTAGGGTCCTTGCGGCAGCATCCGGGGTTCGGACAGGGGCTGCGCCAAAAGGTCCTGCATACCGCTGAGTGACCGCAGGGCCTCTTCGTAGGTATCCTCGGGTTCTTTGCCGTTCAGGAAGGCATACGCCACCAGCGTCAGGGTATGGCGGATGTTGTCGAAGATGAACAGGCGATCCGGGATGACGAAGTGAGCCAACGGCAGGTCATCGGGATAGCGGTTGGGAATGTCCTCAAAAAAGGACACGAACTCGTAGGCAAAGTAGCCGACCATTCCTCCCCAGAACCGGGGTAATCCCGGCAAAGAGACCGGCCGGTAGGCTGCCATAACGGACCTCAGGATCGGAAGCGGGTCGCCATGGTGAGGAATTTCCCGAAGCGGGCCGGCATTTTCCACTTCGACCTTGTCGCGATAGACCCGAATGCTGCTGTGCGCCGAGGCCCCGAGAAAGCTGTACCGTCCCCAGCGCTCGCCGCCTTCAACGCTTTCCAGGAGGAACACCGGCCCCTTGCCGGAATAGACCTTAGCCAGGGCAGACAGCGGTGTTTCCGTGTCTGCGAGGATGTCCATGCAGACCGGAATGACGTTGCCCCGGTCCGCCATGTTCATGAATTCTGCTTTCTCTGGGAACACTCTTAGTCGCATGATCCTCACCACTTCGTTTTAGGAATTAATCGTCGCGAAAATCGGCGCAATTTGCCGGCAAAGGTCCTCGAACTGATCCGGATAGAGGGACTGAGCGCCGTCGCTCAGCGCCTTCTCCGGCGCGTGATGGACCTCCACCATCAGGCCATGGGCCCCGACCGCAACCGCCGCCCTGCTGAGGGGAATGACCTGGCCGCGCCGCCCGGCGGCATGACTCGGATCAACGATGATCGGCAGATGACTCTCTTTCTGAACCACCGGAATCGAGGAGAGGTCCAGGGTGTTGCGGCTGTGATGAGCGAACGTCCTGACGCCTCGCTCACAGAGGATCACCTGGGCGTTCCCGCCCTCCATGATGTATTCGGCTGCCATGAGCCATTCCTCGATGGTGGCGGACATTCCCCGTTTGAGCATAATCGGCTTGGCTGCCCGCCCGGCGCGCCTGAGCAGACTAAAATTCTGCATGTTGCGCGTCCCGATCTGAATCACGTCGGCATATTCCTCCACCAGGTCGAACACTTCGTGGTCCATGGCTTCGGTGACGACGGGCATACCGGTTTCCTCACGCACCCGGGCAAGAATCTGCAACCCTTCCTCGCCAAGGCCCTGGAAGGCATAGGGAGAGGTCCTGGGTTTGAAGGCGCCTCCCCTGAAGAGGTGCGCTCCGGCAGCCTTGACATGGCGCGCGATGGTCAGCGCCTGC
The DNA here is from genome assembly GCA_963808625.1 of uncultured delta proteobacterium. Classification (GTDB taxonomy): domain Bacteria; phylum Desulfobacterota; class Syntrophobacteria; order Syntrophobacterales; family Syntrophobacteraceae; genus JADGQM01. Next base: position 130,395 of record CAWEHK010000021.1, read on the forward strand.
GCTTCATCCTCGATCGCACAGGGCCCGGCAATGATGGTGAGATGGCCATTCCCGATCGCCACGGCCCCCACCTGAATCACCGTGTCGTCGGGCTGGGATTCACGGCTGACCAGTTTGTAGGGATGAGTGACCGGAATGGCCTCCTTGACTCCGGGCATGCTCAAGAACAGATTGGGCTCAACGGGTCCCTGGTTATGCAGGACGCAGATCGCGACCCGGTGACCTCCCGGAATGGGGCGGGCCATGAACCCTTTGCTTTCAATGGCGGCAACCACCGCGTCAATTTCCGCCGGCGTCGCCTTGTGATCCATTACTACCAGCATGGTCTTTTCTCCTTTTGCTATCGCTACGAATGCTTGGTGTTATTTGCCAACTCTAAAAAGAGGAATGGCGTTGCCCTTTCATTTCTTTTCCGTGATCGCGCCCTTTGGAACCGAACGCACAAAAAAAAGGGGATTGCAGGAAGTTCCCACAGTCCCCTTGGCATAAAAAAAGGACCGTGAGCCGGTGGCCCACGGTCCCTGATTATCGATTCTGCCGATGGTTCAATCAGGCAAGACTACGTTGGCACACCTCCCCTGCCAGTTTTCCACCACCAGCACCAAAAACCCAAATTTTGTATTGTACAGCAACTCATTGAAACGATCCCATTTGTAAGAGTTCACCGAATTCATACCCAGGCGCTGCCGCATTGTCAAGCGTTAATTTCGACAGAGCTGGTGTCGAGCTAGTTTCCATCCGGAAACGCGTGTGACTGTAGGGGAGGGGTTTATCCCCTCCCGAAAATCCCCTGCTTCTCGCCAACTTGTGGGCGGGAATAAATCCCGCCCCTACGAATTATGGGGTTTCCTGATGGACACGAGCTAATTTCGGGTCTGTTTTCTGATGGCCCGATTAGGCTCGTCTTTACATCAACCGAGAAGGGAGTGATAAGTTGCAAAAATGTTTCGGGATTTGTGGTAAGATTCTAATGAGCGACAATTTCCGCGGTCTTCCTCTTCGCGGAAGACCGATGGCAACGGCCCAAGAGGTAGCTTCTCAATAACTTCAGGTCCACAAGGAACCATGGAAATGGAAGTCCCAGAAGGAACCAAGGAAGTCCCAGATTATCCTTCCCACAGGTGCACAAGGGACAGCGGAAATCCCAGGTCGTCCTTCCCACAGGTGCAGGAGGAACAGTGGAAGTCGCACTCGGACCCAAGGAAGTTCCAGATCGTCATTCCCGCATGCTTCTAGCGGGAATCCAGAGGTTTCAGATGAGTGCGTGCACCCACATTTATTGAGAAGTTACCTCAAGCGTTCGTAAGCGAAACCTCGAGTTGCAGACAATACGGAGAGTGCGGTCATGAGAAAGTTCATCGCGGTCTATGTTGATCTCGAAAATGTCGCCGGGATCGTAAATTTGGATAAGTTGCTTCAAGACATTATCCTGGAAGAGGATAAAGAGGCCCCGGAAGAGTACGTTTTCGCCGTCAAGTTTGCCTGTGGAAACACCAATTCCATCGCCAAATTGCGCGAGCAATTGATCAACCATAATTTCGATATTCGAGAAGCTCCTCATATTTCCGGCAAGAAAAACCGGGCAGACCTGATTATCAGCCTTGATGCGTTTGAAAAACTGTATCTGGACAAGCCGTCTATCGACCGCTTTGTTTTTGTCACCAGAGATTCCGATTTCTCTGTCATCATGGACATCTTGAGGAAATATGGCAAAGAAGTCTGGTTGATTACCCAGGCAGGCGATGCCCAACGGCCAATTTTTACCAGTTGCACCGACAACATTCTTCTTCTGCAACCCCAAAAGCCGGTCCCCAAAAAGGAAAAGAAGGATGCAAAAGTGGCTGCGGCAGGCCATGGGACGGGAGAAAAGAAACCTGAAAAGGAAGAGGAAGCTGAGAAACCAAAGGATAAGAAGGCTGAAGAGTTGTTCAAAAGGGTCCTCATCAGCCTCGATCCAAGCGAGGAGCACCTGCTGACCGCTATTGCCAACAAGATGAGGCAACTGGATAAATCCTTCAAGATCAAGAACACGAGCTATAAGAAAATGACCACTCTGGCAAAGGAATTTGAAAAGAAAGGAGGGTTTCGAACCATCAAAAACAAAGAGGGTCACCTGATGATCATTGATTTAGACGTCTCACGAGGCGAAATTTCCGCCCCGTGACCAAAAAGCAGCTTCCTCCTTTTAAATCAGCACGATCCTCCGCATCACCTCGCGGAAGAACTCGTTCGACCAGACCGCAAGGGCATCGGGGTCTTTTACAAAAGGTTCCACCTCTCTTCTGGCTTGCTCCAGGTTTACCTTCTCAGCCGCCTTCTCTGCGAGGGCGAAGAAACCTTCCCTGGTCAATTGTTCACCTTTCCTTGAGGTGTCCGCTCTGGATCATCCTCTGCTCCAGGTGGCCGAGGTGAAGCTGCGGATGGTATGCCGCATACCAGACCAGGTCGTACCAGTCACGTCCCTTGACCCGGGTCTTCCAGCGCCGGCAAAGCACCGCGTGCATCTTGCCGGCAAAAAGGTCCGGGAGGGCAAAGGTTTTCACTGAAAACGGGATCGGCTGCAGAAGGAACTTGTTTTCGGTATCGAATCCCGGTGGTGGGTCCGTATCGACCTCGATCTTGATCTTCATGACCTGGCCACGGGGTAACTGCCTGGCGACCTTATCGGCTCTCTCTATGGTCAGCAAATGCTTCAAAGTGTCGGCCTTGAGAAACGCCGATTGGATTGGGCTTTCCGCAGTCTTTTCTCTCCTCGTCACACTGACCTCGAACCCGAACGAACGGATCTCACGTTCCAAGGCGCCGATATACCGGGAAAGATTGAAATCGGACATAGGCTCGATCAGGGAAAAATCGAGGTCCTCCGAAAAACGGTCCATTCCGTACAGGATCCTCAGTGCGGAACCCCCGTAAAACGCAGCCTTCTCGAAGAACTTACTTCGCCAGAGGCCAAGCAAAGCAACCTCCTGCAGGATCTCGCGAAGGGCGTTCACGTAGTCTTCGACGCTTCGACACTGATAGCGGTCAAGCATGCGAACAATGGCATCATTCATGACCGGTCCCCCGCTTGCCAAGCCGACGAACCAAGCCGCACAGCAACCGGAGCTTCCGGGACCGGTATCGTTCAGCAATGTGAGCGAGGATATTGGCGTCCAGCCTTTCCAGGCCACCCGGATCAATCCGCAAAAGGGTCAACAGGTATTCCTTCATTTCGGCCTGACTGCGAATGCCCGCACCTCGCTCATCTTGGATCTTGTCAGCCAAAGCCTTTTCAGGAATGGCGATGAGGAAGGAGCGACCTCCCTCGAGTTCCACTTGATCGATGCCGATCTGATAGGCTCTCATGGGAATCCTGCGGTAGATGAACAGGCCGACAGGAGTTGAAAAACGCCTGCTGCGGCAGCAAGTAACGGATGTCAAGGCCTCAACGCGCTCCGGGATCAGCCCATGATAGTGCAGAGCAAAATCGAGGGACAGATAGGAAGGTCCGAAGATCATGTTAGCCAGGACCTCCCTTGAAAAAGGCCGCCGCGAGTATCTCTCACCAAAGACATAGATCCCCTTCTTGACCCTGATGATAGCCTCTTTTCGAAGCAGGTCCGTGATCTTATCGCGCGGGCGTGCATATTCCCTGAGACCATCCAAAAGGGCCTGGTAATCGAATTCCTCCCCCGCTATCCTCGCTCTCAGTTCTTCAATCATCTCTTTTCCTGCAGTGTCGTGGATCATTCTCGTTGACGAAATATGGCATATTTTTCCATAGTATGTCGACATTTTTTCGACATACTATGCACATAAGTGAGAGCCCACAGGTGATGTGAAATTTCTCATGGTCTTTGCGCCAACCAATAGGATACGAAATCCAAACCGGACCCCCCGCGCCCTTTGGGAATCCAAACCGAGACGGATAACGTCTTCTGAGAGGCAACGCCGGTCGTGACTGATTGACAAATTTGCCGTTTTGTTTAAAAAGAGGGCGTCCTGCTTGATTGTCTCATTGAATCCCCTGGCACGCGTGGAGATATCGATGCTCGCACTGGATTAAGCGAGCTTTGCGTGCCCTGAAGTATAAGGAGCCTGGAATGAGCAGAGTGTTGATTATCGGCGCGGGTGGCGTTGGCGGTGTGGTCGTCCATAAGTGCGCCCAGTTCCCGGAAGTGTTTTCGGAGATTATTCTGGCGAGCCGCACCCTCGAGAAATGCGAAAAGATCAAGAGCCAACTTACACGGCCCATCCAAACCGCTCAGGTCGACGCCGACAACCCGCGGGAGCTGGTTTCCCTGATGGAAAAGGTTTCGCCGGACCTGGTCATCAATGTGGCCCTGCCATACCAGGACCTCACCATCATGGACGCCTGTCTCGAGACCGGGATTCCGTATCTTGACACCGCCTGCTACGAGCCGCCAAACGAGGCCAAGTATTCGCATACCTGGCAGTGGGCCTATCATGACCGGTTTCAAGATAAAGGTCTGATGGCCGTGCTGGGTTGCGGGTTCGACCCGGGTCAGACCAACATCTATATCGCCCATGCCCTGAAGAATTATTTCGATGAGATTCATTTTGTGGACATTGTGGACTGCAACGCGGGACAGCATGGCTTCGCTTTTGCCACCAACTTCAATCCTGAAATCAATATCCGGGAAGTTACCGCGCCCGGCAAGTACTATGAAAACGGGCAGTGGCTTGAAACCGATCCTCTCTCGGTCCACAAATCCTTTGATTTTCCGGAGGTCGGTCCGAAGGAAGTGTACTTGATGTACCATGAAGAACTGGAATCTCTGGTAAAGCACATTCCCGGCATCAAACGCATCCGCTTCTGGATGACCTTTTCTCAGGAATACCTGACCCATTTGCGGGTGCTCCAGAACGTCGGCATGACGCGCATTGATCCGGTCACTTTTCAAGGCGTCGAGATCGTGCCGCTCCAATTCTTGAAAGCTCTGCTGCCGGAACCCTCGTCCCTGGGGGCAACCTACGAGGGCAAGACCTGCATCGGCTGCCTGATCGAAGGCGTCAAGGACGGCAAGCCCAGAAAGTACTTCGTCTACAACATCTGCGATCACCGCGCCTGCTACGAGGAAGTCAAAGCCAATGCCGTGTCTTACACCGCCGGGGTCCCCCCGTATTGGGCGCGGCCCTGATGCTGAACGGCGCCTGGTCCGGCGCCGGGGTCTTCAATGTGGAACAACTTGATCCCACCCCCTTCATGGCAGAAATCGGCAGATACGGATTGCCGTGGACCGAGGTGTTCCTGGAATGAAGATATTCGACCTGACCAACCTTCCCACTCCCTGTTACGTGCTTGATGAACCCTCGCTGGAACAGAATCTGAGCGTGCTGCGATTCCGTGCAGGAGCGGACGGGCTGCAAGATCATCATGGCGCTGAAGGGCTTTGCCATGTTCAGCGTATTTCCTCTCATTCGGGAACACCTATACGGAATCGCCGCCAGTTCCCTCCACGAAGCGCGCCTTGGCTATGAGGAATTTGGCCGGGAAGTGCACGTCTTTGCGCCGGCGTATAAGGAAGCCGAGTTCGAGGAGCTTCTCCGCTACAGCAACCACATCATTTTCAATTCATTTTCCCAATGGAACCGTTTTAAACGCCAATTGGCCGGGCTGAAAAGCCGCGTGTCCTGCGGGATTCGCGTTAATCCCGAACACTCCGAAGTAAAGGTTGCCCTGTACGACCCATGCGCCCCTTTTTCGAGGCTTGGCGTCACTCTCGAAAATTTTCAGGAAGACCACCTTGACGGGATCACCGGTTTGCATTTCCATACGCTCTGCGAACTGAATGCCGATTCCCTGGCGCGGACGCTCCAGGTATTCGAGAAAAAATTCGGCGCGTTCATCGAACGGATGCAATGGGTAAATTTCGGTGGCGGGCACCACATTACCCGCGCGGATTACGATGTGGACCTGCTTTGTGAGCTCATTACCGATTTCAAGAAGCGCTACCCGGTGGAGGTCTATCTCGAACCGGGTGAGGCCGTGGTGCTCAATGCCGGGGTCCTCGTGGCCTCGGTCCTGGATATTATTCACAACCGGATGGACATTGCCATCCTGGACGCTTCCGCGGCGGCCCATACGCCCGACGTCCTGGAAATGCCGTACCAACCGGAAATCGAGGGCGCCGGAAAAAGCGGTGAATATCCCCATACCTATCGGCTTGGCGGTCCGACCTGCCTGGCCGGCGATGTTTTCGGTGACTATTCCTTCCCGGAACCGCTCCGCATCGGTTCGAAGGCTGGTTTTCACCGATATGGCCCATTACACGATGGTCAAGAACAACACCTTCAATGGCGTGGGGCTGCCATCCATTGCCATCCGGGATGCCCAAAAGCAGATCCGTATCGTGCGGCAATTTGGCTATGAAGACTATCGCAACCGACTCTCCTAGCTGACGACCACCTTTCTGGCCGGCAGGAAGAGCTGAACAGGGAGGAACAAGCGATGCCCATATACGAATACCGATGTCGCCAGTGCGGCAAGAAGAGTGAATTCATCACGTTTCGGATTTCTGAAACGGTTACCCCGAACTGCCGCCATTGCGGCGGCGAGCAGATGGATCGCATCCCTTCGCGGGTGCGCGTGCGGCTCTCCGAAGAAACGCGCATGGAGCGCCTCGCCGACCCGTCGCGCCTGGGCGGGCTGGATGAGAACGATCCCAAGAGCATGGTGCGGTGGATGAAAAAAATGGGCCAGGAGATGGGCGAAGATTTCGAGGGCGAGGACATGGACGCCATGATCGAGGAAGCCATGGAAGAAGAGGCCCAGGGCAAATCCGGGGAGAGCGCGAGTCTTCCGGATGACAGTCTGTAGCCAGGCGTTGCGCCATCTTTTTAAAAGCGTCCACGAAGTCACACGAAGAGACGACGAAGCCACACCAAGAAAGCATAAAGCAAGGACCTATGGGCAGGAAGGGACACGGTACGCCTAACGCTGCCGACGACCTTGAAGACAATCCATCTTGACTGCTGCTTTCGGTGCAACATACTAAAATCAATAATCGCCCAAGGGAAAATACCGTGACAATTGGCTGGAGCATGTCAGGCTACGGCGGTGTCACGGCGCAACATAATGACAAAATCCCTGGCGGCCATCCGCAATTTGTATCCGGAAGTGGGGTAAACCAATGGTTGTAATGCAAGCGGTATTGAGCCACCTTCGTCAGCGTCTCGCAGAACTTTATGGCCCGCGGCTCAACCGATTGCTTCTGTTCGGCTCCCGCGCGCGCGGTGATGCTGAGGAGGGGGCGGACCTGGATATCCTGGATGCAGTACTTCGTTCAGCATGGTAGCAGAGGTAGAGGTCCCGAATGTGCCAGATGTTTCTGGCTGAAAAACCTTCTATTCCCGGACATTCCTAGCTGGTTCTCATCCGGAAAGTGGCGCCTTGTTCTGTAGGAGGGGCTTCCAGCCCCGATCGCGGCTGGAAGCCCCTCCTACAAAATGGGGTTTCCGGATGGACACTAGCTGTGCTTTGTATTTCATTTTATTCAACAGGTTTTATGAGACTCTCAGACAGGCCGTGCCGGAATACTTCGAAGCGTTCACTAGCCTTAAGGGTGGCAAGGTTTAAGCCGGACAGAATCGATAGGAAACAAGGCTGAGTGGGCGAGAATTCGTGGCAGCGACAGGTTGGCCTCGTCTTGAGAATCGAGCAATGCCTCGACTATCCATGAAATTTCCTTGGCGTCACGTGGTTCCATGACTCGTCCACGTAGATAGATTCCCGGTTTCTTGCCCTCCTGCAGAGCCCCTGACTCAAGAAACGTACTGAGATTGTAGCGAACTGAGCGATAGACGAAGTGACGGTCCCCGAACCGTTCGCGGATCCGGACGTTGACCTGGGAAGCATGAGCCTCGCCCTGCAAACGGAGAAGGCGCCCCGTTGCCTCGGCGACGTGTGCGATGAAGGGGTAAGCGGCCATGCACATGCCCCAGTTGAGAAGAAATGCGCTGTCTGCATCGGGCCTGTGGCGGAACATCTCCAAAGCCTCGTCGCGGAGCGCCGTGCAATAGGCCGGTGGCTTGATCCAGACGCGGTTCAGGTAAACGAAGACCTTCCGGACGGTCTCCTTGCCCTGGTGCCTGTCTTGGCAGGTGAGACAATTACCCTCGAATGCGGGGATGCTCCAACGAGAGAACTTCGGTGCCAGTCTGTTGGCCGTTTTTCCTGGTCGGGAATACAACCGGCCGGCTTTCCGTTTCATTCGGCCACCGCAGTTCCATCAGACCACCGCGGCGCTTGGTTGTTGTCACGCTGCGATGTAATGACGGTCTTTCACTATGCGCATTCACCCCTTCTGCCCTGTGGAAGATATTGCACAATCACTATGAGGATTTCAGGGTCGGCTATGACGAGCATTGTGAGAAGCAGTATGGGTTCTTTCGGCCGGTGGTGGATGAAGTCGTCGAGGAATACTTGAGATGTGGAGACTTGCACGAAGGATTCGCCAGAGTCCGCTGCACAAATCCGGATTGCCGGCATGAATACCTTTTGGCGTTTTCATGCAAGAGCCGCTGGTTCTGCCCCAGCTGCCATTCCAAGAAAACGATTCAGTTCGGGGAGGACGTTCCCAACAATATCCTTTTCCCTGTGCCGCATCGACAGTTTGTCTTCAGCATCCCGATCATGCTGCGCATCTATTTCAAATACGACCGGAAGCTCCTGACACGGCTTTACCACTGCGCCAACGACAGCCTGCAGAGGTTCTTCCGTACGGTGCCGGGCCTTGATGACGGCATCCTGGGGATGGTCATGGTGATCCACACCTTCGGGGATTACGCCAGGTTTCATCCCCATCTTCATGCCATCGTCACAGACGGGCTTTTTCGACCTGACGGGACCTTTTACTGCCTCCCCAAGACAGAGTTTAAATGTTCATGAAAGGATGTTTCACCCCTGATGATGAAAATTGATACCCCCAAAGTCCAATGATTTCATGGGGGTTATTTTCACGGTAAAGCAAACAACATCGATTTTTGCCCCTGACCACCTGGCAATCAGCGCGCCGGGCAGGAGAACTCGCCAATCTTGATTAGGATTTCAGTAAACAGCGCTGATCCGATATGAAACCCGGCTTTTTCGCGAAGCTGAATCATTGCTTCATGTATTGAGGGCAGATTCCCCTCTTGTTTGTCTCGAAGCAGTATTCCGAGAGTTCCGGTCACCTTCAGGCCAAAGTCTTTCGCTGTCTTGCGGCCCTCTCGTTCGTCCAATAAGGTCCACTTCGCATTCAGCTGCAGGGCAAGGGCAATGGCCTCTGCCTCGCCCTTATCGAGATCACGTTGAAGCAACCTCACGAGCGCGCCGTCCATAGCCTCCTGAACCCGAATCCATCCATCCCCGACCGCTGTCCGCATCTCAACCGAACCGGGCAAATCTTCTTGAATGCGCAGTTCTTGCAGCACAGAAGGCGGAATCGTTATGCTGCCAAATTGACTCCGAAGCAAATCGAGTCTGCCGATGATTGCCAGATTCAGAAGCGGCGAGGTGTTACTCACAGTTGGCATAGATTAGATCGTCCGTCAGTTCTTCCTGACCATAATGCCTTGAGATGCCTCGCAGTCCCAACAAGCAGCCAAATTCATATTTGCCCATTGCTGCAAGTTCTCTGGCCTTACCGAAAGAGAGGGCTCCTTTCGCGTAAAGGGCAATGGCCAGTTCCACCAAAAGCTCCTGAGCCATCTCACCCTCCGGTATGCGGATAGCGTCGACCACCGAGTCCGGAATGTGCAATTGTAGCGTCATTGTCACTCCTGCGCTCTATTTTGCCAGTGATTATGAAAGGCATCTTGGGCAAATATAGCGCGTTTGCCTTCAGCGTTCAATGCGCAACTTGTCCGCTCGTTCCCAAGCTCCAGGGCTTAGGGACAAACCAAGATTTATCAAGGGGATCTGCATTTCCACGCACATCTTCTTGAGCAGGTTGGTTTTCCCTGAACCACTTCGTCCAACAACCAAGACTATCTTGTAATAGCAGGTATCGGCATGATTAATAGCCGCACTGTAGGCCAAATCCTTTAAGATATTCTGACTTTCCACTATTTGACGGTGTTTATTCGTGTGGCTTCGCAATGCTTCGTGTGCCTTCGTGGATGAAAGCTTTTATTTTGGACGGAGAGTGCTGCGCAGTTCGTCCAGTTCTTCAAGCATGGCCTGGCTGACCTGGTGGGCGCGCGTCAGGGTTTCAAGCAATGCCTGGCGTTCGGTGCCGTCGCGTATTTCTTTGGTCCGGAAGATCACCCAGATTCACTTGCACCATGTGTGCCCTGAGCTCGAACTCCCCGAGCAAACGACCGGCTTCTTCGTGCACGATCCGATACAGATAATCTGATTTGAATTTTGTCCTGGTATTCCTGAAAAGCCTGGGTGAGTTCTTTGCCGGCTTCTTTCTTCAAGAGCTTGGTCGCTTCCTCGACGAGGGTTTCACGCCGTTTTTCAGTGACGAGCAAATCGCTGGGCCTGCCAGGCTTCGAGCCCAGGCTCCCCAGCAGGCGTGTGAAGCTGGCGAGACCGAGTTTCATCAGGAGGATACCCCGCCCGATGGCCCCCTGATCCACGAAAGCACTGAAATTCGGGGGTGCGATGGTAAGCCTCTCCCGGCAACTCTCTTCGGCCGATTCGAACGCTGCAAAGTGGTCCTTGTCAAAGAGTCCCGACCCGCCGCGATAATCTTCCAGGGCGGTGGTAAAGAGGGTCCAGAACGCCTCTGAGGCCAGCCTGAGCCGTTCACAAAGGGCGGCTTCCTCCTGCTTGGCGAAGGCAATCACCTGCAAATTGACTTTTTCCACGAGGTAGCGCGCCAGGGTCTGCCGGAATTCCTGATACAGACGATGGAACTGCTGGAAGAGCCGCTTGGTGTCGAGTTGATCCGGCTGCTGTTCCAGGTGGATGGGATAGTTTTCCACCGCTTCCAGGGTTTCTTTGACGATACGACTCTGCGCAAAATCAAAATAGGGGTCCACCGCCCGGTCGATCTCGTCCCGAAGCGAGAGCTGCAGCCCGGAGATCGCATTCCTGAGCGTCTCCAGTGAGCCCAGGAGCCGCTCTCCCCTGTCCTTCAGGCCTGCCGCCGCCTGCCGTCGACCCTCGCGGCCCTGATCGAGGAGCTCCCTCTGCGCCGCGGCCGTGTTCATCACACTGCCGGCAACCATGCCGAGGCGGCTGAGGCCGCTTCCGCAGAGGACCCGAAACCTTTGCCCACAAATCTCCTGGCTCAACGATTCCCGAAAGGCGTTGAAACCGGTTTCCGTCATTTGCGCCAGCGCCGCTTCTTCCTGCCATAGTTGCAGGTGCCGCCGTTCCCGCTCGGTCGCCGCATCCTCCAGTTGGGCAATAAGATGGTAGAGGGCCGAGAAGATGAAGAAGCGGGGGTCGCGCACCACCCAGGAGAGTTCGCTTCGGACGCGATCCGCCAGGCGTTCCAGATCTTCCTGATGGGGGTGATCATCGAGGTCGGCATTCAGGACGAAGAAGGTCTGGGGAAACATTTTCAGGGTCTTGATAAAGTCGAGGAGTCGAAAATCGGCTTCCCGCAAACCCGACCGGCTGCTCACGACGTAGAGGATAAAATGGCTCCTGAGCAGATATTGCTGCAACAGAGCAAAATGAAGCGGGTTGGGTGAATCGATGCCCTGGCAGTCGGCAAGTTCGATGCCTTCTCCCAGCCAGGTGACGGGGTAGTGGAGCTCCATGTCCCGGAGATAAACCGCCTGTCCCTCGGAACCCACATAATCGCTGGTGCTGCTCCAGGGAATGCTCGTCGAACACGAGCCGATACTTCGTGTCACCAAGAAACTGGTGCACCCGTCCATAGCCCTCGAGGTAACCCCGCACCAGCATATGACTCGGGTCGAGGTGGCCATCCTTATGCCGCCATTCATCCTGCATCCGCGTCAGCAGGAGCTTGAGCCGCTCACGATCGTCGGCGTTGCGGAGATCGAGTGAATGATTTTCATCCACCAGTTCGTAATAATGAGGGAGCATCTTCAGGGTGGTATTCAGTTCGTCCAGGATTTGCGGCCAGGGTTTGAATTCGACCCAGCCTTCGGTTTTACCGTTGGTGATGAGGCGCGTGATGAAAGCGGTGATGATCCCTGCTCCCCGCTTGAGGAGGTCTCTTCCCACCAGGGCATTGATGAGGGTACTCTTGCCCGATTTGACCGTTCCCACCACGGCAATGCGCAACAGCGGGTCTTCCAGTGAGGATGTGACCTGGACCAATTGCTCTTGCCACCGGGCGGATGCAGCTTCTTCAACAACCTTGGAGGATTCGATCTCCCGAATGGTTTCTCCAAGGATCGCCACCCGCTGAGCAATCTTCTTCTTGAATTCACGATATTCGGTCATGGCTCGCCGCCGTCCGGGTTTGGCGGGCGTTTCGCTCTTCTTCTTTCTTGGCACCCTGAAGCTCCTTATTCGGAAATAATCTTATGGACTGCCAGAAGGGTCTGAGTAACTATTCTTTGACTCACCGTCAGAGACGCAGAAGGGACGCAGAGAATCGAAGAATCCATTCCAGAATTTCATTCCTGCTATCCGCATGAAACCAGCGAAATTCCGGGTCTCCCCGGAACCAGGTCAGCTGCCTCTTGGCATACTGACGGGTCGCCTGCTGCATTTCCGAGACGGCCGAGTCCCAGGAGGAAACGCCTCGCAGGTACGCCGCCATCTGCTTGTAACCCAGCGACTGCATGGGCTTCAGCTCGGGTCCGTAGCCCCTTGCCAGGAGTTGTCGCACCTCTTCGAGCAGACCCTCGTCGATCATCTGCAGCACGCGACGGTTGATTCGCTCATACAAGACATTGCGCTCGCGGTATAGGAAAATCTTAATGCTTCGGTAAATCCTCTCGTTGAAACGATGCTGCGCCTGCCGGAGCGAGAGGGGGCTCCCGGTCAGCCGATAGACTTCCAGTGCCCTCATGATGCGCTGGCGGTCATGAGGATGGATGCGTTGTCCCGCTTCCGGGTCGACCTCGCGCAATTCCTGGTGCAGGCTCGCCAGACCTCGATCCTCCAGCTCGCGGAGCAGTTGCTGCTTAAGCTCCGGGTCTCCGGGGGCGTCGGGGCAAATGCCCCTGGTGAGGACCTTCATGTAAAGACCTGTTCCCCCGACGATGAGCGGGACCTTGCCCCGGTCCTGGAGGGTTTCGATCACCGGCCGTGCGAGCTCGGCATAGCGTGCTGCATCGAGGGGTTCATCCGGGTCGGCCACATCGAGGAGATGGTGAGGGACGAGCGCGCGCTGTTCGGGAGTGGGCTTGGCCGTGCCGATATCCATGGTGCGGTATACCTGCATGGAGTCGGCATTGATGATCTCGGTCCCAAGGCGAAGGGCAAGCTCCAGGGCCAGTTCGGTCTTGCCGACTGCCGTTGGTCCTGCGAGGAGGATAAGCGGAGGAGAGTCGTGGGAGTAGGACATTCAATGATTACCTGTTCATCGCCCATCAACCATCAACTATCAACTATCAACTATCAACCATCAACCATCAACTATCAACCATCAACCATCAACCACTCACGTTCGATGGAAAAGCCGGGCGATTTCATCATAGGTGAGCTTGAACCAGAGCGGGCGACCGTGCGGGCAGGTGGCGGCAATCTGGGTCCGGTCCAGAGTCTGAAGCAGGTGGCGCACCTCTTCGATGACCAGCCTCTGGTTCGCCTTAATCGCCCGATGACATGCGGCGGTCTTCGCCAATTCATAGAGGAGGCTCCACTGGGGGCTATGCACGTCCTCGGAGGCGCTCTCCAACAGGTCGCGAAGCAGGGCTTCCGGCGAGCAGTCGTCAAGGACCGCGGGGACCGAGTGCACCACAAAGGAATCTCCGCCAAAGGGCTCGATTTCAAAGCCCAGAACCTTGAGATGGCTCAGCCACTGTCGTAACGTCGCCGCTTCGCGGGGCAGGAGCTCCACCACCACCGACCGGACCAGCCTCTGGGCGGGTTCCCGCGACGATGAGGAAGAGAGCCGGTCGTAGATGATTCGCTCATGGGCCGCATGCTGGTCGATCATGATGAGTCCATCCTCGGCTTCGAGCAGGAGGTAACTTTGGGCCAGTTGTCCCAAATAGGGCAGTCGTGAAAAAGATGGCTCCCCGGCCGGAAGCAAACCCGTGTCGAACGGACTTTGAAGGGGTGCGTCGATGGCCCCGCCGCCGGCTGACGCAAACCGGTCCGCAACCGGTCCCTGTAAGGCATCGATCTGGCGGGGCACGGTAACGGGATTCCCTTGCGGCGAGGCGCCAAGGCCGCCGGCGATGGGGACCGGTGTCTCGTGGGCATACTGGCTTCTGGGAAAGGAACGGTATGACTGCATGGGGGCAAGGCGGTGGAATAGAGTTCCGTCTGCGGAATCGGGGCACCCTCCAGTGTTTGCCGCAAGGTTTCCCGCACCGCTTCCATGATTTCGCCCGGATTGCGAAAGCGAATTTCGCGCTTGGTCGGATGCACATTCACATCCACGAGAGCGGGCGGGACCTCAACAAAGAGCACGACGACCGGAAATTTCCCCCTGGCGATGACCGTTTCGTAGGCGCTGAGAATCGCGCGGTTGAGCATCCGGTCCCAGACGGCCCGCCCATTCACATAGGCAAAGAGATGGCCGGGGCCGGGCCGCTGTAAATCGGGGGTACTCATTAACCCGTGAATCCTGACCAGTTGGCTCTCCCTCGAGAAGGGCTGCAGTTTGGCCATGACACCCGTTCCCAGGACCTGGCCGGCACGCTCGATCCGGTCTTTTACCTGGGGGAAATCGTACACTTGCCGGTCCTGATGGCTGACCCGGAAATGGACCTCCGGGCAGGCCAGGGATAGCCGAAGAAACTGGTCGCTGATATGGGAGAACTCGTTGTCGACCGAGCGCAAAAACTTGCGCCGGGCCGGAATATTGTAGAACAGATCGCGCACGGTGACCGTGGTCCCCGCAGGACAGCCGGTTTCCCGAACCGATTTCAGGACCCCGCCGTCAAGGCGGATGACGACCCCCGACAGCGCCTCGGACTCCCTCGTCACCAGTTCAAACCGACTGACCGCGGCGATGCTGGGCAGGGCCTCCCCTCTGAAACCCAGCGAGCGGATCGACTGCAGGTCTTCGATGGCCCTGATTTTGCTCGTGGCATGCCGCTCCAGGGCCAGCAGCGCGTCATCGGGCGACATCCCCGCGCCGTCATCCACCACCCGAATCTCCTTGCGGCCTCCCTGAACCAACGTCAGAGAGATCTTCCGGCTGCCTGCGTCGATGCTGTTTTCCAGCAACTCCTTGACCACGGCTGCGGGTCTTTCAACGACTTCACCCGCCGCGATCTGGTTGCAGATGATATCCGGAAGAATGGTGATTTTGGCCATATGTCGTTCTCCTTGGCAAGCACCATCATTATAGATTGCCCGAGCTTTCTCCACAAGTCCTAACCTTCCAAATCTATTGACAGATATGGACCATTCCAGTATGCAGGTGATTAATTCGAGCTCAGTCTGCCGCCCCGCGCTCTCTCGCTCCCGCTGGTCTTCTTGGAATGAATGAAAAGAGGCGAGACCCAGGATGAACGCTAATCCCTATCAATCGTTGGTGAGCCTTCTCAGTAATGTGCTGGAGGCATACACTACCGCCTTTTTCGTGTTCGACTCGCGAACGCGACAGCTCCATCTGGTGGCTTCGCAATCCCTCAGCAAATTTGTCCGGGAAACGGTTTCTCTCCCTCTGGAACAGAGCGGTATTCTCTCGCAGGTTCACAAGATCGGCCAGACGATCCATCTCGACAAGCTCAAGGAAGACTTCCCTGACCCTGCCCACCACGGTGCCCTTTTACCGTGAAGGGGAAGCGCTCCTCAAAGCGATCTACGCCATGCCCGTGGGCGATGGCGCGGGCGTGCTCTACGTCGACACCAAGTATGGGTGGGGATTCAGCGACAAACAGCAGAAGTGGATTCAGGAAATCGCCGCGGTCCTTCACCAGCTCCTCCAGCGACAGGAGAGCCAGGCACAGCAGCAGGACAGCGCCGGTATTCTTGCCTTCTGGTACAAGGTGGATGAAATCGTCCATGCCGGGCAGTCGGTGATCGAATCAAGCAAACGCTTTACTGGTGAGTGCGCGAGACTTCTGAGCAGTGACTACGGCTTTATCGCCCTCAAAGAATACGGCCGGCCTCACTACCACCTGCTGGCGGGCACCCCCAATGTCCCTCCGACACTGCTTGAGCAGCGTTTCCTGGTGAAGCAGGGGCTCGCCGGCTGGGTTTTTCAAAATGACAAGGAGATATCGATCCCCAGGCTGAACCCACAGACCCCGGAGCACTTCCTGTTTACCCCGGCAGAGGGTCTGCCCCATCATGGCGCCCTCTGGGCACTGCCCGTCCCGATGGCCCTGGGACATACGCTGGCGCTGATTTTCCTGTCGCAGGCTCCCCGTGAATGGGACCCGGACAACCAGCGTGCGGTATCCTGCGCCCTGCGTTCGTTTGCGCTCCATCTCGACCAATTCAGTTTGAAAGAGGAGTGCGACCAACTTCACACCTATGACCTTTCCACAGGAATTCTCAATGGCATGGCTTTTACCGCCAGAATGGAAGAGCTCCTGGCAACCTCGATGCAGCACAGCACGCCCTTCGCTCTCGCACTGATGCAGTTCGAACCCTGGCACATGCTGCACACGACCGCATCACCGAAACAAATCCTGCAATTCCAGCGGGAACTGGCTTCGAGCCTGAGTATCTTGGCCCCGTCGGAGGTTTGCCTGGCGCAAATCGCAGAAAACCGCCTGGGTTTCCTCTTTCCGCACATGTCGTTTCAGGACGCCAAGCCCATCCTTACCCATCTGATGGATCGGGGGAAACAGATTCTCGGCAGCTATTTCAAGGGGATGAGAGTGAGATCTTATCTTGGGCTGGTCGGTTATCCCCAGGATGGCACCAGGATCGAGGAATTATGGCCCCTCGCTTATCGGCGTCTCTATTCCGGACTCCATGTGAAGGCGGTTGATGGTTGATGGTTGATAGTTGATGGTTGATAGTTGATGGTTGATGGTTGAAGGTTGATAGTTCATGGTTGATGGGTAAGGGGTGATGGTTGACGAAAGTGATTGACCGAACAGGGCATCCTCTATAGACTTTACGCCCGTTGAAAGAGCGCGGGAACACAGATAAAACGGCGGGGAAGAAGAGCTTCGTATGCTTAATCGTCTATTAGGGTTCCTTTCCAAAGATCTGGCCATGGACCTCGGTACGGCCAATACCCTGATCTATCTCAGAGGCAGGGGTGTGGTCCTCAATGAGCCTTCGGTAGTGGCCATCAATCAGGAATCCCACCAGGTCATTGCCGTTGGCCAGGAAGCAAGGAATATCATCGGTCGTCACGGGCAGCGGGTCGCCACCATCCGTCCGCTCAAGGATGGCGTGATCGCCGACTTTGAAGTCACCAGTATCATGATCAAGTATTTCCTGGCGAAGATTCTGAAGGGCCGTCAGCTCTTTCGTCCCAGGCTGGTCGTGGCCGTGCCGACCGGGATCACTTCGGTCGAGAAGCGGGCCGTGATCGAGGCTGCCGAGCAGGCGGGAGCGAGGCAGATCCACCTCGTCGAGGAACCCATGGCGGCTGCCATCGGGACCGGTTTGCCGGTTGATCAACCCTTTGGCAATATGGTTGTTGATATTGGCGGCGGGACCACGGAAGTTGCGGTGATTTCCATGTTTGCGGTGGCCTACAGCGAATCGGTGCGGGTGGCCGGAGACGAGGCCAACGATGCCATTGTGCGCTACGTCCAGCGCGAGCGCCAGATGATCATCAGCGAGATTCTGGCGGAAAAAGTGAAGATGAAGATCGGTTCGGCGGCGCCGTTGGTCAGTCCCGAATCCATGAATATCACCGGGAAAGACATTCTCAGCGGCATCCCGAAAACCTTTACGGTAACGGACGACGAAATCCGCGAAGCGATCAAGGAGCCGGTCCTGGTGATCGTCGATTCCGTGAAACGCGCGCTCGAAAAGACGCCTCCCGAACTGGCTGCAGATATCCACGACAAGGGATTCTGGCTGGCTGGAGGGGGCGCCTTGATCCGAGGGCTCGACCAGTTGCTTACTCAAGTTACCGGTATTAAAGTGCATGTCGCAGACGATCCCCTTACCTCAGTCGCGCGCGGGGCCGGGATGGTGATCGACCATATGGACTTCTTCCGCCAGGTTTTCATTAACTGAGGCAGGGTCGCTTGACCACTGACCCCTGACCACTTCTTTACAACCAAGGAGAGCGCCATGTACGTGGGCTGGAATATGAAGACGAACCTGGTCACCGTATCACCTGAGACGTCCATTTTCAGGGCTCGGGAATTGATGGACGCGCGCAGGATTTCGCAGCTCCCGGTTACGGATGGCCGGGCTCACCTCCTGGGAATTGTGACCGACCGGGACTTGAAGGAGGCTTGGGCCTCACCCGCAACGACCCTGAGTGTTCACGAACTGACCTACGTGCTCCAGAAGCTGACCGTGGCGAATATCATGACCAAGAAAGTCATTACCGCGACCCCGGATATGACCATCGAACGGGCCGCACGCCTCATCCACGATCATAAGATCAGCGCCCTGCCGGTGATCAAGGATGATAAACTGGTGGGGATTATCACCATCATCGACCTCTTGGAAGTCCTGCTCATGGCCCTCGGTCTGAGCGAAGACAGCAGCCGGCATCTCGCTTCTCGTGCGTGACCGCATCGGCGTCCTGGCAGAAGTTACAGGCTGGATGCAGCGCTCGGAGATCAACATTCGCAGCGTCATGATCATGCCTCTTCCAAACCATCCCGATATTTGGCAATTGATCCTGCGCGTATATCTGAAAGATGCCTCCAAAGCCGCCAGTGTCCTGACAGAGGCCGGCTTCAAGGTAATCACCGAATACGTCGAGGACCTCACTGCGTTCCTGCCCGAGCCCAGCTAGAGCCCTGCTCCACGTTCTCGGCATTTGCCGCACGGGACTGATTATGGCGAACTCAAGGCGACCGCAGTGCACCGCGCAATATGGGGTTGCACTCATTATTTTAATAACTTGCTGATGGCTATTCGTTGACCACTGACCACTGACCACTAGTCACTAACCACTAACCACTGTTTTTAAATCCATGGCAGAACTAATCGATCTGACGAGAAAATTTCAGAACCTGGAAAATCTCATTACCCCTGAACCCCTGGAATGGCGCCGCGGAGATTGGATCAGCGGGCACGCGCTGATGTGCACCCGGGAAGAATCGAAACGCTTCGAGGCCCATCGGCTCGAGGCTTACCAGGTCAAGGGCCACAAACATATCGGCTTCGTTCCCAACCACTTCAAACTTGACGGCGGCTGTCATTATACGGTCATGGGTCTCTTTGCCCATCGCCGGGACGAGGCAATGATGCGGCGCGTCTACTACCTTGCGGGGTTAATGGAAGGTGTGACCAACGTGCCCTCGCCCATCCTCAGAACGGACCTCCTGCGTCGGGTGTACCAGTCCATCATGGAGGAACGCGAGCACCTCGGGGTGGTCTGGCGCGGACACGTGCGCCACTTTTTGTTGCCGCTGCATACGGATTTCTACAATCCTAATCGTTTCCACCATCATGTTGCCACCGCGGCATCGCTGAAGGACCTCTACCGGGAGGTTCGAGGCGAGACCGACGCCCAGTTTGACATTCTCGCTCAACACTATGTCTTCTATCTGCCCGAGAGCTTTCTGAACCGGGGCTTTACCTTGGACGGCCAGTGAGCGCCGGACATTTGTCCGCGCGCGAGCAGGCGAGCCGGAGGCGGCATGGCTAACGAGATGGTCATCGGGGTGGATTTGGGGGGGACGCACATGAGGACCGCCCTGATCGATCTCACGGGGAGCATACTGAGGCGGCGCAAAACCGCCACCGATATTTCCCTTGGCGTTCGGCAAACCACGCAAAGGTTGATTGCCGAGTGCCGAGCCCAGATGGATGCCGCCCGGCGAGCTTGGCGGCACGGTCATCGGAGTCGGCCTCGGGGTTGCGGGAAAGGTTGATCACAAGCGGGGCTGGGTAATCTTTTCTCCCAATCTTCCGGCCATGAGAGATTACCCGTTGGGTCCTGAAGTTGAAAGCAGCCTTGGGGTTCCCGTCCTGATGGAAAACGATGCCAATGTCTTTGGCATTGGCGAAAGCTGGGTCGGGGCCGGACGAGGGATCACGAACTGGGTTGGGCTCACCCTGGGCACCGGAGTCGGGGGCTGCCTGATTCTTGACGGCAGACTCTGGAACGGGGATTGCCTGGGATTCGCTGCGGAAATCGG
The DNA here is from genome assembly GCA_963808625.1 of uncultured delta proteobacterium. Lineage (GTDB taxonomy): Bacteria > Desulfobacterota > Syntrophobacteria > Syntrophobacterales > Syntrophobacteraceae > JADGQM01. The sequence continues at coordinate 150,675 of CAWEHK010000021.1, forward strand.
GCACCTGATCGTCCATCCGGAGGGACCTCGATGCGCCTGCGGTTTAAAGGGGTGTCTGGAAGCTCATGCTTCGGGCAGCGCCTTGCTCCAATTTGTGGCGGATGCCGTAACCACAGGCGCCTTGACCAGAGGGCCGCTTTATGAGCTCTGGCAGGATGGCAAACTGAGTGCCAGGGAGATCTACCAATGCTCAGTGGCCGGCGAGGCGGTGGCGCAAAAGGCGTTTGCCCGCATGGGATGGGCCTTGGGCCTGGCTCTTGCGAATCTCTTCACGGTCCTCGGTATTCGCACGGCGATTCTCGGCGGCGGCGTCAGCGCGGGGTGGGACCAGTTTATCGAGCCGCTGCGGAAGAGCCTTGCCGAGCATTCCAGCATGCTGGTGGTGGCCGACGCGGAGATCCGGAAAAGCGCCCTGGGGGATGATGCCGCCCTGCTGGGAGCAGCGCGGCTGGCATGGCAGTGCCGTTCGAGGGACCGCATTAGTATGCGATAGGTTCCCAGATGCAACATCTCGGTCCTTGTTTCTCAGCCTATCTTCTGGCATTTGGCATGGCAGTTGGTTTTTCTGTCCGGTTCAGTTTCAAGAGTTCCGCTGGGTATTAGTTTTGGGCAGGCTTTCCAGCGCCTTTAGGAATTTGGCATGCGCTGGAAATGACTCATATGGCTGGAATTTTAAAGTACCTTTGTCGTTTAGTGCCCGCTACAAATCTTCAAGCTGGATTTCCCGCAGGCCTTCGACATTCTGCGGTTCCTTGTTCGATATTCGATAGATATTCAGCTAAGTAAAAGACACTCCCGAGTGCTCCGCTACCCCCCAATCTTCACCATTGGCCGACTGATGCACTTGCGCAGGATTCTGCTGTCCAGTTCATGGCGTTCAGGCTTACGGCTGATCGCCTCATAGATCCGATCCATGATTTCCTTATCGGAGGCTCCCCGGCGCAACGGCGTCTTGAGGTCGGTCTCTTCCATGGAAAAAAGACAGGTGCGCAATTTGCCGTCGGCTGTGACGCGGAGGCGGTTGCAGGTGTGGCAGAAATGCTCACTGATAGGACTGATGATCCCGATCTTGCCGAGAGAGTTGGGAAAACGGAAATGGCGCGCCGGTCCGTTGCTGTTCTCGCTTACGGCCGGAAGGAGGGGAGCTATTTTCGCCAGGCGCTCCAGAATTTCGTCTGCCGAGACAAACCGGTTGTGGTCATCGTCTGATTGAAACGGCATGAACTCAATAAAGCGCACTTCAAACGGATAATGATAGGTCAAACGGGCTAAATCCTCGATTTCGTCGTCGTTGACTCCCCGCATGACAACGGCATTGAGCTTTATGGGGGCAAAACCGGTTTCCTGAACCGCCCGAATCCCTTCCCAGACCTGCTCAAAACAGTCCCTTCGCGTGATCGCGGCAAACTTCTCGGGCTTGAGCGTATCGAGACTGATATTGATGCGTTTGATGCCGGCAACAAAGAGGCCCCGGGCATACTGCGCGAGGAGCAGGCCATTAGTCGTGAGGCTGAGGCTCTTCAGCCCCGGCGTAGCGGCCAGGTTGGCGCAGAGGAAGAGAATATCCTTCCTTACCAGAGGCTCTCCTCCGGTAACCCTGATTTTGGTGATCCCCATGCGCGTTGCAATGCGCGCCAGACGGAGAATTTCTTCGTAATTCAGAATATCCGCATGGTTCAGCCGGGGAATTCCCTTCCTCGGGCATGCAATAGGTGCACCGCAGGTTGCAGCGGTCGGTGACCGAGAGGCGAAGGTAGTCAATTTTGCGTTGATAGGGATCTTTCGGTGCCAAGGGCATGAGCCGTTTTCTCCAAAGCAGTGGTCAGTGGTCAGCGGGTCAGTGGTCAGTGGCTTAGTGGTTAATCGGCTAGCAGCCTGCTAGCGTGTCTCGAGTCAACTCCCTATGAGGCGCTCACGAAGCAGCGTGAAACGCTTCTGGATCTGGTTGTTACGCACCGCAATGGCGAGCGCTTTCTTGCTCCCCACGATCACCGCCAGCTTTCTCGCTCGGGTCATAGCGGTATAGAACAAGTTGCGCTGCAGCATCATATAATGTTGCGTCGACAACGGAAAGACCACCGCGGGATATTCGCTCCCCTGAGCCTTATGGACCGTGACCGCATAAGCCAGCATCAGTTCCTCCAGCTCCGAAAAATCATAGGTCACGATCCGTCCGTCCACCTCCACTCCGACTTCCTGGTTTTCCATATCGATTTTCCGGATGCGTCCGAGGTCCCCGTTAAAAACATCCTTGTCATAATTGTTGCGAATTTGCATGACCTTGTCGCCGATCCGAAAAACATAGCCGCCTCTTTCCAGGGATGCCCCCCGTGGGTTCAAGGCGTTCTGCAGTTCCTGGTTCAGGTTCCGGGCGCCGATTATCCCTCGATTCATCGGGGTGAGCACCTGGATGTCCTCGATCGGATCCAAACCAAACCGCGCCGGAATGCGGTCCCTGCACAGCTTCAATATAATCTCTGAAACTCCTTCCGGCTCTTCTTTTTCAATGAAATAGAAATCCTGAGGAGCTTCCGGGTCCGTCCGCAGGCGCGGGAACTTCCCCTCTCGCACCAGATGGGCATTGATCACGATCTGGCTCTGTTGTGCCTGCCGGAAGATTTCGGTGAGCCGCGCCACCGGAAATTTCCTGGAACTGATCGTATCCAGGAGCACGTTTCCGGGACCCACGGCGGGCAGTTGGTCCACGTCGCCAACCAGCACCAGAGTCGCATGGCTCGGGATGGCTTTGAGGAGGTGATGCATGAGGAGAATATCCAGCATCGAGGCTTCATCGACAATCACCAGGTCCGCCGTTAAGCGGCCGCTGCTCGTTGCGCTGAAATCCTCCCAGGTGCGGGCTGTACTCGAGCAGCCGATGGAGCGTGCTGGCCGGATAGCGCGTGGCTTCGCTCAAACGTTTGGCGGCCCGCCCCGTAGGCGCGGCCAGGCAGATGCGCGCATCCATCTGGCGAAAAACGGCCAGGACCGCGCGAATCGAGCGTGGTCTTTCCAGTCCCTGGCCCGCCGGTGATGATCAGGACCTTTTCCGTCAACGCCTGCCTTACCGCCTGTTCTTGCAGGGGGGCGAGTTTGAAGGGCAGCTTCTGGCGCAACCAGGTGATGGCCTTCTCGGGGTCCAGTTTGGTCTGGAAGGGAAGAAACGCTGCCAGGTGCATCAGGCGCTTCGCCACCTGCGTCTCGGCGAGATGGTAGCCGCGCAGGTACACGGCCTCGCTATCGCCAAAGGTCTCCCCCGTTTCCGACGGCAGTTTCTCGATGATCAGACGTTGCTCCGCAGCCTGGCGCACGAGGGCTTGCTCCAGGATGTTTCGGGGGATTTCCAGGAGCTTTTGACATTGCTCCAGAAGCCACTCTCGAGGAACACAGACATGTCCTTCTTCCGTGGCCTGGTACACCACGTAGGTCACGCCCCCTTCCGCCCGCTGCGGCGAATCCAGAGGGATGCCCAGGCGCTGGGCAATCTGGTCTGCGGTAAGAAAGCCGATCCCGGACACGTCCATGGCCAGACGATAGGGGTTTTCCTTGACGACTTCGAGTGACGCTTTGCCGTAGTGTTTGAAAATTCGCGTGGCGAAAGCTGCACTGACGCCATGGCCGCGGAGGAAGATCATGAGCTCCCGGATGTCTTTCTGGTCCTCCCAGGCTTTGCGAATCTGGTCGAGGCGATACGCGCCGATGCCATCGACCTCGAGCAGACGCTCCGGGTTGCGGTCAATAACTTCGAGGGTGCTCGTCCCAAACCGGCTGACGATGCGCTTGGCCATAACCGGCCCGATGCCTTTGATCAGCCCGGACCCCAGATATTTCCCGATGCCCTGCACGGAATCGGGCGCCGCCGTCTCATACCGGTCCGCCTTGAACTGTTCGCCAAAGCGGGCGTGGAATCCCCAGGAACCCTCCATGCGCAGCACTTCACCAGGAGTCACGGAGACAAAATTGCCCACGACACTGACCGGCTCTCTGCGGCCGGGGACCTTAACCTTGATGACACTGTAGCCGTTTTCTTCGTTCGTAAAGGTAATCCGTTCAACTGAACCTTGAATAATCTCGGCCATCATCCCCTTCCAGGTGCAGCGCTCTTCCCGCCGGAAATCGGTCTCCATGACCTTATCTGGAGAGCGAATTCTACCATTTATGCTCGGAGAATAGCCATGAATATAATTTTGACAATTGGCGGGGGCATGTTAATATGGTTCAGGATTTCCGACAGAGAAATGGAAAGAGAGTACGTTTTCGAGACTGGAAGATTCCATGCCGGTAAGAGGCTTTTTCAACTCTATCCGAGGGGAGAGGGCGCCCGATGTCGCTTTACATCAAGACTGAAGATTATCGCAAACATGGGATCAGCAAGTACTCAGATCTTGCGCTCATCCGCACCCTGGTGCAGGAGGAGCTCAAGATGGATCGGGTTTTTGTTTCGTTCGTGAACCGACACGAATACATCCGCGTTGATTTTCTGCAGCCGCGGCCGGCGCGCCGCCCCCGGAGGCGTCAGCAGCAGAAGAAAGAACTGGTTGAATCCCAGCAGGCTTGAAAAGCAGGGCGCCTTTCGGCGCCCTTTCTTTTTGGAAAAAGCTTCGTGCCGCTCAAACAAACCACAACATCATCCGAACCCGCCCCAACCCCTGAAAACCATACCCCATAGACGGCGCATCGGCGTGCGGCAGCGTCTCATCAAAGACTTCAGCATCACACCTCGATCAGGCTCTCCTGCAGCAGATCGATATCGGCAATCTCTTCTTCCAGATAGGCCTTGAGCTTCTTTTTCAGGCGGCTCTCGAGCTGGCGGACGCGTTCGCGGCTGATGCCGAACCGGTCGCCGATTTCCTGGAGGGTCATCGGTTCATCGGTGAGCAGGCGCTGGTCAAAGATGACCGCTTCCTTGCCCTTCAATTGCTCGCGAAAGAGCATCAATTTATCATGGAGAATGGCCTTCGCCTCCCGATCTGCAAGTTGGTCGTCCACCGGCAGGTCATCCGAGGGGAGGAAGGATTTGTGAGTGTCTTCCGAATCTTCTTTCAGGGGGCTATCGAGAGAAATCTCCCAACTGTTGAGCCGTTGGTCCATTTCGATAATTTCCGACTCCTTGACGTCCAGCCGATGGCTCAACAACTTTGGAGAAGCTTCAATCCCCTGCGCTTCCAGGCGTTCCTTCTCTTTTCGCAGATTAAAAAAGAGCTTGCGCTGGGCCTGGGTGGTGCCGATCTTCACCAATTTCCAGTTATCCATAACGAATTTGATAACGTAGGCTTTGATCCAGAACGAAGCGTAATAGGAGAACTTGTAGCCCCGGTAGGGATCGAACTTCTTTGCCGCCTGCATCAGCCCGACATTCCCCTCCTGGATCAGGTCCATGAGGTTCTGCATCCAATAGCGCTGGAAATCCATGGCGATCTTCACCACCAGCCTCAGATTGGCGGTAATGAGCCGGTAGCCCGCTTCCGTGTCATGCTTTTCGCGGTATCGTATCGCCAGTTCGCGCTCTTCTTCGCGACTCAGCAGGGGATACCTCTTGATCTCGTCCAGGTAGAGGCGAAAGGGGTCCAACGACACCAGGTGGGGCCGCTCCGGTGGGGCGACGACCGGGATTGGTGCCTCCTGCCCGTCCCCCTCGAAGGCCCTTTCTTCTTCCTCAAGATCATTCGTCTCAGGACTGATACTCATAACAAAATTTGACCTCACTCAGTGGGCGAACCACGCATGGCCGAGAACATCTCTTATGGCATTCCGCAGCAGCCGGTGCCGCCTCCAATTTGGAGTTCGCTGAATAACAAATACTATTATACCCGCCGGAGCAATACAAGATCAAAACGGGAAAGTTTCTTGAGCCACGATACAGAAAGTCGTTGCCTTTTCGGCGTCGATTGAATATAGGGGAAGCAAAGTTTGAAAAGAAGGGGCTGTTATTTTTATCAATGTCCAAGACCTCATCAGCAGACACGACTAAACTCAGCGTACCAGAACATATTGCCAGTTTGGTTCCGTATCCACCCGGAAAACCTTTGGAGGAACTGGAACGCGAATACGGTATTAGCGGCTCGATCAAGCTGGCCAGCAACGAAAATCCACTGGGACCTTCCCCGCTGGCGGTTGCCGCCATGGGCAAAGCCCTCAACGGCCTCCATCGCTATCCCGACGGCAGTGGTTATTATTTGCGCAAGCGGCTGAGCGAGAAGTTCCTGCTGCCGTTTGACGGCATCGTTCTGGGCAATGGCTCCAACGAGATCATCGAACTTGTCATCCGCACGTTTCTGGTGTCGCAGGACGAGGTCATTCTGCCGGCGCCTTCCTTCCTGGTCTATCAGTTGGCAGTCCAGACGATGGGGGCAAAAGCGGTGGCAATCCCCCTCAAGGATTTCACCATCGATCTGGCACGAACCATCGAAGCCGTCACCCCGCGCACGAAACTCATTTTCATCAACAACCCGAACAATCCCACCGGAACCATCGTCAGGAAGGCGGCTTTTGATTCCTTCCTGGAGGCCATCCCGCCGCATATTATCGTGGTGCTGGACGAGGCCTACATTGAATTTGTCAAGGACGGGGACACTCCCCGTGGATTTGACTATGTCCACCGGCCCGGCCCCCATGTCGTCGTCGCCAGGACCTTCAGCAAAGCCCATGGACTGGCCGGGCTGCGGATCGGCTACGGGGTGATGGAACCCGCCGTGGCGGACTATCTGCACCGGGTGAGGCAGCCGTTTAATACCGGCACGCTCGCTCAGGTCGCGGCACTGGCAGCCCTCGATGATGAGGAGTTCCTGCGCAGGACCCAGAAAACGGTCGCCGAAGGGTTGGATTTCCTCTACCGCGAAATCGGACGATTGGGCTTGAACACCGTGCCGACTCAGGCCAATTTCTTCCTCATTGAAGTCCCGGCCGACGCCAAGATCATTTTCGAAGCGATGCTGCGCCAGGGGGTCATCGTGCGCGCCATGAATTCCTACGGGATGCCAAACTATATTCGCGTCAATGCCGGTTTGCCCGAAGAAAACGAGAGGTTCATAAGGGCTCTTGGCCGTACCCTCCAGGAGCTGCCGGAGTCGCCTTGCCCGACGCCATGATTGTTGCCATCGATGGCCCGGCGGGGGCCGGTAAAAGCACGGTGTGCAAGCTGCTGGCCGAACGCCTCGGGTACACCTATCTCGACACCGGGGCCATGTACCGGGCGGTGGCGTGGGCCGCCACGGCAGAGCACCTGAACCTTGACGATGAAGGCGAAATCGCCGGGCGTCTCACCTTGCTGCCTCTTCGCTTCGTGATCGAAAACGGCGCTCTGAGCATCTATTATGGGGAAAGAAGATTGGACGACGAGCTTCGCCCGCCGGAGATAACCGCACGCGCTTCCCGAATTTCTCAACTCAAGTGTGTCCGAGACTTTCTGACCCGCTGCCCAGCGGCAGTTGGGCGAAAGGGGCCGCATCGTGGCGGAAGGCCGTGATATGACGACGGTGGTGTTCCCGGATGCGGCGATCAGGGTTTTCCTGACCGCGGACCTCAAGGCGCGAACGGAAAGACGCCTCCTCGAGTATCGCAGCAAAGGCATCCGCTCGGATCGCGCCACTCTGGAAGCGCAGATCAGGGCCCGGGATGAGGCTGATGAGCAGCGCGCACTCGCCCCGCTGCGCCCGGTTCCGGGCGTTTGCGTCGTGGATACTTCCCGGATGAACATTGCTGAGGTTGTGACCCATCTGCTGGCCATGATCCTTCCGGCAACTGCAGGGCAAGACCCATCAATCCAGGCTTGAGCGATAATTTTCGGATTGTTGTTAGCATCATATTTTGTTAGCATTACGCTCTAATCAAATTGGCAGGGGCCAAAATCGGACAAGGGGGTAACTAATTCAATGGTTGACAAAGATGAAATGAAACAGGAAGAGATGGTTCCAGTGCCGGCATCGGAACCGTCGCAAGCAGACGAAGGTGCATTTGAAGCTGATCTTGAAGACGTCGACTCGATGCAGGTTCTTTACGATCAGAGCTTTCAAAATATCCAGGAGGGGGAGGTTATCCGCGGGCGGATCGTCCAGGTCAGTGATGACTTTGTGATGGTAGACATTGGTTACAAGTCGGAAGGCCAGATCTCGGTTACGGAGTTCAGGGACGAACAAGGCGACATACAGGCTTTGGTCGGCGATGAAGTTGATGTGCTGCTGGAATACCATGACGATGAAGATGGTACGATTCATCTTTCCAAGGAAAAAGCGGCAAAAATCAAGATCTGGGATGATATCAGCAGGATTTACAACGATGACGGCATCATCGAGGGCAAGGTCGTATCCAAGGTCAAAGGGGGGCTTGCTGTCGATATCGGAGTGCAGGCCTTTCTCCCGGGTTCCCAGGTCGATCTGCGACCAATCCGCAACCTCGAATCACTCCTGGGTCAGGTCTTCCCCTTCAAGGTCCTGAAGTACAACAAAAAGCGCCGCAACGTCGTGCTTTCGCGGCGGGCGATCCTGGAGAAGGAACGCGAGCACCTGAAATATCAGACCCTGGCCAACCTCGAGGACAACAAGGTGGTCGAGGGGATCGTCAAGAACATTACCGATTACGGCGTGTTTGTGGATCTCGGGGGCATTGACGGGCTGCTGCACATCACCGATATGAGCTGGGGCCGTGTCGGGCATCCTTCCGAACTGTTCCAGATGGGGGATAACATCAAGGTCATGGTGCTCAGCTTCGACCGCGAGAACGAACGGGTTTCGCTGGGGTTGAAGCAGCTGGTGGCTGATCCCTGGACGAAGGCCCAGGAAAAGTACCCGGTAGGGACCCAGGTGAAGGGTCGCGTGGTCAGTCTTACGGACTACGGGGCATTCGTGGAAATCGAAGAGGGCGTAGAAGGGCTCATTCACGTTTCCGAAATGTCGTGGACCAAGAAGATTCGCCACCCCTCGAAGGTGCTCAGTGTCGGCGACGAAGTCGAAGCCGTGGTGCTCAGCATCAACCCCGACAACAAGCGCATCTCACTCGGCATGAAACAGCTCGAACCCAATCCCTGGGACATCATTGCTCATAAGTACCCCGTGGGCACAACCATTGCCGGAAAAATCAAGAACATTACGGATTTCGGGGTATTCATCGGCATTGATGAAGGGATCGACGGGCTGGTTCACATTTCCGACATTTCGTGGACGAAGCGCATCAAACACCCGTCGGAAGTCTACAAGAAGAACCAGGAAGTCCAGGCCATCGTCCTTAACATTGACCGGGAAAATGAACGCTTTTCGCTGGGGATCAAGCAACTGGAACCGGACCCCTGGGAGAGTATCCCGCAGCGCTATCCGCTGGGTGCCGTCATCGCCGGCCCGGTGACCAATGTGACGGATTTTGGGCTCTTCGTCGAGCTTGAGGAAGGCATCGAAGGCCTGGTGCATGTTTCTGAAATCAGCAAGGAAAAAATCAAGTCGCCGGTGGGGCAATACAAAACCGGCGACCGCGTCAACGCCAAAGTGATCAATATTTCTCCCAAGGATCGCAAGATCGGACTCTCCATCAAGAAGGTGCAGGAACAGGAAGAACGCACCAACTATGAAGAGTATGTCGACAGCGCCAAGGCGGCGACTTCGAACCTCGGGGAATTGTTAAAAGAAGAGATGGAGGCCCGGGCAACCAATGCCGTGCCTGCGGACAAGGCTCAATAGGCAATCGCCCGCCCATCTTGCGAAAGTGCTCACCCGGCTCATGCTGACTTGCGTAAGCCGGGTGATTAGTTTTGGAAACGCTTATGAGACGCTTCTTTTTGTTCCTGATCTCGGTGTTCCTGGTGGTCTTCATCGGCTTTCTGGTGTGGCTGGTGATCCCCGAACAGTTTTTCGCCAGCCCCAACCGAATTGGGGTCATAGAAGTGCGTGGTGTGATCGATAATGTTCAGGATTCCCTGAAAGCGATCAAAGAATTTCGCAAAGACCCGAACGTCAAATGCATCCTGGTACGCATCGAGTCCCCGGGCGGCGGCATCGGCGCCTCGCAGGAGCTTTACCGGGAGATCCGGCGAACTATCGAGGAGAAGCCCGTGGTGGCCTCGCTCGGGGGGATTGCCGCCTCGGGGGGCTATTATGCCGCGTCGGCTGCCAACCGCATTGTTGCCAACCCGGGCACGATTACGGGAAGCATCGGAGTGATCAGCTACTTCCCCAACCTTCGGGAGCTTCTCGACAAACTCGGCATCAGCGCGACGATCATCAAAAGCGGTCGCTTCAAGGATACCGGTAATCCGGACCGGGAAATGACGCAGGAAGAGAAAGACCTCCTGCAGGCAACCATGGATCAAGCCCACCGCCAGTTCATTCGAGATGTTGCACGCGGGCGCAATCTGTCGGAAGAAAAGGTCCGTGACGTTGCCGACGGCCGGATTATCATGGGAGAAACCGCGCAACAACTGGGACTGGTGGATGAACTGGGGAATTTTGAGGATGCCGTGAAGGCCGCAGCCGTATTGGGCATGATTGAGGGAGACCCCGATCTCATTTATGCAAAGAAAAAGCGACGCTCGCTGCTGGATTTTCTCATCGGCAGTGAAATGAGCGAGCAAATCGCCGGCTATGTGAACGGTTCCGTGAACTTCTTGCGTTATCAGGCGCCCTATTTGCCGTAAGACTTCCCCAGGAAGGACCTCTGGGATTATGGCATGGTGAGGACACTCGTGTTTCTCCCCCCTGGTTATGCCTGCTGGAGGAAAATCAACAGGCCGGTGATGCGCGGTGGTTCAATAAGTTTTTGTGCTACGACTCAACGCTGATTACTCCGTACCATTCTTGTTGCCGCTTTTGGTCTGCCCTTCCTGCATGAGAACTCCCCCGCCAGGGGCTGACCAGTGGATGCCCGGCGAGCATGGCCGGTAATGTCTGAAAAGGTCGGCAGCCCCATCATATAGCACTAAAGTTGTATTGTGTCCGCGCGCTTGCTGTCTTATCTTTGTGTGTGTAAATGCTGAGGGTCCGGGTGGCGTAAGCGATTTATGGTGTATCTGTGTGCTGACGGCCTTGACTGTGAGCATTGGGTGCAGCAGAAGAAGCCAGCTAAACAAAACATTCTTTCGTACCTGGCCCTGACAGTGGCCGTGCGCCGAGAGAAACGCAAACATCAAAGGAAAGGAAGGGGTCGCGATGAAGAACAACAAGTTGTTGAAGGCTTTTACAGTGACTTTGTGTCTTGTGTTGGCATTGGCTTTTTCCTGCACTGAGTCTTTTGCCATAACCAAGGGTGAAATGAACGCCAGTGTCAAGGCGGCTCTGGACCGCTTCAAGAAGGAAGTGAAGGGGGCTCCGGAATACCTGAAGGCTGCCAAGGGCGTGCTGATTATGCCCAACATCACCAAAGCCGGGTTTATCGTGGGGGCTCAATACGGCACCGGGGCCCTCCAGGTTGGCGGCAAGACCCTCGCCTACTACAGCCTCGCGGGAGGTTCCCTGGGATTTCAGGCGGGTGCCGAGAAATACGACATGGTCATTCTGTTCATGACCAATGAAGCCCTGAAGAAATTTCGTGACAGCAAAGGCTGGGAAGCGGGTGTCGATGCGGAAGTGACCCTGGTTACCGTCGGCGCCGATGCCACGGTAGAGACCTTGCGCAGCCAGTCGCCCGTCGTTGGTTTCGTGTTTGACCAGAAAGGTTTGATGGGCGGTGTGTCCATCAAGGGCGCAAAGTTTACCAGAACCAACCTGAAATGATCTGTGGATGCATGTGGGGAGCATCTGGGCCTCGCTGACGAAGATGCGCCCGCGCTGCCTCGGGAACGAAGCTTGAGGCGGCAAGGGCGCGTGGTTGCAACTGACATCGGGGTTCAGGACCCTGTACCGTGCGTCGAGCATGGCTGGACAAGGCTGGCAGCGAAGTCAGCGCCGCAATTCCGCGCGCAGCATCAGCGCGGAACATACCGGATTACGACTGCTTAAGACGGGAGGGTGAGTAATGAAAAGAAAGGCAGCGTGCAGACCGTGTCTGATCGGTTTCCTCATTCTGCTCATGGCGGCCCCCCCGGAGCCTTCGGGCAGGCTTCCGGGACCGCCGGGACTTTCAGCCAGGAGGAATTGGATCAGATGCTGGCGCCTATCGCCTTGTACCCTGATTCTCTGCTGGCTAACCTCTTGGTGGCGGCGACCTATCCTCTCGAAGTGGTGGAAGCAGAGCGTTGGGTAAAGGCCAACCAGAACCTCAAGGGAGACCAACTCAACGACGCCCTCGACAAAACCACCTGGGACCTCAGTGTGAAAGCACTGGTGCCCTTTCCCACGTCCTTGCCATGATGAGTGAAAAACTGGACTGGACGCAGAAACTGGGTGATGCTTTCCTGGCTCAGCAAGCGGACGTCATGGACACCATCCAGAAACTGCGCGGCAAGGCGCGGGATCAGGGCAACCTCCAGGATACTCCGGAGCAGAAGGTCATCGTTCAGGGAGATGCGATCGAGATCCAACCCGCCAACCCTTCGGTCATCTACGTGCCGACCTATAACCCGACCGTGGTCTATGGGCTCGTGGTGGTATCCGTCGTACCCTCCCTACTATTACCACCCGGTGGGGGCAACGGTTGCCGCCGGAGTGCTTGGTTTTGCCTCGGGGGTTGCGGTTGGGGCGGCCTGGAACTCGGGTTGGGGAAGATGGAACTGGGGTGGGCGTGACATGAACGTCAATGTCAACCGCAACGTCAACATCAATCGCAACAATCTCAATGTATCCAATTTTCAGAGTTCAAAGTGGCAGCATGATTCCACGCATCGGAAAGGGGTCGCCTATCGCGACCAGGCCACCCGGGACCGCTTCGGTCAGAAGGGGGTAGGTTCTGCGGATGCCAGGCGCGATTTTCGAGGGCATTCCCAGGATGGCAAAGGCAGGGGGCAGGGAGATCTTGGCCGACCGGGCGGGGGGCAACTTGCCGACCGACGTCCTTCAGAGAGACCCGGGGCAGGGGCCGGTAGCCGACCCGATGCGGCGTCAACCCGGCAAGCCCTTAAGTCTCAGAGGCCCGAAGGGGGAGCCGGGAACAAACTCGGTGGTGGTGACTCTCCCCTGAAAGGATCCGGTGCTGGGAAAGCCCGCATGGAAGGCGGAGCGCGACCCGGCAAAGAGGCGTCCCTCAAAGGCGGCAGGGAGCGTCCGGGCGGAGGAGGTGGCGCTTTTCAAGGGATGGGAAGTGGCCCAGAAACCAAAAGGGTCGCTGATCGTGGTCATGCGAGCCGTCAGCAGTCTGCCGCGTCGGTGCGCGGCCAGGGCGGCGGTGGCAATCGTGCTGCCGTGAGTGGCGGCGGAGGCCGTGCCGGAGGTGGCGGGGGCCATGCCGTTAGCGGAGGCCGTGCGGGGGGTGGTGGAGGCCATGCCCGTGGCGGTGGCGGGCGGAGGCGGAGGTCGTGGCGGCGGAGGTGGCGGCGGAGGGCGCCGCCGCTAGCGACAAGCCGGTTTTTTGAGCGGGCTCGCTGATCGCGCCCGGGAATGGGAACGCCCTTGAAATATCCTGGTTTGAAGGAGGTGTGGACCATGTTTCTATCGCTACGACAGATGGTGAACCATTCGATGTTGCGTTTTGCATTGGCCGCCTTGATTGCCATCCCCCTGACCTTGACTGCCTTCTGCCTTGACGTCTTCGCGGTGGAGAAGGCGAAAAAAAGTGTTCAGGAGACCTTCGCTTCTCCGGAAGAAGCCGCCAAAGTCCTGGGGGCAGCGATAAGTGCCGATGATGTGAACCGCTTGCTGGCCATTTTAGGACCTGGAGGCGCGCCGCTGATTTCCTCCGGCGATGACGTTGCCGATCGCGAGGGACGCGAAAAATTTTCCCGCATGTACGAGGAAAAGAACGCGGTCGTGAGGGAAGGCGAAAATAAGGCCGTTCTCGAGGTGGGAAACGACGCCTGGCCGCTCCCGATACCCGTGGTAAAGGAAGGGGAAAAGTGGCGTTTCGATACGCGGCAGGGTGCAGAGGAAATCATTGACCGACGCATTGGAAGAAACGAATTGAGTGCCATCCAGGTCTGCCTGGCTTTCGTTGACGCTCAGCGGGAGTATGCGATCAAAGATCGGGATGGCGACGGCCTGCTCGAGTATGCTCAGAGGTTTATCAGTGAACCGGGAAAGAAAAACGGTCTCTACTGGGCATCGCAGGACGGGGAGGAGGCGAGTCCCTTCGGGCCGTTGGCCGCCCAGGCTGTGAAGGAAGGCTACACCGGAAAGAAGTCAGGAGCGAAGCCGTCTCCTTACCACGGTTATTTTTACAAAATCCTGAAGGCTCAGGGCAAGAATGCCCCCGGCGGGGCTTACAGCTACGTGGTCAAAGACAAAATGATCGGAGGCTTTGCTCTGGTTGCCTACCCGGCCGGTTATGGAACATCAGGAATTATGACCTTTATCGTGAACCATGACGGGACGGTCTATGAAAAGGACCTTGGCAAGAACACCGAAGCCGTTGGTCAGGCCATGACCGGTTTCGACCCTGATGACACGTGGCGGAAACTGGAGAGCAAAGACCTGGAGGTCCTGTCGCCAGGCAGTGGAACCTAGACCGAGAGGTGAGTGCCTGTGAATGGCCGGTCGCGAAACGGTCCAAAACACCGGCAGAATCGTGAAGGGTGAAATTCCCCCATGCGTCGTTTGGTAAAGGGAGGTGGGGGATTTAAGGTCAATCCAACTTTAAAGGAGGAGTAACGGTATGAAACGAAAGGTAATTTTACTGGTGCTTGTGGCCGTATTGGCGTTGCCCGGCCTGGCAAGAGCGGTGACGGAAGAGGAATTCAAAGTCAAGACCACCCAGGATCTCATCAAATTGTGTACGGTTTCCGCCGACGATCCGCATCGCGACAAAGCCATCCACTTCTGCCACGGCTACCTCGTCGGGGCTTACGACTACCATGTAGCCGAGAACTCCGGGCCTGGCGGCAAAATGGGATTCTGTTTTCCCGATCCTCCACCAACGCGCAACACCGCAATCAGCATGTTTGTCGAGTGGGCCAAGGCCCATCCGCAGTACCTGGGCGAAAAACCCGTGGAGACGGAGTTTCGGTTTCTGGCCGAGACTTGGCCGTGCAAGAAATAACCTGGAGCATGAGATAAGGAGCGAACCATGATGAAGATCATGATGATAGCGATTTTAGTATTCAGCCTCGCGCTTGCTGGATGCGCGGGGATGTCGCAAACCGAACAGCGGACTCTGAGTGGTGGTGCCATGGGGGCCGCCGGAGGTGCCATAATTGGGGCCATGGCCGGCAATGCAGGTCTCGGAGCAGTCATTGGCGGTGCTGCCGGGGCGGGTGGAGGTTTTCTCTACGGCAGGCATCAAGAAGCGGTGCAGGCGGCCCACCAGCAAGGCTACCAGCAGGGCCGACAGGGCAACTAATAAAGATACACAAGAATTAGTGTGCGGATTAGATCGTCATTCCGGCGAAAGCCGTTATCCAGGCAGAGTTCTGGATTCCGGTTTTCACCGGAATCTTCCATGCAATGGACTTGCGCCCCGTTCAATGGCAGTGAAATTGGCATACAACTTGCCAAAAACATAGAATCTATAATTACTCTTTTCAGCCCTTAATCCAAAGTCTATTAAATCTTCGAGACTAACTCATGGATATCCAAAGTCTGCTTATTTTTCTGGCAATCGGCGCCGTCGCCGGCTGGCTCGCCGGGCAGTTCATGCGCGGCGGCGGCTTCGGCCTGCTGGGCAACATCGTCGTCGGCATCGTCGGCGGGTTCCTGTTCGGCCTGCTGGGCATCGCCGCCGGTGGGCTGCTTGGCTCCCTGATCACGGCCGTCGTTGGCGCCGTGGTGCTGCTCTTTGTCGTGGGTTTGATCAAGCGGGCCTGAGCTGGTTCTCATCCGGAAAGTGGAGCCTTGTTCAGTAGGAGGGGCTTCCAGCCCCGATCTCGGCTGGAAGCCCCTCCTGCAAAATGGGGTTTCCGGATGGACACGAGCTACCAAAAAACAAACCGATTAGCGCTATTGTTCAGCCAGATGAAGCCAAGGTTGGTTTATGCCGAAACATGCCGAAGCAAAACTCCTCAACCTGTCATTCCCGCAGGGTTTTTAAGCGGGAATCCAACTTTCAAAGGGTCAAAACGTGGATTCCCGACAGAAGCTTCCGGGAATGACGGTTGATTACATGCATGGCTGAAGGTCGACGCCAATCGGGAAAAACAATGGCTTACAGGGTGGGTTGAGGAACGAAACCCAGCGATCCGAGGCGAAACCAACCAGGGGATCTGAAGGGTTATGTCTATATGAGGACTGAATCATGATCACCAAGCTTGCCCGAGCAACGAAAACGGTTGTTTTCTGTTTGTCCCTGCTGACGTTGTGCTTCGCTCAGACGGCGCCAGGCTGTGGCCCGCCGTCAGCGATCAGAGAGGCGGCTCCCGAGGAAATCCGTACCTTCTTCAAAGGCAAGGGACTGCAAGTGCTGACCTTTCTGGGTTATTCCGGCGCCGGGTACGAGAATATGGAGTTGATGATTGAACAGGCCACGCGGATTCTCGAGCAGTTTGATCCCGAAAAGACCATGGTGAACATTGGCGCCACGCCCGAAGGGATTGGCGCCGTCTATGAGGTGGCGAAGCGCAAAGGTTTCACCACCGCAGGCATCGTCTCGACCCAGGCGAAGGCCGCCAATGTCACCCGTCTCCCTGCGTTGACATCGTGTTCTACGTGCGCGACACCACCTGGGGCGGGTTCCTTCCCGGCACCGAAACCCTGTCCCCTACCTCGACAGCAATGGTGGAAAACAGTGATGTGGTGATCGCGATTGGCGGCGGCGAAGTGGCCAGGGACGAGCTGACGGCGGCAAAGCGCTCGGGCAAACGGGTGCAGTTCATCCCCGCCGACATGAATCACCGGATAGCGCTGGAGAAGGCCCTGAAGAAAGGGCAACCCGCGCCCACCGACTTCCGGGGGGCGGCGGCGACCGCTGCCCTGGCGGCCCAGCCCGGTTTTGACTGTGCCAAGACCGACGGCGCCGTCGAGGCACTGATCTGCAGGGACGCCGAACTCGCGGCGCTCGACCGTAAACTGGCGGAGGTCTACGAGGCGGCCATGAAGCGGGTAACCCAGGAGAGGTACGAGGACCCGAGTCCCCTTCAGCGCGCCTGGGTCAAGCGCCGCAACGATTGTGGTAAAGCAGACGACGTGCGCGGGTGCGTGAGCACCGAGTACCGACGCCGGATCGCGGAGCTGCAGATCCAGTACGGCCACTTGATGGCGCCGTCGCCGGTTTCCTACCACTGCGGCGATATGACCCTCACCGCCGTCTTCTACCGGGAAACGAACCCGCCGGCGGTGGTGCTGACGCCGATGGGGCGGCACGAGGGCGCCGATCAGGCCATCGCCTTCCTCGAGCCCCTCCGGCAGCGGAGCCAGATACGAGGGCGGCAACGTCATGTTCTGGGAGCGCCATGGCGCGGCGCGGCTGACCTGGTTCGGCCAGGAAGTTGCCTGCCGAGTCCGCTGAAGTGCCATTTCTTCCCGGGTCTCTTCGAAGCTCTCGATATCCTGGGGGACCACTTTGGCTTCGCCATTCTGAGTTTAGGATCAACCGCTCCCCGCTGCTTGTACCGAGCCCTGACTATTTCCGCAGCATGGGCCTTCAATCAACTTGAAAAAATTCAAAAGCTTCAATTTCACGCGGAGACACAGCGCGGGGTGGCCGCAACCAAAATTGGGTCGGGATACTAACGATACCAACAGGTTCTAAAGAAAATCTTGTCAAAAAAACAAGAAACTCGGCATTAGTATCACTGGGGTACTTGTGCCTCAACGGGCGATCCGGTTAACTCTGTCCAAAAAGGGTGTTACATAAACTCACTGGATATTGGGATGACCGGTAAAGTCAACTCCTCTGGCGGAGCGAACGGAAGAGGGCCCGGGCGGATAAGACGGCGAGGGCCGGCCAGATCACAAGAAGGTCGACCCGGATATTCGCCTCCGGGGTCCGGACCTGGACCGCCCACTCCCAGAAAGCTAGAGCGCCCACGTGACGGCGGCTGCGAGGAGCGGTCCGGGGACGGCGGCTCGCGCCGAGGGCCGTGAACCGCAGGGCGAGGTGCCCCACCAGGAAGAGGGCGGCCACCGCCAGGATGCTGAGCGGTTTTGCCACCAAGAGCGAGGCGAGGAACTCCATCGTGATTCTCCTGAGCCTTGGATGTCCGCCGCCGAGGACAACGGCGTTCGGGACCTCGTATCGTTCGTTGCCGATGCGAATCAAATTCAGGTCCCCCTCGCGCGTGGCCCTGAACTTGCCCGGGTACGCCTCGCTGGTGTCGGCGCCGGTAACCTAACGGCGTGCATTCCTGCTCCTTTTCGGGGCGCTTCGCTTCTTCGCCGCCTATCTTCCCTTCAGACAGGACTTCAAATCACGATAAAAATTTTCATGTGGATTCCTCATAATCGTACAATCTTCTCCAAGCATGCGATAGGACAACAAATACAAGGTGCTCTGAATCTTGCGTTTTATGGACGAAGACCCCCCTCAAGTCGCCTTTTTTCTCCCGAGGCGATCGATCGATCCTGGATAATCTTCCTGATTTCATTGTCTAATTCCAACTTTTGCTGCTTTAAATTTCTTGACGGTCTTGGCGAAGGAATGGGATTGAAAGACTCTCATTGTGACCTTCAGTCAAATTCATACGGTGATTTTTCGCCCTGATCGAGCTCCGCAAGCCCAATCAAAATCTCTTTGATGAGATCGTAGGTGAGGTCCGGGTTTTCCTCCGCGCACTTCCCAACCCTCGCCCAATGCTCGATCTGGCCTGTCAATGAGCGGTGGTCGATTTTACTGAATTTCTTGGCTTCATTGAGCAATTCCGTCTGAAATCCTTACTGCGGTCGGCATCTTGCACCCTCCGT
>CAWEHK010000022.1:2500-102096 GCA_963808625.1 uncultured delta proteobacterium
GATGAGAGTTCCCCTCTGGAGTCAAACCGGGCTGAAGGCCCCTTGTAGACCACAAGGTTGATAGGTCGGGTGTGTAAGCGCAGCAATGTGTTCAGCTAACCGATACTAATGGGCCGTGCGGCTTGACCATTCTCAAAAAGGCAATTGATCGAAACCAGGACGAAACTTCGCGCTAAAAGATCCCTATTCGGTAACAGATCAGAAGTCGGAAGTCGGAGAAAATGGCCAGTCGACTAAAATCCGACATCCGAATCCGCATCCGAACCCCATTTTGGGGCGGTGACTTTAGCGAGGAGGCCACACCCGTTCCCATCCCGAACACGGTCGTTAAGCTCCTCAGCGCCAATGGTACTGCGCGGGAGACTGCGTGGCAGAGTAGGTCGCCGCCGCCCCAATCCCCCATAGAGCCAGGAAGAGTTCACTTCTCCCGGCTCTTTTTGCTTCGTCTCTGTGCAAGTTGATCTCATCAGGGTCGAGTGTCGCCAAAGCCCGGAACAAAACTCCTGCCATTTCCGTCCACCACGGGGCAACCCCTTGTGGCTGTCCGTGGCAGCCGGCAGCTTGCGGAATATCTCGTGCGAGACGCTTTCTCAGCACAGAAGATTACCTAGCTGGAGGATACCGGCAAGGTCCTCAACCGCTCGGCCATGAGCCATGGGAGCAACAAGAGGAACTTCGAGATTTTCTCTGCGGAGGAATTCATCGCCGCCATCACTCAGCGTATTCCCGACAAACATCTTCAGATTCTCAGATACGTAGCCTACCATGGATTTGTCGAAGGAGCTATAATCAATCAGAAGCAGGGGAGAGAGAATCAAGCCTGTCCTGAGCTTGTCGAAGGGGCCGAGCTCTTGAGACCCGGTGATGAGCCGGCGACTTCTGAGGTCAATTCCGCGATGACCCTGCTGGATGTGTCCGAGCACCCGGCACGACGGAAACCGTCCAAAACCCGGCGAGAATTCATGAATGAAGAAGATCTCGGAAGCGGCCATCCTTCTGTCGTCCCCGATGCGGCCAGGAGATGAAGATCAGCAGCCCCGTTCATGAACCCGGCGTTATAGAGCGCATCCTCCGCCATCTCGGGCTGTGGAAGCAGCACTCACACCCTCATCAGGGAGAAACCAAGGTGCCTGCAGATGGGCCGTTTCTCCTCCCAAGACGACTTGAACCTCCGCAAATTCAAAGATAGCCTGAGGCCCGGGCAAATTCCTCAGTTCGTTCGCCTGCCGCAGGCTACCCCCGCCCGAACGGCAGGGAAAGCTCGAACCTCGGAACGCAGCACCCCGCCAGCCTGGTGTTCGCGTATCGTCCCGGGATACCGGAGGGCGCGGGTGCGATCCTGATCGATCTGTCCGGTGCTCATAACCTCGTTCGCGAATTCAGCGTCGAGTCGGCTTATGGAGAATCGGATACGGCTCTCACCGGAGCGCTTGCGGACGCTGCCGCACTGACACCATTGGGTCTGAGGGAGCGCTCGGCACCTATGTGTCTTCCATGCCCGATGTTTGCGCGCTTGACGCGGCGACCACGGAACTCGGTCCCGCGAGCGTGCGGATGGTCGGGCATGCAGCGGTGATCCGCCCGGGAATAGGCTCCGTGTCGTTACCGCCGTCAGCACACGTTGTCGTCATCTACCTGCGTCACCTGCCTTGTGGCCGGCTTGCGCGAAGCTCTTGAGCGGGCCGTTGCGCCGGTGCTTTCCAAGCCGGTCGACAAGACCTGCCCACTGGGTGAGGTTTCATCGTGGTCCGATGGATGAGGTATACAGTCCTTTCAATGTCTATGGCGTCTCGATCTCAACCCGGGATTATGAACCATTGCCGGCCAAAGGGAGGCGAGACATCCCTCTTATCCTGCTCACGGGACATGGGATGGCGCCCGAGGCCTCGCAATTCGCAGGGGCCTTGAGGATGGCACGCAGGGCTTTGATCATTGGGGAAGACGTGCTGTGTCGAGATCGCCGAGGCCGACTGGCAAGGAGCCGGAGCGTACGGTCTCGCGGTCCGCACCAAGGTTTTGGACCGTACGTTTTTGGTTCCTCATCCGCTGGTTCTCCACAACTTGTTCGTGGAACAGGACGCCATCTACACTCAGGACATCCAGGTGAAGGAGCCCTACCTCCATATGCTTGACATCGCAGTGAACGCCAGACCTGGCGCGGACATCGACCATCTATGTCATGTACGATGCCAAGGATGACGGTGTCATTGATTTCCCGTCGGAGTTGATCGGCTATTCGGTAGGGTCCGCGGGAAAACGAGCGGGTGAAACTCGTGGCTCCGCCGACGCCGGGGCATTACCAGGTATGGGTGTATGGGTACGATGTCGGCCCCGTGGGTAATACCAGATTCAATATGACCGTCCGCCAGTTTGCCGGCCAGAATCTGGCCGGACGTGATCAAGGCTGACGTACCATTTGCGGGAAGAACCCTTGGCGACATTGGGGCTGCGGCCTGGGCCCTGTGGAAAAGACCCATCCCACCCGTCGGGGGCCCTGTCAACCGGGTGTTTATTGAGCCTGTCAATCTGTTCCGCAGCGTCCAGCCGCCCACGACCGCCAGGCCCGAGATGCGCGCCGCACTCCTCACGGCACACGGCATGCTGCGCAGGTTTTTCCCCTGTTTTGACGTTGTCGGAGATGGAATCGACACACGCCCACAGGAGACTCTTGCGGTCGTCGAGACCTGGAATGGCTCGGATTCGTCAAGTTGCCATAAACATCCTTCGACGCTTCGGAGAGGTTCTGAAGGACGGCCATCGATGGGTCTATGACTTAAGCCCGACGCCAGTCGTCGGGTACTTGCCGGTATTACTCGAAGAGGTCAAAGGCTGGCCGGTCGTAAGGAGGTCGGCTGATCCTGCTGTCCCTCCCGGGGACGCAATCGTTTCAATCAATGGGTGATCGATCGAGGAGCTGTTCTCCGAAGCGTACGAGACGGTGTCGGCGGCGACTGATGGGTTCAAGTTTTACAGAGCCTGCGGCGTGGTGTCCGAGCTGACCGGCAAAGCGGCGCTTGTCCTCGAGGATCCGAACGGCCTCCAAGGCTCGGTTAACGTGTCTCCGCTGCCTGGGGATGATTATTTCGCTTTGTTCGGCCCGGGCGAATCCGTCCGGTCAAACGGCCCACTCAACGACCTGGGATTCAACGACCTCTACTATATCAACATGGACGGTTTCGCCTCTCCGTCGAGCTCCGACGTGTCCGCGGCGATCGTGGACGCGGTTTCTCGCAACGCACGAGGGCTGGTGCTGGACATACACGGTTACCCAGGAGCGGATCAATTCGAAGTGGCTAGGCGCCTGATTCCATATCCGTTTTTTTCTCCTCAATTCCACATCCTGGAATTGGCAGGGCCGAACGACGCAGTGTTGACCATGGAGCAATACCAACTATATCCCCTGGACAGGCTCGTTGGTCCTGCTTATAGGGCCGTCCGCCGTGTCCGAGGCGGAGAACTTCATGAAGATGCTCGTCGGTGCAAACCGTCCGCTGGCCGTCGTCGGGCGCACCAGCGCCGGAACTGATGGTAACATCACGGGGGTTCAGCTTCCCGGGAGGTTTCGGATTTACCTACACGGGAATGAAGGTGTTGAATCCGAATGGTACCCAATTTCACGGTGTCGGCATCGTTCCTGATGTCAAGGTGCAGCTGACCGCATCGGCGTTGCGGGACGGCGTGGACGAGGTGCTGTGCGCAGCTATCGCAGTCTTGAAGGGCCAATAGATTTCATAGAGTGATAAAAGGGTAGATCTTCATTGTTGATAAACTACTTCATGATACTCCATTCAAATTTCAACAATGAAGATCTTAGCGCCCGATGTATGTTTCTCTTTGTATCGTGGCGATATTGATGAGACTCGGATAGATGAAATCGGCCTCGCAGGTGTACTCGGCAAGATCGTGCTCCTGAAGTCCTTTTGAAGGGATTCCGACTCCTTGGCGAGCTCCCGAACGATCTTCTATGTCTTGTTTTATCGAGGGGCGCTTGAGCGGACCGCCGACGACGCGATAAGGCAGATCATAGAGGGTGACCGTAGTCTCCGCGACGCGATACCGGGCCGCCGGCCGATTGGCTGTGGATCCTGTTGAGAGAGTTGGCCAAGCTCTTCCCACTGATCGCGGCGAATCGCTTCCGAGATGGCTGGTCCACACTCCGCATAGGTGGCCGGCAGTCGGGTGATGAAGGGTTGCCCTAAATCGGTACCTGTAATGTATACATCACCATGGGCGGTTCCCTCACAGGGGCAGTAGAGACATTCTAAACAGTTCCAGGGGAAGGCATACTCGACATAAATCATCGTCGTCCCTCGACACCCTGCGTCCGCGCCAGGACAAAATCCAGAGGCACCACTGTGGAGGGTTCCTGAGTAACATCGGCAACAAAATTCATCACTTACTGAAAGAGTTATAGGGCTATTGTGATGGACACAATAGGCGTTTCCGGTTTCTGCAAAACCAAAAAACCAAAACATCATCAAGAAGACCAAGGGCAAAACTTTATATAATCTTTCCATCGCTATTCCCCTCTCTTTCTTAAAGAATCTACGACTACTTAGGCTTAAAGTAGGGCGAGCTAAGGGGTGTGGGAGTAACAGGACCACTTCCCACTGACTTCGCATCCGCAGCGTAAACCTCATACGTCATTGAACTCACTTTCTTCTGACCCTTGATGATCACAAATCCATTTGTCGGGACCTGATGTAAGACATCATAGAAGGGCTCCCCCAAGGAAGTATAAGTATACGCCTTGGTAAAGGTACCATTGGCCGGAACTGTGCATGGACCGATTAACTTTTTGGCGTGCTTTTTATCGTGCTATCTATAGCGCTTATTCTCAGTTTGGTACTTCTCGGTGCAACAATTAAATGGATTATTGTCAACGTAAAATTTAATGTTTCCCTGTCTTTAATCGCCCTTCAACAGGAAGGCTAAAGCGGCCTCTAACTATTGACCCCGGATAAGTGAGGCATTACCTGGAGTTTCCTGAGTTTTTCTATCCGAAGTCAGAGCGTAGGTGAAGATCATCGAGACTGCTGGATTTGATTACGCGCAGCTTCTTCACCGTGGGTATCTCTCAGAACTTGATATTCCAAAATTCTTTCCTTTATCAGGGAGATGCGGGAGTCCTCTATCGAGACCTCGCTTTTTTGTCTGTCTCGTGCTTTGAAATGGGCTTAGAATGAGAACAAGCTCTTTTTCACTGGCTCTTTGAGGGAGGGGTACCAGCTGGCCCCAAAAAATTAACACATCGTTTGATGAGGAGTGGAGAGATGAAGCACCTGATTGGATTCTTCCTTCTTTCAATCGTGATTTTGGTGACAGGAAACGGCTTTGGCGAAACCGTGCCCGGCAAGCTCGACTGCTATCGGTTGGGTCCTGAAGCGCAAGGCTGTGTCGAACTGGTGGATCATATCCGGAACCTCACAGTCGTGTCGAAGCACACTAATCCGCTCAAGGCCGAATATCGGGCAGGATTCATCCAGGGAAAGCTTCAGCGGGGGATGGTGACTGCCACTCGGGACAACCTGTGGGACTTGTCCTACCTTGTCGACCCGTCACACTCCTTCCCGAGGCAGATTCCTCCGTCCCGAAAGGAGCTGCTCAGGGCCAGACAACTGCTGATTGCGAATTACATCTATACCACGAACCGCATCAAAGGCATGACGGACCCGAAGTTTTCCGCCAGGTACAAACGCGTGCTCTTCAGGCTGCTGGGACTCTACCATGGAACCAGGTTCGATCATCCGCAGCACCTGGATTTCAGTGGGAAGTGGCTGCCCGATGTCTCCACTTTTCCCGCGTCAGAGCTTGAACTGGATTACGGCACACCCCGGGCGACTTTCCTCGACATCTACTACATCAACGCCTACAACGATCTTTCGGACATGATCACGTACCAGCCCGGAAACCGGGTGGCGAATCACGTTTCCAAGTGTTCGGCCTTCGTGAAGAGAATCAGGGACAAGGACATCGTCATCGCCCACAATAGCTGGACGGGATATCTTGACATGTCGATGGTGATGAACATCTTCGTGAACGCGGATTTCTTCAGCGTGAATGCTCTGACCCCAGCCTTAATCACAAGCACCACCGACTTTGGGTTTACCAATAAGGGACTTCTCTTCAACGAAACGACCCACCACCAGACGTACACCAAGCCGAAAGTGAATGCCCTCTGGATGTTCTGGAGAGCGGCCGTCGCCGAAGAGTTCGCCTCATCCCTCAACGAGTTCTTCCGCTACGTGTCCATCGAACCTTCCGGGACGTACATGAACGGTTACATGGTAGTGGATTCCAAGACCGGTGAATTCGGCCTCGTGGAGATGTCTTACAAGAGCTTTGTTTTTTTCAGCCCTAAAGAAGGTGGAGGCTATACGGTCACCACGAAGCCTGACGGCCTTTCGACGGAATACGATGCCGAGCTCCTGACCACCGACTATATTCTGGGCATCAACTATCCGGTGTCCGGGCAAATCCGGGAGGACCTCCTCGCCCTGGACACGCGGCCCGCACGGAGAGTCCAATTCCTCGCTGGGATTGGAGGCGTAAACGGTCCCGATTCGGCCAAGGCCCTCATCACCTACACTGATCCCCAAAACCCTCTGTCCATCTATGGTCGCTGGGATTTGGGATACGGCGAGACACCTACGCCCAAGACCGTCCCCGACGGATCCATCGATGCCAAGGTGGCAATGGCGTCCCTGGTAGCACCTGCCATGAAGCTCAAAGGGGAGCTGAACCTCAGCTCCCCTCTCAAAGGCTTCTGGATGAAGTTTGGAACTCCCTGCGTGAACGGTCTTCCCTTTATCTGGAGTCTGTCCCAATGGTCCGCCCAGAAGCTCAGGGGAGTACCCGATGTCGTGGACGGCCGGTTTCATTACCTGAATCTGTACCTGAAATAGTCGCCCGGGCCTGGCGCGAGCTGCCTTTGAAAGACCCTCTTGAAGGCAGCAAAGCAGACATCCGGAATGCCAGGATCCTGAACCACGTCTGAAAATGGAAATATCGTTTGCAGAACCGACGACACCCTGCTACCCTAAAAACCTGAAAAAGCGTTTTCCTGCCACCTCACCTCAGCACTTATTACCTCTCCGAGAAAACGCTTGTCAGGGGTCTTTGCATAATCTATTGAAAATCCATGCGATGTTGGAGATCGGGACAAGCTATGATGTGGTGCGCGCTGAAACCGAGGAAACGAAGGGGAGGCGCTGTATGCGAAAATCTGATGAGCAGGCGGAAAGCCGCCGTAGGTTCTTACGGTTTCTCACGGCCAGTCCTCTAATAGCTTTCTATGGCCTCGCGTTCACCTCCTTCGAGAGGCTGCTGCTATCCCGCAACGCGCATGCTGCCGACGTCGCCGCCGTGCTTGAGGGTGCCGCGCAAGCGGAATATCTGATCACTTCTCCTGAACAAGCCGTCAACGTGATGGAGTTTGAGGCGGTCGCGCGCAGGAAACTGCCCCCCGCGCACTTCGGATATCTGGCAACCGGGGTGGACGACGACGCTACGCTGCGCGCCAACCGCGAGGGCTTCGCACGCTTTCAAATCCGCGCCCGCCGCTTGGTTGATATACAGCATATTGACATGTCCATCCGCTTGTTCGGCGTCACCTGGGATAGCCCGATCGTGCTCGCCCCGGTGGCCAGCCAGAAGACCTTTCATCCCGACGGTGAGATCGCAGTGGCTAAAGCTGCCCGCGCGAAACGTCACCTCCAAATCCTCTCTACGGTAGCAAGCACACCGGTCGAGGCTGTCTGCGCTGCAGCGGGCGCTCCCGTCTGGTTCCAACTCTATGCGACAAATGACTGGAACGTCACCCACGCTCTCGTCAAGCGCGCTGAGGCGGCCACCTGCCCGGTACTCGTGCTCACGGCGGGCCTGCAGGGGGGAAGCAATCGGGAGACTCTGTTGAAGTCCCGGCGAGGGGACACGCGGCAGTGCAGCGATTGCCATGCTGATGGGTTTGCTTTCAATGCCCTCGCCCGCAGTAGGCCGATGTTCGAGGGGCTCGATGTATCCAGGGTCACCGCTAATACTCCACCGGACATGACCTGGGACATCGTCAAGCGCCTGCGCGACGTTACCATGATGAAGCTGCTCATCAAGGGCATCGTCACCCGCGAAGATGCTCTGCTCGCCGTCGAACATGGGGTTGACGGGATCATCGTCTCGAATCACGGCGGGCGTGCCGAGGAGAGCAACCGTTCGACCATCGAAAGCCTCCCCGAAGTCGTAGATGGCGCTGCCGGGAAGATTCCCGTGCTCGTTGACGGAGGAATTCGGCGGGGAACAGACATCTTCAAGGCGCTCGCGTTGGGAGCGAATGCCGTTTGTATCGCTCGGCCTTACTTGTGGGGTTTGGCGGCGTTCGGGCAGCCAGGAGTCGAGACGGTACTGGAGATCCTGCGACGCGAGCTGCAAACGGTCATGCGGCAGGTCGGGACAACCTCGGTGGACAAGATCACGCCGGCATACTTGACCGTTCGGTGACGCTGGAGCAAGAGGGGCGGGCAAAAGAGCTAGACTGTCGTGCCCATTGATGGACGTTCACCAGGTCGAGGCATCAGAAGACAACCTCATCCCGGTTGCCCAGATAAAGGTCGCTCCTGCTTCCGTGCCCGGCCGTTCCTCTCAGAACAGGAATGCCTGGTGCGATCATTTTCTCAAAGGCGATCACTCCCGTATAATGATTGGCCGCCACCACAACCTTGACATGAGCATCGCTCATGGCGATCAGGTGCAGCCCGTTGAGGTTGCGGAAAAGCAATAGCGTGATCGTGGGCAAGTGCTGAATGAATTGAATGGTCAAGAAAGGAGGAAGACATGAAAACGCAAAGTTTTTCTTTTCTCAGACGGTCAGTCTTCGCATGTGCCCTGCTCTTTGGGCTTTTTGTGTGGGGTTGTGCTTTGGATGGATGGGCTGCTACCTATTCCGGCTGGGTGGTGGGGGATGCTTCCGATGGTTACGGAACTATTCTCTACACAACAAACGGAGGGGAGACCTGGACCCGGCAAGGAAAGGCGGGAGAGATTCCCGATGTGATCTTAGTCTCGGTTAGCGCCGTGAACGAGAACATTGCCTGGGCCGTCGGCTATCAAGACAGTGGTTATGGAACTATCCTGCACACGCACGACGGGGGCAAGACCTGGGAGAGGCAGGGGTCCCCGGCGGAGATACCCAATGCTCAGTTGCTGAAGGTAAGGGCGGTTGGCGCCAACACCGCCTGGGTTGTTGGTTACGGCGGCACGGTCTTGCGGACCCTGGACGGGGGCAGGACCTGGAAAAACGCAAACGGAAGCGTGATCCCGGATATTCAGCTTCAGGGGGTCGCGGCGCTCAACGCCGACACGGCATGGGTATCAGGAGTACCGGTTGGCCAGGAGGGCATTATTTTTCACACCATAGACGGGGGGCAGAACTGGGAGAAGCAGGGCTCCGCAAACGGGGTGCCTGCTGACAGCCATTTCATCGGAATCAGTGCCGCTAGTCCGAGCGTGTTATGGGCTGTGGGTGGGCCTGGATTTCTCATCATTAACACCAGGGACGGGGGCGCCAACTGGAAGCTCCAGTTCCAAGACGGACAAATGTGGGATGCCAATGAGGTGGATGCGATTGACGAAAATACCGCCTGGGTTGCAGAAGACGTTGACCACATTCTTCTCACGCAGGACGGGGGCGACCACTGGACCAACCGGGGCCCGGATCCGGTCACTTACCGCTATATGATGGGAGTAAGTGCGGCTGACGCCAATACGGTATGGGTGGTAGGCATCGGGCTATATGGCGGTATTATCCTGCACAGCACCGACGGCGGACAAAACTGGGACCGAAAAACACCGCCGGCTCCTCCCGAAAAGAAGCCACCAGACCTCTATGAAGTGTCCATTGTGGCAGTCTCCTATCCCGTGCCCACTTTCTCCCCCGGGGGAATAGTTGTCTTCGTTTTGCTCCTGGCGGGTTTGGCCCTGTTCGTGGGGATACGCACAAAGACTTATTACGAGGAAATGCGGTGCGGAAAGAAATAGTTTTTGCCTTGGTCACAGGTTTGCTGAGTATTTTCCTTTCTTCAGAGTCCTTTCGATTTGGGCCAATCAAACCGTTGCGCCTGAAGATGCTCACGATCACCATGCTTGAGAAAGGAACGGTGCACGATGGCAATCCGGGAGAGGCGGAGCTCTGGGTGAGAAACGAAAAGATGAAGTCCACGATGCGCGTGCCAGGTGGCGCCTCGTTACTTTACTATAATGCCAACGGCCACGGCCTCACTGTCACCGGCATGGGCGCCTCCAAGGCAACCGCCTCGGCGAGGGCGCTGGGGCTCAATCCTCACCTGGATCTGAGAGAGACCTATGAAAGAAGACATGATAGCTCACTCGTCTACCTGGATTCCCACTCTGGGTGAAAATCCAGGCTAGTCCGAGAGGACCGGGGTGGACAAACCTCTCGTGTACCAGTTGTCATGCCAGTGGCAGCGGTGGGTAGCTAAGTTTGGAAGGGATAACCGCTGAAAGCATCTAAGCGGGAAGCCCACCCCAAGATGAGAGTTCCCCTCTGGAGCGATCCAGGCTGAAGGCCCCTTGAAGACCACAAGGTTGATAGGTCGGGTGTGTAAGGGCAGCAATGTCTTGAGCTGACCGATCCTAATGGGCCGTGCGGCTTGGCCATCTTTAAAAAGGCAATTGGTCGAGATCGGGACAAAGACCACGCAAAGAGATCCCTATTCGGAAAACAGAAGTCAGAAATCAGGAGTCAGGAGTCAGAAGCCGGAATTCGAGGAGTGAGCACCGAGCCGGCTAACATCCGACATCCGCGATCCGAAATCCGCAATCAGTTTGAGGCGGTGACTTTAGCGAGGAGGCCACACCCGTTCCCATCCCGAACACGGTCGTTAAGCTCCTCAGCGCCGATGGTACTGCGCGGGCAACTGCGTGGCAGAGTAGGTCGCCGCCGCCCCAATCCTTCAATGAGCCGGGAAGAAGCTCGCTTCTCCCGGCTTCTTTTTTTGATACCTATGAACGATGCTTCCTCCGTGACCAGGCCTTTGAACAGCGGGATGGGAAGGCGGCAGGGGAAGTCTATGCATTCGCCCGCGCCGCGGAATGGAAGGAGGGCGACTGGGAGGAGGGCTTGCGATAGGGGGCTGCCTGAAGCGCGCCCACAAGGTCAGTGCCGTAAGCAGCATGGATCGGCACCGCTGCGCTAATGAAGCCCGGCACCGGTTCGGAATCTTCCCGGTCTCATTACCGGAGACACGACATGAGAGACAAAGATAAAACCAAAGAGCAGCTCATCAGGGAATTGGCACTTTTGCGTCAAAGGGTCCATGAACTGGAGAAGGACAGGGGGGAGCGCAAGCTCGCGGACGAGGCCCTGCGGGAAAGCGAAGCCTGGTTTCGTGACCTGTTTGACCGTTCGCCCATCGGTATCTCCATTGCTCAAAAGGGCAAAACGCTGCTTTACAATAAGGCCGGTTTGCACATGTTCGGGTACGACGACTGTTCCGAAATCGCCGGGACGTCCCCACTCAGTCGCATTGCCCCTCACTGTCGTGATGAAATTGCGGAATACATAAGGAGACGTGAACGGGGAGAAGCCGTACCGGGCATTTATGAAACGGAAGGGATGAGAAAAGACGGCTCGATCTTCCATCTCCACATTCAAGCTACCAGCATCCAGCTGGCAGACGGGCCGGCCACTGTAGCCTTTTTCACCGATATCACCAGACGCAGGGTTGCGGAAGAGGAACTGGGCAGATACCGCGCTCGCCTCGAGGATCTGGTGAAAGAGCGGACCAGCGAGTTGTCGAAAGCCAACGAGGAGTTGAACCGTTTGCTTGACAGACACCGGTTGGCGGAAGAAGAGGTTAGGAAGCGCGAGGAGTTTCTCACCGCGATTGTCGAGAATATTCCGGACATGATCTTCGTGAAGGATGCCGAGGAACTTCGCTTCGTGCGCTTCAACAGAGCGGGGGAAGATCTTCTGGGGTACTCGAGAGAAGAGTTGCTCGGCAAAAACGACTATGACTTCTTCCCTGGGAGTGAGGCGGACTTTTTTACGGCAAAAGACCGGGAAGTTATCCGCAGCGGGCATTTGCTCGATATTCCCGAGGAAACCATCGACACCAGGCGCAAGGGCAGAAGGATCCTGCACACCAAGAAAATACCGATTGCGGACAGCGAAGGGAATGCTCAATACCTTCTGGGGATATCCGAAGACATCACCGAACGCAAAGTCGTGGAACTCCCCCGGTTTTTGCTCATGCTGCCCGGTTGTTCGTCCAAGAAACTTCCTCGGCTCCTCCAAGCTAACGACAGCACTTCACAAAAGGGCCTCCGAATTCCGATCGTCATATCGACGAAAACCGGTGTCTAAGCAATTTCTTTGAATTTCAGGTCAAACCCGGAATGACAGACCGAGCACACGGTTGGTTGGAGACGTCATTTTGTGGAGCTGCACTCAGTACGAAATCAAGCAAAACCGTCATGAGAATCACACCTTGCGAGACGAAGACGAAGTCAGGCGTGGAGAACTTTAAGCAGGACGGGAGCCAAGGTCCCTAAGCGCCAGATTATCGAGCAGACTGTTGAAGTGGCGCGAGACTTATATGCCTTCTGCAACCTTCCGGGACAACTGGAGGAAATCTCGGATTTGCTGATCATCACCCTAGATGGCAAAGGAATCGTGATCCGCCTGGAAGACCTTCGGCCAGCCACGCAAAAGGCCGCAGCAAAACAAGACGATTCCTGCGGAGTGCATCTGAGTTCCGGTGAAAAGCCCAACTGCTGGCGCACGAATCCTTTCTCGTCGATGGATTGCCGATTGCGTCGGGAGTGATCAAAGGGGCGTGCCGTCATCTGATCAAAGACCGTCTGGATCGCACGGGAGCCCGCGGGCGACTTAAAAGCGCCGAAGCGATCATCCGTATCAGGTCGCTGCGCTCCAGTGGCGATTCAATGCCTACTGGGAATTTCATCGGACCCAGGAGCTCCACCGTAACCACCCCTGTCGCTATGCGGCAGCAGCTTGAGGCTTAAGTATTGGCATGGACGTCGTTCCAAAAGATCTGCCCCTCTACCTATTTTTGATACATGAAAATACTGCCTTACATCCAGGAAAATACTTCATCGACCTACCTTCATTTGGTGCCAAGAGACGATAAGAAGAAAACGAAAGAATCGCTTCAAGAGACCATCTTGCATCTTATCCTTTAGCGCGGTGAGCCATGAACGCAAAGTTGATCACATCTTGCCTGACAGGACTCCAAGGCCCTGTCGGGCTACTCAGAAGACTCCAGGAAATACCTGGCTCGTAAGCTATCACCGTAACGGCTCACGGACCAAAGTGTCCGTTAGTACAACTGACTATGCGGGAGGTGTTGAGCAGGAAATGAGGCACGACGCTCAACAAATAGTCTCCACCTGATGAAAAGGGAGGGACAGAACATGAAAAAGATCCTTCTTCGACTGCTTTTGATTGGTGTTCTGGCGGCAGGCTCTGCCTTGCCAGAGTTGGCTCTGGCTATTATGTATTCCCCAATAATACCAGACACAGATACCGTCATCCTGGATCACCTGGATGGGAGTTCGATAGGAACTCCATTCAATGTGGCCTTTACGGAGAGCTTGCCCGGACTGGGCGAGGCAGGCAATTTACCCCAGTCGTCCTACATCAAATATCGCTCATCCGCAAATCTCAGCGCTAACGGAACCATTGAGCTCTGGGTATACGCGAGGGCGGCCGATGTGAACCTGGTAAATTTCAACTGGAACGATGTTCCATCGAATCCCCCTGCCGGACACGTCCTCCACTTTGTAATAAGGAGTGGGAAGATAGGCGTGGGCGGTTGGCCTTGGAATGACCCCAACGGCTTTTTCAGCAACTCGACGGTCCCCGTCTGCCAGTGGACCCATATTGCACTCACCTGGGGATCAAACATTCAGATCTATATAAACGGACAACTTGATGCGCAGAGCACTTTCCCTTTCAATCCTTCCGCCGGTTCAGGTACATTCATTTATTTGAACTACTGGGGAGAACAAGACCTGGGATACGTTGATGATCTCCACATCTCCAAAGTAAGACGGACAGCGGCTGAGATAGAATCTCGTGTGGCGAATACTGATCAAGATGACGATGGTATCACGGATAGCCTCGACAACTGTCCGCTGGTATTCAATCCTGATCAGGCGGATACTGATGGTGATGGTCTGGGGGATGTTTGCGATGATGACGATGGTGATGGCGTTGTGAACGCAAGCGATCTGTGTGAGTTCACAGTTCCTGGCGAAACGGTCGATCCTGCCACGGGTTGCTCCATTTCGCAGCTGTGCCCGTGCGCGGGTTCGCGTGGCGCCACAGCACCCTGGAAGAATCACGGCCAGTATGTTTCCTGTGTCGCAAAGGTTGCCAACGAATTCGTGGCTCAGGACCTCATCGATAAGTGGGAAAAAGATTTGATCGTATCGGCAGCTGCTCGCTCGGCTTGCGGAGCAAAGAAATAGGCTCTTTCGTCGGCAAACCACAACGCAATTGAAACTGAACGAAGGCAGGGTCTGGAACGATCCTGCCTTGTGCTTTTGATTTATTTCCCACGCTAACAGCCGTTGTTTGAGCTCCGGTTCGCAAAGCGAGCCCTGGGCGTTCAGGCAAAGTCATGAAAATCGAAGGGCAGACCCCCGATGGGCCTGCCTTCCTGGTCTTGCCGCAGGGGTTAAGCCGCCTTCATGAACTCACTCTCGGGTTCGTGATAAACGGGGTGTCCCATCTCTTCAAAAGAGAAGCTCGCAAACGCCCGGTGCCCATCATCGTCCAATACTCGGAGATCATCGGTTTCATGGAGATCCCCCATGATAACCGAAAAGAGCGTGCCGTAGCGAATCCTGACCGTCTCCAGCGGAAGTTCATAGCCGATTCCCGCGCATTTCTGCGGAATCTTCCCGGGATCGTGTTGTCACTCTTTCTGCATGAACTGCTCAAACGGCAAGATCAACGAATCCGGATGGTACCGCCTGGGCATCTTTGTCATGCTGCCTTGCTCATACTCCAGAAACCGGAGTGAGCCTGGCA
Organism: uncultured delta proteobacterium; assembly: GCA_963808625.1. Lineage (GTDB taxonomy): Bacteria > Desulfobacterota > Syntrophobacteria > Syntrophobacterales > Syntrophobacteraceae > JADGQM01. The sequence goes on from CAWEHK010000022.1 coordinate 17,571, forward strand.
AATTCTTCAAAAGAGACCGGGGCCTTCCCGGTCACTTTTCGCACATCGTCGGTGACGCGCGTTATCGCGCCACGCCGCACAGCAGCGTAGAGAAGCGCCAGATACTGGACGGCGCTTTCCGGAATGCCCTGCCCTCGCGCGCCCTCGAGCATGGCATCCTCAGGGAGAGCATGGTAGGTCACCGTCGTTCGCGGATCAAAGGTACGGGTTGCTGCAAGCTTTTGGTCTCCATTGCTGAATTAGAACGTCAACTCCCCGAGGAAAGGGAGGCGGGAGGAAAAGCCCATGTCAACTCAGGCTTTCAAGAGCCTCTTACCACAGTCATCGTCAGCGATGATCACCTGGTATGAGTATCCCTGCTCGGTCAGGAAGAGCTTGCGGTGGTGGGCAAATTCCTCCTCGCGGGTGTCGCGCGAGACGAGCGTGAAGAAGTGGGCTGAACGGCCGTCGGCCTTGGGGCGCAGGATGCGGCCGAGCCGCTGGGCCTCCTCCTGGCGCGAGCCGAACATGCCCGAGACCTGGATGAGCACGTCGGCGTCCGGCAGGTCGATGGCGAAGTTTCCGACCTTGGAGAGGACGATGCAGTGCAGTTCGCTGCGGCGGAAGCGCTCGTAAGTCTCTTCCCGATCGGCCTGCGGCGTCTTGCCGGAAACCAGGGGCGCGCCGATCTCCCCGGCGATCATCTCGACTTGCGCGAGGTACTCGCCGATTACGAGAACGCGGCCGTTCTTGTGTTGTTCGAGCAGTTGCCGCAGTCGCGTCAGCTTGGCGGGGTTCTCGGCCGCGATCCGGAACTGCGCTCGCCGGTCCGCAAGGGCATACGCCATTCTGCGCTCCGAGCTCATGGGTACGCGAACCTCGATGCAGGTCGCGGCCGCGATCCATGCCTGGTGTTCGAGGTCCTTCCAGGGCACATCAAATCGTTTGGGGCCGATGAGTGCGAACACGTCGCCCTCACGGCCGTCTTCGCGGAGCAACGTGGCCGTGAGGCCGAGCCGGCGGCGGGCCTGCAGCTCGGCCGTTGCCCGGAACACCGGAGCGGGCAGCAAGTGGACTTCGTCGTAGATGATGAGCCCCCAGGGACGTGCCCGGAACAACTCGAGGTGAGGGAACTCGCCGTCTCGGTCCGCGCGCCAGGTCAACATCTGGTAGGTGGTCAGGGTTACGGGTCCGGTGTTCTTCTGTTCGCCCGTGTACTCGGCGATGTCGTCGGACCGCAGCGAGGTCTTGTCACAGAGCTCGCGCCGCCATTGCTTGACCGCGGTCAGGCTGGTGGTGAGCACCAGGGTCGTCTGGCCGACGAGCGCCATGGCAGCGAGGCCGACGACCGTCTTGCCGGCCCCGCACGGGAGGACGATGACGCCGCTGCCGCCGCGCTCGGAGCCGGCGACGAAGAACGATTCGGCCGCCAGCCTCTGGTACTCGCGAACGACGAAGGGCGCGCCGGAGGCCATGTGATTCCGGAGTGTGATCGCAAGAGCATCGCCACTGGCGTATCCAGCGAGGTCCTCGGCGGGATAGCCGGCCGCAACCAGCGCCTGTTTCAGCACCCCTCGCCGACCTGGGTCGACGCGGAAGCTGGTTGGTGTCGAGGCGATCCTGGAGGTAAGCCCCGACCGTGCGGTCCCGGTGCAGAAGCTCGGCCGTCGCCTCGTCGGCGCAGGTGCATCGCAGCAGTTCGCCGTCGCGGGTGATGACGACGCGGCCAAAACGGTTTGCCAGCTCGAGAATCTCCTCCTCGACGCTCGTGGGCACCGGGTACCGGGCATGCTCCCTCAGCGCCGCCACCATCTTCTCGGCAGGCAGGCCCGCGGCCCGGGCGTTCCAGATGGACAGCGGCGTCAGCCGATAGGTGTGGACATGCTCAGGGCTCTTCACCAGCTCCGCGAACGGGGCCAGCGCTGCCCTGGCTTCCCCGGCGCGTGGTGCGTGGACTTCCAGCAGGACGCTGCAATCGCTCTGCACGATCAGAGCGTTGTCGGGAGACACGCTCACCTGGTCAGACCTTCGCCGCTTGCGACACAGTCTTTTCCGCAGCTGTCATGCGGCGGGGCTTCACCGGTTGGGCTTGCCCCATGGCCAGGAGGTAGCCGACTTCGCGCAGGCTGCGCTTGAATGCCGCCTCCGATGATGCCGGCACCACCAGGTGTTGCTCTCCAGCTCGCAGGCAGTGCTTGCGCGTGCGTGAGTCATTGGCGATGAGGGCCGCCAGAGCGGCATCAGCGCATTCGATGAGGCGTGCAAGGCCGCAGTCGTGGACCTTCGCGCTCCGACCGGCGACATCCTCGAGGAGACGCAGCACCGTGTCCGGAATGGTGGCGCCGCTGCGGGCGGTGAGGAACTCTCTGATCTCATCGACCGTGCGGCCCTTTTCGATGGCTGCGAGCAGGTTGCCGGGATCCAGTCGCCAGACGAGGTCGGAGACCTTGATGGCGTAAGCATCAAGCGCGAGCCGGTCACCCTGTTCGAGCTCCGCGCCGATGGCCGCGACTTCGAGGTTGGGGAGCACGCGCAGGACCGGCCTGACCTCGACAGGCGCCGGCCGATAGGTCGAAGCGGCCCCCAGGCAATAGGCCCCGAGGGGCGTGATGCGAAAGTACATCAGCCCGTCATAGCGGCTGAAGTAGACGAGATCGTCGGTACCCCAGAGGCTGCCGTAGTTGTTGCGCGCCCCGGCGGGAGGAATGAGCGCAACATCGATCAGACCAAGGGTTGCCGCATATTCGAGCAGAAATGCCAGGAGATAGCGTTCCTCGAGAATGCGCTCGCCGTTCTCGTAGCCGAGCGATCCGTACTGCAGTTCGCCGATGTAGAGGTTCCAGGCGTTGCGCGTCACCGCAAAAACCCTGCCCGAAGCACGCAGGAAGCGGAAGAACTCGTCGGTCGAGATCCACATGCCAGCCGGGCAACCGGCGAGGCGTTCTGGCGATTGCCTCTCGCCTTGAAGAGACGGCGGTAAGTCCTTGCTTGCCCTTGCCCGTCTGCCCCTTGACGCATTCGATGCGGGAGAGCTCATCAAGGATCGTGCCTTTGAGCCACTTGGACCAGAGAGTCCGGATGGTCTCCGCAGGCGGCGCCGACAAGGCCTTTCGTCCAGCCTTGGTGAGCTGCAGCTTCGAGCCCGAGAGCTCTGCGAGCCCGCCCGCCTGGACGATGAGCGGCCAGGCGAAAGCACGGATTGGTCCGGCGTTCTCGTCGTCCCATTTGTTCGTCACCGGGAGGGGTGGGTAGTAGTCGCCTCCCTCGAGGATTTCCGTGATCGCCGCAACGGTCGCCGCCGATGGCCGTCGCGTCTTGTCGCTCACCGAAACCCTGCCCGAGTCGATCAGGCGCAGGACCGAGAGGAGCTCCTGCTGGGCCGGACGTTCCGTTTCGTGAACCTTGAGCGGGACCTCCTCGGTCCCCTCTTCCATGGTCCTGGTTTTGGAGTTCCAGCGGGAGTAAGGCCGGTCGTGGGCTGCGGGGAGCACCGCGAGCGTCTTGACTTTCGCCTCGGCAGGTCTCGGCACAAAGGCCTTGAGCCGCGCTTTGAGGTCATCGGGCATCACCCCGTTGCCGTAAAAGAAGAAGCCAAGGGCCGACGGGCTTTCTGGGGTATCCATACTTGTCCGTGGCGCCCCAGTCGGGATCTCGCCCGTACTTGGCGCGAAACCGATCGGCGGGGAAATCCGGCGAATTCGAATGGACTACTTCGGCCACCGCCGCTTGCTGCAGCTCATCGAGGCCCTGCCAGACCCTGCGCAGCTTCTCGCCCTCAAGGTGCCGGATGATCAGTGCGGCGAGGTCGGCTCTTGCGCGTGGGTAGGCTTTCCTTGGTAAGCGCGGCCAGCCGCTTGAGATCGTCTACGCTCATGGTCTCGGACAGGGCCATCTCGAGGGTGGGGATGCCGCCGTCAACGTTGTGTCTCATCGTGCTGTCTCCTTGACCCGCTCCTGTTTGGCGGCCCTGCGGGCCTCCTTCTTTTCCTGCTGGTGACGAGCCCATTCCTCGATTGACATTGCGGCATCGGGAGCCGTCTTACCGAATCGCTTGAGGTAGAGCTCCTCGATGAATTGCGGAAGGGGTAGCTTCCAGGGCTCCTGCTTGTGGTTGTCGAGCTTGCCGAGCTTCGCCGGGTTCATCCCGAGCTCGCGCGCCATCTGGACCTGGGTATGGGACAGGTGGTGACGCTCGCGTGCGTCGATCCACGCCTGCAGTTTCCGGTTCGGCTTCTTCGTCTTTGCGATCATCGCCTCATCTCTTCTTCTGGTGTTCTTCCCAGGCGGTCTTCGCCCGCATCTCGTCGATCAGGAAGCGCGCACCCTGGTTGTCCGAAGGGTTGAGCCAAAGCATCCGCTCGAAGACCCGCTTGGCTTCCTCGAACCGCGAGAGGCGCCAGAGGCACAGGCCGTAACCGTGGAGGCATCGCAGGAACGGACGGTTGTCGATATGCCCCCACGGCAGGAGGCCATCGAAGTCCGGCGGCAGGGAGAGTTCGCCGATGCGGACGCCGACCTCGTAGTGGCGGATCGCGTCCTCGGCTTTGTAATCGAAGGCCAGGTTGCCGAGGTGGGCGTGAGCATCCAGACAACGCAGGTCGGCCTGGCAGAGCTCCATCAGGGTGCTGCGGGCGGCCTCAAGGTCGCCGGCGTCCATGAGCTCGTTGGCTTCGCCGATCGGATCGGAGTCGAAGTCGTTGGGGTCCCATCCCGGGAGGACCTGCTCCATTTCGAACGCCCGCCGGGGACCGCGAGCGATGATCGGTTTGGCCCACTCCTCCACCGGCTCATCCTCCTCGCCCCAGTAGTGCTCGTCGGGCGTCCACATCCCCTGGTCCTCGAGCTTGAGCGGCACGAGGCCCAGCGCGACCACGTCGAGCCGTGTGGACTCGATCTCTCCGGACAGATAAGGGTGACCGGCGTAGCTCCATTGTTTGCGCGGCTTCACCACCACAACCTCGCCTGGAACGACGGCCCACAGGCGACTCGCGCGCAGCGTGATAACGCGATCGCTCCCGACGAGCCTGCAACGCGCCGAGCTCTCTTTGTTCGAGAGGACGACCAGCTCGATGGGTCGGCTCAAGTCGAGGTCCGTCGCGGCGACCTTGTGCTGGCGCTTGCGGCGGTGGGGAGGACCGGCTTGCTCGGGCAGGGGATCGAGGCCCAGCCACTTACGGTAGGCCGCCAGGAACTGGCCTCCCCCGGATCGCGGCGCGAGCATGATTTCGGACGCCGCGACCAGGTGCTCCGAGCCGTCTTCCCGCAGGCAACGCGCAACAAGGCCACGTCGCGGGTTGCCGTCGTAGTCGAGGGCGATCACCGACACGGGTTCCCCGATGACGAACGCGTCGCACGGCAGCTCCAGGCCTTCCTCCAGTGCAGCGAGAAAGGCCCAGAGCTGCTCGTCATCGCCATGGGCATCGACGGTGATCTCCGCAATCAGCTCTTCCAGGTCAGCCGCGCGGTCGCCAGCCTCCCTTTTTGTTCTCTTCATCTCTTTCCCCCTGCTGCTCGCTCCAGCGATCCCGGGTTCGGTCGGAGTGTGAGGCTCTTCGCTCCGCCGGCATGGATTTCAATCTCCAGTGGCAACCGCATCACCTGCCTTAATCGCTCAACTAGTATTGCCGGCCAGTCCGGTCTCTTTCGCACAGGTTTGAAATAAAGCGACTTCGCCGATTGAGCCGATGAGAATGCGTTCATCCACTACCGCCATGCGGCCGACTCGGACCAAGCTTGCAGCCCTCAGTCCAGATGCAAAGAAGTCGGCAGCATCTTGATCAATTATTTCATCAAATCCTTCACCGCAGGGCCTGATTTGCGATGAAAGGAGAAATAGTCTTTACCTGCGGTGTGCCCAAATTACAGCTGATGAGAGTTTTGTCAACAGAATAGGACACCGTTATACGATGCCGGCCGCCCAGGCGGAGAACTCGATGGTGGTGAGTTGGAGCTTACCTTCCGCACCCAAATTGATGGGATAGTGGGTATTTTTCAGGCCCACCTCGCGGTGGTGGTCATCCGGCCCTGGGTTGCTCGGTAAAGATGGCTGGTTTGAAGCCAAGGGCTTGCAACCATTGAAGCTGAATGGGATTCAATGGCCGGTTAAGCCTCCGTTGAGAACCGACCCTTAGAGCGTGTCCGAAAAGTTCCCCTGCGTCATTCCTACGAAAGTAGAAATTTATCATGGCAAATCAATGATTTATAGATTCTATTTTTTTTGAAGCCAAGTTGTATGCCAATTTTACTTTCATTGAACGGGGTGTAAGCCCCTTGCATGAAGATTCCGGCGAAAGCCGGAATGCAGGATATCAAGACCTTGCATATCCTGAGTAAATGGGGCATTAGGCGACCTCCCCGGCGTAAGCGTGACCGCCCTGTCCTGCTTCGACAGAGTAGGTTGCACGCCCCCGGGTTGCTCTTCGAGATCCTTCAGGATTGCTTCACATGCTTGTGGCCGGTGATCAAAGCCAGAAGGATAAATAAGCCGCCGCGCGGGGACCTTTTGGGTCAACCGGGAAAAAGAGTCCAGGCGACGCGACGACATCTCGGGGATTGGGGTTGAATCAAAGATGAGGTTGCGCTATCCTTTTATGCCGTGGGTTTGGTTGTAAGCTATTAGAGGAATTGGTAAAATTGAGAAGACTCGAGCAGGGGTTGCGACATTTCACCGGTGGTCTGTTTGCGCAAACTTGTTCCTGTGCCGCCGGTTTACAGCATACGGCGAAGCAATCATTTAGTCTTTGTGCCAGGGATTCATTTCGTTCGTGGAGGTCGTCTGATGGAGGTTGGCAAAGATACGTTCGTCATTATTGAATACCGAGTTCATCTCGTTGACGGGTCCTATGTGAAAGGCGAAAACGGGCCGATTTCCATGAACTTCATCGTTGGGTATGAGCAGGTGCTCCCTGGTCTTGAGAGAAGGCTGGTCGGTCTTGGCGAGGGAGTCGAGGTCGCATTTGTGATCCCTGCGCCCGAGGCCTTCGGCCATCACGACGCCTCCCAGGTTCATGTCAGGACTTTTGAGGAGTTTCCTGAAGGGCGGTCACAGGAACCAGGGAAGTGGATCATCGCCACCAGTGAGCAAACACAGGCCCAATATGGCTACTACGTAAAGGAAAAAAGCGGAGAGACCATAACTCTCGATTTCAACCATCCACTCGCCGGAAAAGATCTCTGCTACGAGGTTAAAATAGTGAGCGTGCGACCTGCACTGAAGGAGGAACTGGCGTATCTGCGCCCGTGTGAGCACCAGGAAGATTCCGCTCCGCGTGAGGAAGATTAAGACATCGCCGCATGAATGAGTGTCCGAAGTCAGGTCTGCCATACCAGTGAAAGCCGTTATCCGGGTAGCCTCCCCAGATTCAGGTTCTCACCGAAATGACGCGTTAGGATTAAGGTCATTTTATTGTGTGAGCCAGTACTCAGGAATTCACCGCAGAGCACGCTGAGGTCGCAGAGAAATCTCATAATTGCAGAGTGAAATCTCTCTGGATACTCTCTGCGGTGAACAAAGAAACAATTCATCCTGAATCGGTATTGTTGGTCGTAGCGTAATTCGGGGCGTTCCGCAGGCGCGTAAGTGTGAATGGCTTGCGGAGGATGGCCGGGAATGGTTTGTTGACAAAATTGGTCAGGGGTTCTTGTCAACTTGGTGCTGATACCAATTGCAGAATTGCAGGATCGTTTGCGCTCGGGCTTCACTCTGAAGGAGGCCCTTGCAGAGCTCGAAGAGGTCCTTGAAGAGCTCAGGCGATTCCCGGTTGGCATGATGATGTTGGAGGAATTCCTTTACGAGGGCCGCAGCTTTGAGTGAGGCAGACCCGTAGATTCTTTCGCGGGGATCCTTGGGTTCCTGGAAAGGGTCCCAATTTTCATAACCGATCCTCAAAATACGTTCCTGCCCCCGCTTGGACATTCCGTCAAAGATGGCCTTTTTCCTGAGTTCTATCTCTCTTTGGTCATAGGTCATATGCTGCTTTCTCCACGAAAAGGATGGCGAGGTCCGGTGCGGTCGGCGATGCTCAATCCCAAAACAGCTTGAGGCGGATTTTCTTGAATTCTTTGGTACTGAAAAGGATCCGGTAGTTGTCGAGACGGATTGCCTGTGCCAGCCTGTCGGCAGTCCGCTGGCAGTCCTCGACATTCCGCTCGTGGATCATCGCATAGAGGTTATAGGGCCATTCCGGGAATGCCGGCCGGTGATAACAATGGCTCACTTCAGGGTGGGACGCCAGGATCCGTCCATACTCGTCGAGCTGCCGGGCGGGACAATTCCATACCACCATACCGTTGGCGTTAAAGCCCACTTCGCGGTGATTGAGCACGGCGGCAAAGCGGCGCATGAATCCATGCCGGAGCCATTGAGCAAAGAGGTCCAGCAGGCCCTCTTCAGTCATTCCAAGGGATGCGGCCCAAGTCAAAAAGGGTCTCTCGACCAGAGGCAGGTCCTCTTGAATACAGCGCACAACCCGAACGTTATGGGGGGTGGCTTCGAAGGAAATCGAAGATTCCAGGTGAGGAAGATCCGGGCGGTCTTCCGAGGAATCGCCTTCGGTTTCTTCCAGAACGTCCAGGACTACCGCCAGCTTGTACTTTCGCAGTGCGGGCAGGACCAGAGTGGGCCACCCTCCCGCCGACCGGGATAGATTACTGACGGTTTCATCGAGCGACCGACCGGGGGGACGGCAATAGTGAACCAGATATTATAGGAGCCGGGACGCAGGTAATTGTGACTTACCCCTGGATAATTGTTGATTGCGGCGACGGCACGGTCCAGCTCCGACTCGGGGACCTCCATGGCAACCAGGCTGCTGCGATAGCCCAGCGCTCCGGTATTGAAAATGGCGCTGATCTGGCGCAGCAAGTTTTGTTGCTTGAGCCGGCTGAGCCGTTCCCAAACTTCTTCCTCGTCTATTCCCAGCGCTTCGGCCAGCGCCTGGTAAGGCCTGGGAACGATCGGGAAAGACCGCTGAATCCGATCAAGCAGCAACCGGTTGGTAGCGTCCAATCAATTGGCTCCTGTAAGGCCAGCGTGCGCGGTTTACGCAATCCACTTGCAGACGCAACAGCGGGCATCAAAAGGGTAGCACTCATGGTGAACTGCAATATATACTTCCGACCTCCGGATTACAATGGTTGATGGTTGAAGGTTGATAGTTGATGGTTGAAGGTTGAGGGGTGATGGTTGACTTCCCGGTCCGATTGTTTATCAACAGCCCGCGAGGATTGGTCGCGTTCAGTGCTGAGCATGCCAGCATGCCCTTGCCCTGGGGCCTCGATGAAAAGGGGCCGGCGCTTGCGTATGGTCCCTACCTCAATGCCCTCGCGAGCTTTCTTGGCCGGCACGGCTTTCAGCCTCTGCAAACGGCGTTGAGCCGGCATCTTGAGCGACCTGTTTCCGTGCAGGAGGTCCAGAGCCTCGAGATCATCAGCCAAAAGCATGGCGCTTTCTATCATGTTGCTCAGGTTTGCACAAAGGTTGGCGGGGAAAAGGTTTCGTTCGCCGTCAACAGCGCTGTTCGACCGGCGCAGCAAGCGCTCCTCGAAGCGGAATTTGCGATGCTCCAGGATCTTAACCAGCGCTTCCCACGGGGATTCATACCGAGGGCTTATGTGTGGGGAGAGTCACCCTGTGCCGCCGCCGATGACTCCGGCAGGATGCTGAAACTCTTCATCGTGGAATGGTTTGACGGGTACCATGAGTTCCACCTCTCGCGGCGTCCTCCTACTGATAATGCTTTGATCAAGGTCTGGGACGGCCGAGAGGAAGACACTCTCCTCAGCACCGAGGAGACGCTCTCAGTCTACCACCAGGCTGCCGCCATTCTGACGGCCTACCTCGATCCGGAGTCTTTCAGCCAAATCTATCCCTGGCACCACGCAGCCGGCGACTTCATTTTGAAAAGGAAGGAACAGGGGGTAGAGTTGCGCTTAATTACGGTACGCGGCTATCTGCCCTTGGTGTCGGTTGGGGACGACCCTTCGGAGAAATGGGTCCCGCTCGTGCATTTTTTTCTTAATCTGAGTCTCCGCATGCGGCTGGACCGCCTGGATGGCGTCGGAGACCTGGCTTGGGCGGGTCCGGACTGCCTGCATGGGGTGGTAGCGGGGTTTCTCGAAGCCTGGCAGATGAAGGCAAAGGAGTGGTCTGAGCTTCCCAAGGCGTCAGAAGTGCTGGATGTGCTTCGGAGTCTTACTCCGGAGGAGTGGCTTTTTCTGTCTGCGCCGGTCCTTGCCGACGGTCTTACGGAAGCGGAGGAACTGGAATATTCTGCAACCGCGCCTCGAGGAGCATATGACTTCGCTGTGGAGAGTACTTCACCAGTAGCCCAACGCTTCCCAGCAGCCCTGCATCAACCGCCAACTATGAACCATCACTTATCAACCATCAACCATCAACCATCAAATACGAACACATCAACGATGTCCAAATCCCTCAGGCAGGGGCTCCCGTCGTTCTACCCATGCTTTTGGGACCCTGGTGCAGGAGGCGACGATGCCGCCCACGATGGCACAAGTTGTGTCGCAGTCGCCGAGGCCGCGTGCCGTCCACCACATGGCTTCTTCGAAGTTGTCGAGGTGATAGGCTGCCGACCAGATGCAGAATGGCACCGTATCCTGAGAGGAAACGTATTGTCCGGTGCCGAGTTGTTTCACGGCATCCGCATGATTGTCTCCGGGGATGTCAAGTGACCATGCAATGAGTTTGCGGGTCACACCGGGCGAAACGAAAGGCAGGACTTCCGCGATGAAGTCGCGCCCTTTGGCATGAGAGGGTTGCGCCGCCATGGCGGCAGCGGCGGCCACCGCCATGGCGCCGGCCTGTCCCTCGGGGTGGGCATGGGTAATCACCGTCGCCAGTTGAGCCTCTTTTGCAGCGCGATCGGGGTCTCCGGCAAAAAAACCGCCAATGGGGGCTGCCCGCATCGCTCCGCCATTGCCGTAAGAACCGCCGCCAAAGAGTGCCGGTGCGATTTCGCGCCAGTCTGCACCCTGCAAAAGCTTCATGAGCAGGCTTCTTGCGCCACCGGCATAACCCCGATGAGGCTCCTCTCGGAAACGGTCGGCAAAGGCCTGTGCCAGGGCACCTTGTTCAATGCGGCCATGCGCCATGAGAACCTCGACGATGGAGAGCGCCATATGGGTGTCATCGGTCCAGGGCCATGGTCCGGGAGGGAGATTGCGAGTCCGCAGTACCGATGGTGAAAGGCGGAAGAAGAGCTGGCCAAAGGCATCGCCAACGGACAGTCCCTCAAGGCTCAGCAGCGCACCTGTGATGGATGGAACCATATTCGATGCCGCTTTCCTTCCGCTCTGAATGACCTCTCCGAAAGATCGAAGGTATGTGCCCGTGCAGGTTTTCCCGAAAGGGGAAGGCCTTCTGCATTTTCCAGGCAATCCTTTCCCGGGCTGCCTTCATTTATTAACGGAATTAGGGGGCTTGATGAGCACCTGGTAAAACAAGTATCCCGCGAGCAGGAGAAAAACGGTATCGCGCAGAAGGTACCATGGAGTTGAAGAGCGCTCGCTTGCGCCAAGAGTGAAACAGCCGCAGTCGACGTGCAGTCCGCGCGCCATATTGAAAACCAGGGCGGTGAAGAATACTGCGAGCAGCAGGTTGATCAGCAAAATTGCTCCCGGGAGCCAGATTCCAAAGATAAGAAGAAAGCCGAGAATGAGCTCAACCCACGGCAGGATGATGGCCGCGACGTTGACAAGTCGCTCCGGGAGAATTTGATAATTGCTGATACTCTTGGCAAAGGCGAACGGCTGTAAGATCTTGTCCAGACTCGCCAGGACGAAAACTCCACCCATGACCAGCCGAATCCAGAAAAACAGTGGCTTTTCGACCGACCAACTTTCATTTTTGCTACCGTGCGCGGAGGCTTGATAATGAGTATCCATCATGAACTCGCTCTGGGAATTGTTTCGTATGGTATCAACCGACTCTCTCATACACCGGTGTCTCCCTGAAGACTCTTAATCATAGCAAGAAATTACCCGGTGCGCCGAATATTTCTTCTGCACCGCTCGAAAATCGAAAATGACAAAAGATTTTCCGCTTCGCCTTTTCCTCTCGAACGGATTTGTCGTAGGCAGGTGACAATTTATGACATCCGATGCGCAGTAGCGACAGCTAATTTGAGGGCGGCAAGAACCCACCGCAGTCCTTTGCCTCGGGCCTGATGGCTTGTACGATTCCGCACCTTCAGGCACATTCCTTGCAAAATGCCCACGGTGTTGGGTTGCCCTGTCTCACCTGAATACGCCGCACAGGGTCTCTTTGGTTGAAAGCGCAGGATACCGGGTCTATTCAATTTGCCAAAGGGAACCCGGTGGAGTATGTTTACCGTAGGGGGAAAAGGCGGGAAGACTTCAGTTTCGCTGAAGACGAATTTCTATTGTTTCCAGGGATTGCTTGCCGGAGGGGAAGGAGGGTTTTCCAATGCGCAAAATCAGGACCTTCATCAACAGCTATTTGCTTGTCATCAGCCTGGCATTGCTGGCAGGATTTTTTCTGTCCTGCGGATTGGTCCAGGCGCAGTTCGAGGAAAAAGAGGTGCTGAACCAGATCAGGCCGGAGATTCAGGCAAAACTGCAGGCGCTTGAAAAAGAAATTGCGCAGAAGGGCTATCCTTTCACGGTGGGTTACAGTCCGGCCATGGAGTATTCCATCTCTCAGCTCTGTGGGCTGGTCGAGCCCAAGGATTGGCGGCGGTTTGCAGCCTTCGAGAAGACGGAGGCCTATCTCGCGGAGCTTCCCTCTTCCTGGGACTGGCGCAATTCTCCAGGCGGCACCACACCAGTAAGGAGCCAGGGAGGTTGCGGTAGTTGCTGGGCCTTTGGGACGGTTGGCCCCCTCGAGTTCTGGGTTAGCTATCTCTGTGGTAAGGTCGAAGATCTTTCGGAACAGTATCTCGTATCCTGCAATGAAGACGGCTGGAGCTGCAGCGGCGGATGGTTTGCCCATGATTATCACCAGTGGAAGATCCCCAGGACCAAGAACGAAAGCGATGCGGGAGCGGTGCTGGAGGCGAACTTCCTGTATAAGGGTTCAGATGTCGCATGTAACGGTCCCCATGCGCACGCTTACAAGATCAACAGCTGGACCACTGTTGACGGATATCCGCTCCCTTCGGTTGCTGCCATCAAACAGGCCATCTACAACCACGGACCGGTTTCTGCGGCGGTTTGCGTCGGTAGCCAGTTTCAGGGTTACCATGATGGTATTTTCGTTGTCGATGATTGCAGTTACGGGGTAAATCATGCGGTGACCCTGGTAGGATGGAACGATAACCCGAGTGATCCTGCCAACGGCTACTGGATCCTCAAAAACAGCTGGGGCACAGGATGGGGTATGAGCGGCTACATGCATATCCGTTACGGGGTCTCAAAGGTGGGATATGCTGCCAACTACATCGATTTTTCGAACTGCAACAGCATTCCCCCTGCTCCGGGCCTGGATTGTGCCGGTGCTCCCGTTCTTACCCTCGGGGTGCTTTATTCCGGGCTCACCACCGTGGGCAGTGACGCGAATGTCAGCACCTATAATCTCGGCGGTCGCAACGAAAGCGGTCCCGAAAACGTTTATCAGGTGACCACCACCAAAACGGGAGACCTGACTGCTACCCTGAGTGGCTTCACCACGGATCTTGACGTGTTCATTCTCAATGCCTGCGACCCCAACAGCGCCCGCGCTTTCGGAGAGTCTACGGCAAAGTATGCGAATGCGCCGGCCGGCACCTACTACATTGTCGTTGACGGCAATAGCGGCGCCAGCGGGTCGTTCAACCTGCAGACTGCGCTCGCTACGGCGTTGCCTGACCTTACCGGCAACTTTGTGTCAATCAGCTCCTATTCGGGCGGAAGGGTCATTTATGCAACGCTGAAAGTGAGCAATATCGGAGGGGCCAATGCGGGTAAATTCAACGTGGCCTATTACGTCTCCAGCGATGGCGTAAACCGCGGTTCCTATCTCGGGAGCCAGACGGCCAGTGCCGGCCTGAGTGTCGGTAAGGTGTTGTATCTTTACCCCCGGTTCACCTCCACGACCGCTCTTACCGGGAAATACATCATGGCGGTGATCGATTATGATGCCAGGATTTCCGAAAGCAATGAAATGAATAATGTCGCTGTGGGAGGCAAAGTTAAGAAGGTAAGTCTAAAGCAGTTGCCCTGATTGCTTGAAGAACCTCTCCAAGAGTGAGGCATGGAAGCTGGGTTTGGACAAGGACAAACCCAGCTTCTTTTTTTGAATCACTGCGCTTCTCAGCGAGTCATCTTGGTTGGTTTTCCGTCCTGCCACACGAAGAAAACTTCGCCATTTTCCGTATAGATCCTTACCCCCGTGGCAGAGGTGATCTGGGTGCCATCGATGGTCCATTCCCGCCAACCCGTGTATCTCTTCTTTCCACCTCGCGACACCCGGGAAAAATAGAGGGCATATTTATCCTCATACTTGACCAGCCGATATTCAGCGGGATTGATCTCATACCCTCCTTCTTCAAGGCGCCTTTCGAACATGCACTTCCAACTGCCCATGAGAAGGGGGTCCGGTTCTTTTATGACCTGGCAGAAAACATCCGGTTTTTCGCTTCCACCCCCCACGTTCGGGGTGGAAGCGCATGCCGTGAATCCAAGGAGTATGATACTTATCAACGCAGTGGTGCTCAGTCTTTTCATTGCCATCTCCACGGGCGAAGCCTAATTGAGTCACTTGGCTGATAATGATCCAACCCTTGCGATCCTCTCTGTCTGTTCATGTGCGGCCCCTTTTCAGGGTGCCGGCCGTCCTTTCACCGACACTGAGAGCATCGGGTTCTTGGGATCGTTGGTCTTGACAAAAGCCGTTTTCTTCGTAGTTCCTGTGCAACCCTTGGGGTTTAAACTAATTCTCACTGAGCCCTCGCCACCGGGAGGGATTGTCCGGTCAAAACGGACAAGCGCGGTCCCTCAGGCAGGGAGGACTTTAATGATTTCAAGAACGGCGTCACCCTTGTTGGCAATCCTGAAATCGTGCACGTAATCGTTGCCTTCTCTAACTTCACCGAAGTCATATTCGGTCTCGGTCACAACCGCAACGGGAGTTCCCTGGGTTGACAAGCCCTGCGTCGAGGGTTGTGGTGTCGCCTGCTGAGCGACCTTGCTCGTGGGCGTTGGTGAATGACTACAACTCATTAGCCAGAATGCAATGATGACCAGTGGAAACAATGTGAGTCTTTTGTGCATACACTCTCCTCTCTGGAATCAATAAAGTTAAAGAGTTTCGTTGAGGCTTCTTCTCCAGCCTACCCTGCAATTACCGTCCACGGCAGTGACCCCAGGCGTTGTCGTTAACCCGGCCGGATGGTGGAGCCCGCTCATACTGCAACCGGCACGAGGAGTCAAGAAAGGAAAAAGTTCTCGCCCGGCCAAATCCCTTGTGCGCCTGGAGAAAACGACCGGATCCAGGAACGGGGTGAATTATAACCGAAGAGTTACAGATGTGATGAAGAGTTTTTCCAACTGCGGGAAGGGAAGGGCCTCCCGACTTATCCGAGAAGTGAGCGGTGGAGAAGCAAAAGAAACGGTCCAAATACAACTTGCACGCATTTCAGGCCTTGTTCGAACCACGAAGAACAGGAAGAGCACGAAGAGACCACGTCGTTTCCTTCGTCTTCTTCGTGGTAAAAGAAGGCCTCTTATGTTTGGATGTCCCCTAAAGTCTCGCCCCCCAAGCTGCATATTCGCGAAGACGGGTTTGAAAATCGAAAGTGAATGGTTATGGTTGTTTGATTATAAAGTGAATGAGCAACCAAGAACTCAGGAAAGGTAATGAACCGGTGGAATTACGTAAATTTGCGATCCCTGAAATCATTTTCGGTCGTGGCAGCTTGCGATACGTGGGGCGTTGTGCCCGCCGGATCGGAGCGGAAAAAGTCTTCCTGGTGAGTGATCCCGGTTTGGAACAGGCCGGCTGGGTTGATCGTCTCACCGAGACCCTTGAAGAGGAGAAGTTGCGTTGGGTTTATTTTAACGATGTGGTATCCAATCCGCGCGATCTTCAGGTGGAGCAGGGAGCGGCTCTCTACCGGCAGGAACAGGCGGATGTGGTCATCGCCGTCGGGGGCGGCAGCCCCATGGATGCAGCCAAAGGAATCGCCGTTGTGGCAAGCAACGGTGGGCAAATTCGTGATTATGAAGGGGCCAATCGCATTCAACGACCTCTTCCCCCCATGATCTTCATCCCCTCCACCGCAGGCAGCGGGTCCGACATCACCCAGTTTGCCATCATCACCGATGTGCAGCGTAAAGTAAAAATGTCCATCATCAGTCGGACCCTGGTCCCGAATATCTCCATTATCGATCCCCTGGTGCTGCAAACCAAAACGCGGAAACTGATCATCGCCGCTGCCATCGATGCCATGTGCCACGCCATCGAATCGTACGTATCCAATATTGCCTCTCCCTTCACGGAATTGCTGTCGCTCCAGGCAATCAGGTTGATTGTCAAACACCTGGAAACCGCCGTGGAAACCCGAGGCCTGGAGAGTCTTGAGCAGTTGAGCTCGGCGAGCACCGTGGCCGGTATGGCCTTCAGCAACGCCGGTCTGGGCGCCGACCATGCTCTTGCGCATTCGCTGGGAGGAATGTTCGACACCCTGCATGGCCTGGTCCACCCCGTGCTCCTGCCTGCGGTCATGCGGTTCAATCTGCCGGAATGTATTGAAAAAATGGCGGACATAGGGGAACTGCTGTTGGGGAGGCGGCTTGGTTCGTCGGAGGCGACGGCCCTTGGTGGTATCGAGAAACTGGAAGAGTTCTGTGAGTCCTTGGAAGTGAGCGTGCACCTCAAGGAAATTGTTGGCGATCAGTCCGAGTTGCCAAAGCTCTGCAAGATGGCAGTCAATGACGCGTGTCTCTTAACCAATCCCCGCAAAGCCACGTGTGAGGATTTGCTGCAAATCTGCCAAGAGGCCTGGTGATGAAATCAAAGCCCACCCTGGACGATCTGATTGGTGTCGAGCATTCCAAGCTGGGTTTTTATCGAGAACTGCAGCAGAAGGTTGCCGAGGTCGAGATATCCAATCTTGAACTGGCGCGCAGGCAACGGCACATACAGGCGATCCTGGATGGCATTACCGATGTCATGGTGGTGCTTTCGCTGGAGCTGAAAATTGTCTCGGTAAATCATGTATTCCAGGACGTATTTCACACGCTGAAGCCGGAAGGAAGGTTTTGTTATGAAGTGTTCCGTCGAGCCCAACAGCCGTGCTCTGCGTGTCCGGTCCTGACCGCGCAGGAAAGCAATCGCGTCTGCCGTCACCTGTCGATCTATCCGGTGGATGGGCAGAACAGGCATTTTGAAATCACGGCCTCCCCATTGCGCAATCCTGACGGAACGCCTCACCTCGTCCTGCTGCTCATGCGCGATGTCACCATGGAAAAAGAATTGCAGTCCAAATACTACCAGTCGCAACGCATGGCCACCATCGGGGTGCTTGCGGCGGGCGTCGCGCACGAGATCAACAACCCTTTGACCGCGATCTCGGGTTTTGCGGAAGGGTTGAAGCGGCGTCTCCCAAGGATCGAAGCGAATGTTGATGAGGAGTTGATGGGTGATTTCAAGGAATACCTTGGAATCATTCTGAAGGAATGCCAGCGCTGCCAGGAAATTGTGCGGAGTCTCCTGACCTTTGGTCGTCAGACCTGTCCCGAGTCTTCGCCGGTCAACCTGAATGCTTTGGTGAACGACACGTTGAAGCTGCTCCAGAATCAGCTCAAGCAATACCGGCAAGACCTCGTCCGGGTGGATTTGGATGAGTCTCTGCCGACGGTGCAGGGCAATGAATCACAGTTGAAGCAGGTCATTCTGGACCTCTTGTTCAATGCTCTGGATGCCACGCAGGAAAAAGGCGTCGATCACGCTCAGGACTTTCTCGCTGAACGAGGACTGGGTCCTGTTTGCCATCGAGGACACGGGCTGCGGCATTCCCGGGGAGCACAAGGACCGGTTATTCGAGCCGTTTTTCACCACGAAACCGGTCGGCAAGGGTGTCGGTATCGGCTTGTCGACCTGCTACAATATCGTTGATCAACATGGTGGCGAAATTCAAGTCGAGAGCAAGGTGGGTGAGGGTTCCACCTTCACGGTAAAATTACCGCGGGAGCATCGTGATGGTAGTCTTCAATCCGATTCGAATCTTGGTCGTTGATGACGAGGAATCTATCCGTCGCCTGATGGAAAAAGAGCTCAGCAGCATGAGGCGAAGCGTCTCGAGTGCTGATAGTGCTCGCCATGCCTTCGAGCTGATCGAGCGGCAACAGTTCGATGTCATTGTCCTTGATATCCGCTTGCCTGACGGGGATGGAATAGATCTGCTGGAAAAATTCAAGCAGAGTATTCCGGATGTGGAAGTGATCCTGATAACCGGCTACGGCAATGTGGAAAACGCTGTCGAGGCGATGAAGCTTGGCGCTTACGACTACCTCACCAAGCCCTTCACCCTGGACCGGGTGGAATTGGTGGTGGAAAAAGCCTATCAGCGCGTCTGTTTGCAGCGGCAGAACCGGCTGCTTCGGCACACCCAAAGTTACCATCAGCTCCCTCAGTTTGTTGGTCGCTCGTCAAGCGTTGA
The DNA here is from genome assembly GCA_963808625.1 of uncultured delta proteobacterium. GTDB lineage: Bacteria > Desulfobacterota > Syntrophobacteria > Syntrophobacterales > Syntrophobacteraceae > JADGQM01. Next base: position 36,167 of record CAWEHK010000022.1, read on the forward strand.
ACATATCCAGTTCCTTATCGAAAAAGTGGCGCCGACCAATGTTCCTGTGTTGATCACGGGAGAGAGCGGCGCCGGGAAGGATGTTGTCGCCAGTGCCATCCACTCCCGGAGTCAGCGCGCCGATAAGCCGCTCATCATAAAGAACTGTGGCACCCTGCAGAAAGAGCTGATGAGAAGTGAGCTTTTTGGCTACTGCAAAGGAGCTTTTACCGGGGCTAATGAAACCAACGATGGTTTGATCACCCTCGCTCACGAAGGGACCCTGTTTTTGGATGAAATCGGAGAGCTTCCCCTCGAGGTGCAGGCGGGTCTTTTGAGGGTGCTGGAAACTCAGACTTACCGAAGGATTGGGGACAAGTATGAACGGCAGGTGGACGTTCGATTCCTGTTTGCGACCAATCGTAATCTCGTCGAGGAAGCGCGGCTTGGAAATTTCCACGAGGCGCTCTACCATCGACTCAATGTCTTCCAAATCAACATCCCGTCGTTACGCGAACGGAAAGGGGATATTCCTCTGCTGGTTGAATATTTTCTGGGACTGTTGGGCACAGCAACCTGCCCGTGCCGGGTGTCCAAGAGTGTCATGCAGTGCTTGATGAACTATAGCTGGCCGGGAAATGTGCGTGAACTGCGCAACCTCATTGAAAGAGGAATCATTCTGGCGGAAAACGGCATTATCACCGAGAGCGCTTTGCCTCGTGAGCTCACCCAGCAGACGGATACCACAACCACGGATGTCCCCTCATCCCGCTGCCGGAACTGGAGAAGCGACACATTCGCCGGGTCATGGAATGTGTCGATGGCAACCGCTCTCAGGCTGCGGGAATCCTTGGCATAGGCCGGAAGACCTTGTATCGCAAGCTTAAGGAGTATGAACTCGAATGAATATCGAATGGTTTATATAAATAGTGACATAATGTTTACTTCTGACACACCTCCCCGAGATTCAACGGACATTCTGACCCATCCATCTAATTATTTGAATATATAAGCAAAAAAACTTCGAACGCGAGTCCTCTCCACGAAAACCAAACAGACATCTTTCCATGAGGAGCCAACGGCGCCCGTAATAAAACCATGATGATCTGGTTTACTGCCTGTAATCCTTAATAAAAATCAGTTGGCACAGGCTTTGCTTATCCCTTGTTGCACCCGATGAAGGCTTCACTCGAATGCAGGTCGATCATTTATCACCTCCTGAGGGATGGTCCCGGGAGGGAAGCAATGATCATAATCACAACCAAACGGACCATAAAAGGAGAAGTACCATGGCAGTTGGCGAACAAGTTTACGGGTTTTTCATTCCTACGGTTACCCTGATGGGCGTTGGCTCTCACAAAGAAATCGGCAAGCAGGTGAAGGTCCTTGGCGGCAAGAAACCCTTTATCTGTACCGACAAGGGCCTTACCAAGTTCGGCGTGACCCAGCAGATCGTTGACCTGGTCAAGCAGGACGCGGGCGTTGATTGCGTGGTTTTTGATGAAACCGTGCCCAACCCGACCGACACGAACGTTCATGACGGCCTCAAGGTTTTCCAGGACAAGAAGTGCGACCTGATCATCTCCCTCGGTGGCGGCAGCTCCCACGACTGCGCCAAGGGGATCGGCATCGTTTCGACCAACGGCGGCAATATCCGGGACTACGAAGGCGTTGACAAATCCACCAAGCCGATGCCGCCTTTCATTGCCATCAACACCACCGCCGGCACGGCCAGTGAAATGACCCGCTTCTGCATCATCACCAACACCAGCAATCACGTGAAAATGGCCATCGTTGACTGGCGGGTAACCCCCAACGTGGCGATCAACGATCCGTTGCTCATGGCCGGCATGCCCCCGGCACTGACCGCCGCCACCGGTATGGACGCCCTGACCCACGCCGTTGAAGCCTATGTTTCGATCATTGCCACCCCGGTGACCGACGCCTGTGCGCTCCAGGCGATTCAGCTCATTGCCTGCAACCTCCGGGCCGCCGTGGCCAACGGCGCCGATATGCTCGCCCGCGACAACATGGCGTATGCTGAATACCTGGCAGGCATGGCGTTCAACAATGCCAGCCTCGGACATGTTCATGCGATGGCTCACCAGTTGGGTGGCTTCTACAACCTGCCCCACGGTGTCTGCAACGCCATCCTCCTTCCCCACGTTGAGAGATTCAACCTGATTGCCAAGGTTGACCGTTTCGTCGATATCGCCAAGGCCATGGGCGAGAATGTGGAAGGTCTGGCGCCTCGTGATGCGGCGGAAAAAGCCCTCGAGGCGATCAAGAAGCTCTCGGCTGATGTCGGTATTCCCAGCGGCTTGACGGAACTGGGAGTCAAAGAGAAGGACCTCAAGACGATGGCCGAAAATGCTCAGAAAGATGCCTGTGGGTTTACGAATCCTCGCTGCCCCACCCTGGACGATGTGATCCAGATCTACAAGTGGGCACTGTAGAGGTCATAACGCCACCGTTTTCGACTACTCCGGGGCGTCCCTGTCTCCTCTTCTGAAAGAAGCGGGGGGCAGGGTGTCCCTTTGAGAAGTTAAGCGGGCGAACGTATAATTCTGCCTGAAATGTGAGAGGGTCATGGTGCTTTCCATTGAGGTCATTTGAGGCACTAACTGCCTTCGCAAAGGTTTTCCTCGATCCCGCCAGATATTTCCGTAAAGGGGGCCATCCAGGTCGAGCGTTTGATACTATGTACATTAAGGAGATGTTTTCATGGGTAAATTCATCCGGGTAGACATGACATCGAAAGATGTCAGCATTGGCGAGTGTCCCGAGAAGTACGCAGGCCTGGCAGGGCGTGGGCTCACTTCCAACTTCGTCGCGGACGAAGTGAAGCCGACCTGTCATCCATTGGGGAAAAACAACAAACTGATTTTTGCGCCCGGCTTTCTTACAGGGACCACCGCAGCCAACTCCGGCCGGATCTCCTGTGGTGCCAAGAGCCCGCTGACCGGCGGTATAAAGGAAAGCAACAGTGGTGGCACTTTTAGTCAAATGATGGCCAGAATGAACATCAAGGCGCTTGTGTTCGAGGGAATCCCCGCAGAAGATAAATATTTCGTCGTTAAAGTTACAACAAAAGGCGTCACCATCGACGATGCTCCCCCTGAAATCGTGGGCATGGGAAACTACGAAGCCATCAAAGTGCTTCAAGAAAAATACGGTGCCAAGGCTGGCGTGGCCATCATTGGTGCGGCAGGAGAAATGAGGCTTACGGCAGCCAACATTTCCTTTGCAGATCCTGACGGGAACATCCGCAGCGCCGGACGTGGCGGCTTGGGCGCGGTCATGGGGTCCAAGAAGATAAAAGCCGTTGTTATCGATGATACCGGCGCTCCCGGTGTTACGATTGCTGACCCGACGGCTTTCAAGAGCGCTGCCAAGCGATTTGCCAAAGCCCTTACAACTCATCCGGTCACCGGTCAGGGTCTGGCCAGATATGGCACCAACGTTCTTGTCAATATCCTGAACGAAGCCGGCGGCCTTCCCAGTGAGAATTTCCGCCGAGGGCGGAACGAATGGGCCAACAACATCGGCGGCGAGACAATGACTGAAACAATGGAAGCCCGCGGCGGAAAACCCACCCATGGCTGCCATAAGGGTTGTGTTATCCGATGTTCTCAGCACTATGTTGACAAACAAGGCAAATATATTACCAGCGGTTTTGAATACGAGACCATTTGGGCTCTTGGCGCCAATGCCACGATCAATGACCTTGACGCAATCGCCTATGCTGACCGTGAATTCGATGAGGCCGGTGTTGATTCCATCGATTGTGCCGTGGCCGTCGGTGTGGCTATGGAAGCCGGTATCATTCCCTGGGGTGACGGCAAGGCTGCTCTGGAACTCATTAAAGAAATCCGTAAAGGCACCCCCCTGGGCCGAGTCCTTGGTTGCGGTGCTGATGCCGTTGGTCGCATATATGGTCTTTCAAGGGTCCCGGTAGTAAAAGGCCAGGCAATTCCGGCTTATGATCCGCGTGCCGTTAAGGGCGTTGGTCTGACTTACGCCACGACACCGATGGGTGCGGACCACACCGCCGGTTATGCGGTTGCCACCAATATCCTGAAGGTCGGCGGCTACATAGATCCGCTCAGCAAGGAAGGTCAAGTGGAACTGTCCCGCAACCTGCAAATTGCCACTGCCGCTGTTGACAGTACCGGTATGTGCCTGTTCATCGCTTTCGCCATTTTGGACATCCCCGATGGATTCAACGCCCTGGTTGATATGATCAATGCCCAATATGGCCTCTCCCTTACCGGGGACGATGTTACCGCTCTCGGCAAGTCGATCCTGACGGCTGAGCGCGGATTCAATCGGCGTGCCGGCTTCACCAACGCCGATGACCGCTTGCCGGAATTTTTCGAGGAAGAGTGTCCGCCACACAACACTACATGGGATTTCACAGACGAAGAAATCGACCAAGTATTGAACTTCTGTTAGTTTTTTGTGGGAAACCAAAAGAAGGGGCGCTGCGTGCCTTTGATTCCCTGCAGGGGAAATAGAGCAACGGTGCCCTTACGCGTTTTGCGTATTTAGATCTCCCTGCCGGAGTCTTAATTCGCTGGAGTTATGATTTGGACAGGGCTGGTGATTTGATTACCGCCGGGTCAAACCGGGAGAAACGAATTTGATGGGAGAGACAGCCGGTGTCGCCAACGATCGAAGTTCGCGCGTATATGGATCTCGCGGCGCTGTTTCGGGAACGGAACTGGCCGAGTCCGCTGGAGATCGATATCCAGGGAGCAATGACCGGTGTGCAACTGCTTGCCCTGCTTGATATTCCGCCGGAAAGGGTCGAGGTTGTTTTTGTGAATGGAAAAGCTTTCAATCCGCCCATGGCGGTAGTGACCGGCGGCGATCGGGTGGCTTTGGTGCCGCCGGGGGTGCCCGGTCCGTACCGTGCGTTGCTGGGCTTCAAGGAAATGAGTTAAGCACTCAGAACCGGCCTCAGCGGTGACGTGATCGCTTTTGCTTTTGGCGAAGCATTTGGCTTCACAACATCACCTTCCAGGTACCGGGCGAGGAAATCGACCAGGTCTTCAACTGTAGCCGTTTCTCAGCGCCCCATCTATCCTGACAGGTGTCTATGGTCTTCGGGTGAACCGCGATCACCGGTCTACCCGGGGCCCCCCCTCCTGCCAAATACTACTATTCCTTGTCTCTGCGGGCGTTTCCTCCTTCTTTAAGGCCTCCTTCGCTTCCCGTGCCATTGGGGCTACGAAGCATTCCCACCTTTTCTTTTCTGTTGACTCCCCTTCGGAGAGAAACGTATAAGCTAAAAGTTTAGGACCGTGCTGCTCGAAGATCAGTTGCGCTTTAGTTTTTCGGGAAAAAGTCATGCATGAACATCTTTTCGGGGTTGAAAAACCCGGCCGCTACCTGGCAAGTGAGATCAACGCGTTTCGCAAGAGTTTTGATCAGGCCCGGGTGCGTTTCGCTTTGGCCTTCCCCGATGTTTACGAAGTGGGGATGAGCCACCTTGGCTTAAAGTTGCTGTATGAGTGCTTGAATCAGATCCAAGGGGTGATGGCGGACCGGGTTTATGCCCCGTGGCCTGATTTCGAGAGAAATCTAAGGCACCTGGAGGAACCGCTCCGGGGATTGGAGACGGAACGCCCTCTTCGCGATTTCGATTTTGTGGGATTCAGTCTGCAGTATGAACTGAGCTACACGAACATCCTCACCATGCTTGATCTGGGAGGAATTCCGCTCCGGGCGGAAGACCGCGGCCCTGATGACCCCTGGGTCATCGCCGGCGGGCCGTGTGCATTCAATCCGGAACCTCTCGCAGAAATCTTCGATATGGTTGTCTTGGGTGAAGCCGAGGAAGTGCTCCCGGAATTAATCGAAGCTTTTAAGGACTGGCAAGGCCACAAGGGTAAGCGGCAGGATTTTCTCGAAGAGGCACGAAAGATTGGCGGGATCTATGTCCCTTCCCTTTTCAGGGTTTCTTACCAGGCTGGCGGGATCATCGACGCGGTCGAACCTCGCCACGCTGATTACACCACGGTAACGAAACGCCTGGTTGCTGATCTGGACCGGGGTTCGCCCATCTCCGTGCGACCTCTTGTCCCAATGTTGGAGATCGTTCACAACCGGTTGGGGTTGGAGATCGCTCGAGGGTGTACGGGAGGCTGTCGATTCTGCCAGGCCGGGTTCATCTATCGGCCGGTGCGGGAGCGCCACCCGGATGTGGTTTTGAAAGGCGCCACCGAGGCTCTGGCCAACAGCGGGTTCGAAGAGATATCCCTGCTTTCCTTGAGCAGTGGTGATTATTGTCAGATACAACCGCTGCTCACCGCCCTGATGGAGCATTTCCTGCCCCGGAAAATAGCCGTCTCGTTTCCCTCGATGCGGGTTGGGACGCTCACTCCCGAACTGATGGCGCTGATACGGCAAGTTCGCAAAACCGGTTTTACCCTCGCTCCCGAGGCGGGCAGTGAACGGCTGCGTCGCGTTGTCAACAAGAGAATCCTGGGTGAGGACTTGCTGGTTGCGGCTGAAAATGCCTTCGATCTGGGATGGCGCTTATTGAAGCTCTACTTTATGATCGGGCTTCCCACGGAAAAGTCGGCGGATTTGGAGGCGTTGGTGAAGCTGTGTCTCGATGTCTGGCAGCGGGCAAAACCTTCGCGATCCTCAGTCAATGTATCCATTTCCACATTCGTACCCAAACCACAAACGCCCTTTCAGTGGGTCCCTCAGCTTGGTGGCGACCTTATCGAAGAGCGGCTGAACATGCTGAAAGCGCGTCTGAAACGCCCGGGTCTGCGGGTTAAATGGCACCACCCCGGTCATAGTCTTCTCGAGGCGGTATTTGCGAGAGGGGATCGCCGTTTGGGAAAGGTCCTCATCCGGGCGTGGGAATTGGGGGCGCGTTTTGACGGCTGGTCCGAAGCTTTTCGCGAGGACGTGTGGCAGCGGGCTTTTGCCGATGTTGGTCTGGATCCCTCCTTTTATGCCAATCGTGAACGCTCCCTGGAGGAAACTCTTCCCTGGGACCACCTGTCGGCGGGAGTACCCAAAGACTTTTTCCAAAACGAATACCGGCGTGCCCTGGAAGAAGAGCTCACGGAGGATTGTCGCTTCGGCGCCTGCACGCAATGCGGGGTCTGCGATCACCAGACGGTGCGGCCGCAACGGCACACGGAAGTCGGGGAAGGTGTTCGTTTGCGGCAGGACGTCACCGAACAGGAAGAAGCGAGCCATCTCTTCTGGTTTCGTTATAGCAAGATCGGTGTCGGGCGATTCTATGGACAGCTGGAGGTTGCCCAGAGCTTCAGCCGGGCGGTCCGCCGGGCGAGGCTGCCGGCAGTTATGACAAAAGGCTTCCACCCGCATATTAAACTCTCCTTCGTTGAGGCGCTGCCGCTCGGTTTGGAGAGCCTCGTGGAAGAAGCCTATCTCACCGTTTCACAGAAGCTCGAAGCGGGTGAAATTCGCTCCCGATTGAATGAGCAATTACCGGTCGGCTTTCACCTCGAAGAAGTGGTTTCCGTGGCGAAACCCACCCCGAGACCCGAAAAGCGACGGGTAACGTACGTCGTCTCGGAATTAATCCCGTGGCGCGTCCGCCGTGTTTTGCAGGGTTGGCCCAAAAGGCTTGAGGACACCCTGCATAAAAAGACCAAAAATGGGGAAGCGAGAGCGGCTTTGGGTGAGATTGTCCTTGACGTACGGCAATTGGATGAGTCCTCCATGGAGCTGGATCTCTATGAGGGGCCACAAATAAACTTCAGACCTATGGCCATCCTGCACCATCTCCTGGAGGAACCCCTGGCGGCGCTCTCGGGATGCCGGATATGCAAAATTGCGGTTGTGCCCTTCATTGGGCTGGAGGAACAAGGACATGTCCTCAGAACTTATCATCAACGCTGATTTTTATGAAACCCGCGTGGCCCTTGTTGAAAATGGGCAGGTAGCGGAATTTTATGTCGAGCGGACCTCCGATCGCGGAATTGGAGGAAACATCTATAAGGGCAGGGTGGTGCGGGTCCTTCCTGGAATGCAGGCGGCCTTTGTGGATATCAATTTGGACAAGGCTGCTTTCCTCTATGTGAGCGATGTCCAACAGCCGGTGAGTGACCTGGAGCAGCTCTTCATGAACTCGTGCGAAATTGAAAACGGAGGGGAAAAGCCCGACGATACCGACGAGTCCATGACGGATAGACTGCAAGGCGCTCTGGAATTGCAGGTAAGCTACAATGACGTCCCGATTCAAGACCGTCTTCAGGAGGGCCAGGAAATCCTTGCTCAGGTGGCCAAGGAACCTATCGGGCATAAGGGAGCACGCATCACCACTCACATTGCTTTGCCGGGGCGCCTCCTCGTGCTCATGCCGACGATGGATCACATCGGTGTCTCCCGGCGGATTGAAAACGAGAAAGAACGAAAACGCCTGCGGGACCTTATGTGTGTCCTTAAACCCCCCCATTGTGGTGCCATTGTGCGAACCGCGGCGGAAGGGATAGAGCCTGAAAAGCTTGAGGCTGAGGTGAATTTTCTGCTGAAACTCTGGGAGAACATTCAGCGGCGCTCCGAGAATGCTTCGGCACCAAGCCTGGTTTACCAGGAACTCGACATCACTCTCCGTGCCGTCCGGGACCTTTTCACCAAAGAAGTTGATCGTCTCATTATTGACTCCGAAAGCGAGTATCGCAAGGTACTGAGTTTTACCGAAACCTTTCTGCCCTCCCTGCAGACGGCGGTCGAGCTTTACGATGGGGACGAACCGATTTTTGACGCCTACAGCATCGAGATGGAAATTCAACGGGCGCTCAGCAAAAAAATCTGGCTGAAATCGGGCGGCTATATCGTCATTGAGATCACGGAAGCCCTGACGGCAATCGATGTCAACACCGGCCGGTATGTGGGGAAACGCAACCTCGAGGAGACCATCCTCAAGACCAACCTCGAGGCCGTGAAGGAAATCGCTTATCAATTGCGCTTGCGCAATATCGGCGGGATCATCATCATTGATTTCATTGATATGGAAAAGGAGACCAATCGGGAGAAGGTGTTCAATGCGCTCAAAGATGCCACGCGCAAGGACAAGAGCAAGACGAACATTCTCCAGATGTCGGAACTGGGACTGATTGAAATGACGCGCAAGCGGACCAAAGAGAGCATTGGGCGGGTGCTTTGCGAGTCGTGCTTCTACTGTGAGGGCGAGGGACACCTTAAATCGAAGCAGACGGTTTGCTACGAAATTTTGCGGGAACTGGAGCGGGAACGGCGTGAGATGTTTGGGCGCGAGGTCATGGTGATGGTTCATCCCGATGTTGCGGCCCGCTTCTACGATGAAGAACGGGGACCTCTCGAGAGGGTCGAAGAACGCTTGCAGGCAAGGATCATGATCAAGGGAGAACCAAGCCTTCACCTGGAACAATATGAGATCGCTCCTCTCGAATCCTAAAAGGAAGAAACAAGTAATGGAATGGGACCGTTCAAAGAAACTTTATGAAGAAGCCTGCCAATGGATACCGGGCGGCGTAAATAGCCCGGTGCGCTCGGGGCGCGCCGTCGGCGTAAGCCCCATCTTTGCCAGTGCGGCCAAGGGGTGCTGTTTGGTTGATGCCGACGGCAATCGATTTGTGGACTATGTTGGTTCCTGGGGCCCAATGATCGTCGGGCACGCCCATCCGAAGGTCGTGGCTGCGGTGCAGGGCGCGGCCCTGAACGGGACTTCCTACGGGGTTCCGACGCAGTTGGAAGTGATGATGGCGCAGAAGGTTGTGGCCATGGTCCCTTCCCTTGACATGGTGCGCATGGTCAATTCCGGGACGGAAGCCACCATGAGTGCGATCCGGCTGGCACGAGGCTACACCGGACGCAAGAAACTCGTCAAGTTTGACGGCTGCTATCATGGCCATGGCGATAGTCTGCTGGTCAAGGCCGGTTCGGGATTGGCCACACTGGGGATTCCGGGGAGCCCGGGGGTCCCCGAGGATCTGGCGCAACACACGCTCTCTCTGCCGTACAATGACCTGGAGGCGGTGAGGCAAGTCATGGAGCGTGTTGGTGAGGACGTGGCGGCGGTGATCGTAGAGCCGGTGGCGGCCAATATGGGCGTGGTCCTGCCGAAGACCGGGTTCCTGCCGGGATTGAGGAAATTATGCGATCAATATGGGAGTCTTTTGATTTTTGATGAAGTCATTACGGGGTTTCGCCTTGCGCGGGGCGGGGCCCAGGAGGTCTTTGGGGTGCTGCCCGATCTGACCTGCCTGGGCAAGATTATCGGGGGCGGTTTGCCGGTCGGGGCCTTCGGCGGCAAGCGGGACATCATGGCGCGCATGGCGCCCCTGGGAGACGTCTACCAGGCCGGGACCCTGTCTGGAAACCCTCTCGCCATGAGTGCGGGTTTAGCCACGCTCGAACTGCTTGAGCAGGATGGGTTTTACGAATTGCTTGAGGAAAAATCCGCATACCTGGCGAAGGGTCTGAAAGAAGCTGCGCAAGCGGCCGGCGTCAACGTCGTCTTGAACCGGATCGGGTCGATTGGCTGCGGCTTTTTCACGTCCGAACCCGTAGACGACTTTGCCAGTGCTTTGAAATCGGATACCCAGGCTTATGCGCTCTTTTTCCAGGAGATGCTGAAGCGCGGAATTTATCTCGCTCCCTCCCAGTTTGAGGCATTTTTCATAAGCGCTGCCCACGAGAGAGAGGATTTGGACCGTACCATCGAAGCGGCAACGCAAGCGCTGCAACAGGTTAAAGAGAAGTTTGGGGCATCGTCCAGAAAAAAGCGTTGACTCAACCGGACGACTGTGCTAGGTACTCTGTGAACTTTTACACGAAGTGGCTTATGAAAGAAGATACCAGAAAATATTTGCGGGAATTGGCAGACGGCGAGTTCCATCGGATTTCAGGTGGTGTTTGCCATTTTCATCGGTTTGTTCATTGGTGTCTGGCTGGATACCATGTTCGGCACGGGCCACAAGCTGGCGCTGGTTTTTATGTTGCTGGGAGTGGCCGCCGGTTTTCTTAACTACTATCGTTTCGCTCGCCGGCAGCAGGAAGAAGATTCCAAGGATTCCAAGAAGTAGTGGTTCCGGTCCTTGTGAATGAAGAACAACTGGTGCGACGGATCGAGGTTGTAAACGTCATCCTCATGGGCCTGTTGCCCCTGGGGGCGTGGGTGCTTGTCTCGGCGAAGACGGCTCTCGGGGTTTTTCTCGGTGCCGCCATTGTAACGTTGAGTTTTCGCGTACTCAAATGGCAGCTGAACAAGGCCTTCCGGACCCCGGGTAAGCTTCCCCAAAAAGGGCGGGTTTTTGTAAGTTACTATCTGCGCTATGTGGGGACGTTGTTTCTGGTGTTTGTCGTCATGTACTACGGTTGGGCAGATCCTATTGCGTTTCTGGTGGGATTGTCGGTTGTTGTTATGAGTATCATGGTTGGCGGAGGGTTGGAGATTTTGATGTCGCTTGCAAAAAAGGGGGAAAGTTAGGATATGGAGCATCCGATTCTATTCTTGAACATCCTGTTTGAAAAGCTGGGACTGCCGGTCGTCGGCGCGGATCAGGCCCACACTTTCCTGGAATTCCTGCTGCAGCCACATGTTACGTATGCCTGGGTGGCCATGCTGTTTCTGTTGGTTTGCGCCAGGCTGGCCGTAAAGCGCCTGGAAATGGTTCCCAAAGGGGGGCAGAACTTTTTCGAGATGGCGATCACCGGGATCGAAGATTTCATGATCGGTGTCACCGGCGAAGAGGGTCGTTTTGTTTTTCCTTTGATTGCTACTCTGGGCTTCTTCATTTTGACCTGCAATTACATGGGAATGGTCCCCGGGTTTTTCTCGCCGACGGCCAGTCTCAATACCACGGGCGCCTGTGCGGTGATCGTTGTGGTCTTCACCCATCTGATCGGCATCAAGTTTCACGGCGCCAAATACATCAAGCATTTCATGGGGCCTGTCTGGTGGCTGGTGCCTCTCATTCTGCCGATTGAAATCATTGGCCATCTTGCCCGTGTTCTCAGCCTCTCCATCCGTCTCTTTGGGAATGTCTTCGGAGAGGAACTCGTGCTCGGTATTCTTTTCTTCCTCGTCGGGCTCTACCTGGCTCCCTTGCCCATGATGTTCCTCGGTCTCTTTACCGGCTTCATTCAGGCATTCATCTTCTGCCTGTTGTCCATGATGTACTTTGCGGGGGCCATCGAGCATGCGCACTAAAATCGGCGGTTAGGGCTGAAGGAAGGCCGCGTGATATATTGTTCGTTTTGTTGCTGGTGATTTGTTTCTACATCAAAAAGGAGGTTGTTTCATGTCAAAGAAGATTGGGTTGTTGACAACGCTGTTCGTGATGGGTTTAACGACTGCCGCTCTCGCTGCGGATCCGGCTGGCTCCATTGAAAAGGCGCAGGGCCTTAGCTTCTTCGTCTATTCCGCAATTGCTGCCGGTCTGGCGATTGCCATCGCCGCCCATGGCTGCGGTATCGGCCAGGGTATGGCTGTCAGAGGCGCGGTCGAAGGTATTGCCCGCAACCCGGATAGTTCAGGCAAAGTGACCGTGACCATGCTGATCGGTCTGGCGATGATCGAATCACTCGCCATTTACGCCCTCGTTATCGCTCTGATCCTCATCTATGCTAACCCGGTGAGCAAGGCGATTCAGGGGTTTGTAGGTCTGGCCGGTTAGTTAGAGGTATTTGCTGGAATTCTATTTCGACAAGACAGCACAGGGGCAGGGGCGTGGAACACATCGTGGCTTCCCGCCCCTGTGCTGGCTTGAACATGCCGTCTCCCTGACAGGCTTTTTTTTGGCGAATTTATGTGAATAGTATCACATAATTAGCCTGCTCTTCCCTGAGCGCTGCGTTTGGGGCGGTAATCTGAATTGAGTAGTACGAGTTGAGGTCTGAGGATGAAATTCGCCAAGATCCCGATGGCTACCATCAGCCGGCTGTCGATTTACTCGCGCACTCTCCAGGAACTGATGGAAGAGGAAGTGGACGTAATCTCTTCGGAGCGCCTGGCCAAGCAGTGTGCCGTAAATCCTGCTCAGATCCGCAAAGACTTAGCTTACTTTGGTGAGTTCGGAGTAAGGGGAGTAGGTTACCGGGTTGGGGACCTGCTCAACCAGATCAAGGAGATTCTTGGCCTTAACCGTCCCTGGAACTTAGGTATGGTGGGGGTTGGGAACCTGGGATCGGCCTTGATCAGACATGCCAACTTCATCAGACATGGCTATGTCTTCACGGCTGCCTTCGATGTCGATCCCCAAAAGGTGGGCCGGCGGCTGCCCAACGGCATCGTTATCAGACATCTGGACGAGGTGGATGAAATGGTCAAAGAGCGCGATGTGCATGTGGGGGTCATTACCACGCCCTCGAGTGCCGCGCAGAGCGTTGCCAACCAACTGGTGCTGGCGGGGATCAACGGCATCCTCAACTTCGCTCCCATCCAGATCCAGGTCCCGAACTGCTGTCATGTCGAAAATGTTGACTTTACCGTAAAATTGGATTCCATTGCCTACCACCTCTCCTCCAGTGGATAGTGCTGAGTGCTGAGTGCGGTGTGGGGATTTGCTCTTGAACCTCACGCGCAATTGTTACCGGGCGATCGAAAAGATGAATATCCGAATCTCGAACAAGGAATCTCGAATTATGAAGTCTTTTGTTTCTTTCGCTTGGCCATAAAACATTCTACTCTTTGAAAGACCCGAACGAGAAAACCACTCGGCCGCTTCTCGAGATCAAAGTCCCTGCTTCCTTCGATATTCTGCGGTTCCTTGTTCGATATTCGATATTCATTGGCTTTGTCCTTATGCCTTCAGGCTTTTGAGAAAGGGGTAAGGCCCAGAAAACCGTCTTAGCTTAATGCGTATGGGATGCTACCCCGGTCCTCTCCCCGCCCCCAACACCGAACCGAGAACCGAGAGCCAAGAGCCAAGAGCCAAGAACCAAGAGCTAAGAGCAAACCGCTACAGGCCGCGGGGATTGCAGAAACTCAGGACGCCTTTCAAATATCTGCCGGTGTGGGAATTCTCGACCTGCGCCACCTCTTCGGGAGTACCGGCCGCCACCAGGTAACCCCCCTCATCCCCGCCTTCGGGGCCCAGATCGACAACGTAGTCCGCAGTCTTGACGACGTCGGGGTGGTGTTCGATCATAATGACCGTATGCCCCTGGTCGACCAGTCGCTGGAGGACGTGAAGGAGGCGTTGAATATCGTCAAAATGCAGACCGGTGGTGGGTTCATCGAGAATGTACAGGGTGGCGGCCGGGCTTTTCCGGCCAAGCTCGACAGCGAGCTTTACCCGTTGCGCCTCACCACCGGAAAGGGTGGTCCCGGACTGTCCCAGTTGGAGGTAACCCAAACCGACTTCAAGGAGGACTTCCAGCTTGCGCGAGATGAGCGGGATATTTCCAAAAAGTCCGGAGGCTTCGGCCACCGTCATGTGAAGCACGTCGGCGATGGAATGTCCCTTGAATTGGACCTGCAGGGTTTCCCGGTTATAGCGACTGCCCTCGCAATCGGGGCAGGTGACGGAGACATCGGGCAGGAAAAACATTTCGATACTCTGAACGCCTTCCCCTTTGCACGCTTCACAGCGGCCTCCCTTGGCATTGAAGGAAAAGCGCTTTGCTCCGTAACCGCCCATTCTTGCTTCCGGCAACTGGGCAAAGAGCTCGCGAATGGCGGAAAAAACTCCGGAATAGGTGGCAGGAGTAGAGCGAGGGGTTCGCCCCAGGGGCGACTGATCGACCAGGATCACTTTATGAAAAGCATCGGGATGATCGAGGCGATCAAACGCGGCCGGAGGAACCCTGCTCCGGTAAAGGTGCCGGGCCAGAGCACGATACAACGTGTGCATGACGAGAGTGGTCTTGCCCGAACCGGACACGCCGGTAACACAGGTTATGCATGCGAGAGGAAAGTGCACGTCAATCCCTTTGAGGTTATGACCGGTCGCCCCGGCCAGAGTCAAGGTCCCCTGTGAAAAGGGTTTGCGTCGTCTCGGGAGAGGAATGGTTTTGCGCCCGGAAAGGTAAGCACCGGTCAATGAGGTGGGATGATGAAGCAGCGCTTCGGGTGAGCCCGAAAAAATTACTTCGCCACCCTGCGTTCCGGCCCCAGGGCCCATGTCGACGACAAAATCCGCCTGCAGAATCGTCTCTGCGGTCATGTTCGACGACGATCAGGGTGTTGCCTTTATCGCGAAGGCGCCGGAGGATTTCGAGGAGGCGCTGATGGTCTCGCGGATGAAGACCGATGCTGGGTTCATCCAACACATAAAGGATGCCCGCCAGGGGCGCACTGATCTGCTGCGCCAGTCGCAACCGCTGCATTTCGCCCCCTGAGAGCGTAGGGGCTGACCGTTCTAACGTCAGGTAAGCAAGACCAAGCTCCTCCAGGCTCTTCAAGCGATGGAGGATTTCGGCGACCGGCTGCGCGGCGATCTGGCTTTGGGATTCCGGTAATCGCAACTGCCGGAGCCATTGTTGCAGCGCCGGGATGGGGAGCCGGCAGAGCATCCTGGATCGTCAGATCAACCACAACGCATTAGCGCCCGAACGAGCCACTTCATTGAAGGGCGGCGACGGCTTCCGTCTTCACAATCGAGGACAAACGTTTCCCGCACCCGTAGCCTTGCGTTCCCAAACCTTTGCACGTCGGGCACGCTCCCAGTGGATGGTTAAAGGAAAAGAGGCTGGGTGAAGGTTCGGGCATTTGTCGTCCACAAGACAGGCAACCGAAGGATTCAGTAAAGAGCTTCTCGTCACCGTCTATCGCGGACACCCCCACCAGGCCGTGACCAACCTTGGCGGCCAGCTCGATGGCGTCGTTCAGGCGTTTGGTCTTGTCCGGGCTAAGAATGAGGCGGTCCACCACGACCTCCAATTTGTAGCCGGCTCTGCGGGGGATAAGCGGAGGAGGATCGAGGTCATAAATCTTGCCTTCCAGGCGGATGCGGGCAAAACCATCCCGTCGGAATTGTCCCATCATCTTCGGCAAGTCTCTCTCGCCGATAACCCCAAGGGGGCCAAGGATCAGCAGCCGACTTCCCAGCCGGCCAAGAATCGAGAATCTCCTGGACCATTTGAGGAATGGTATATGCCCGAACCGGTGATCCGCAGGTGGGGCAATGAAATGTTCCCAGCCGGGTATACAGCACGCGCAGGAAATCATGAATCTCGGTCATCGTGCCCACGGTCGAACGGGGATTGCGCGTCAGGTTGCTCTGCCCGACGGCAATTGCCGGGCTCAATCCCTCAACGCTATCCACTTTGGGAGCATCCAAACGCTGCAAAAATTGCCGGGCGCGCGTCGACAACGCTTCGAGGTAGCGTCTTTCGCCCTCGGCAAAGATCGTATCAAAAGCCAGCGTCGACTTCCCGGAACCACTGACCCCGGTGATCACGATGAAGCGGTTGCGGGGCAGGGTGACGTTTATATTTTTGAGATTATGCTGTCGTGCGCCACGAATGACAATGTTGTCCATGAAAGTATCATTGTTGAGGCGGAGGACCTTGCCTTTCTGTAAACTTCGGAATTAACCGCAGAGCACGCTGAGATCGCAGAGAAATCTGAGAGCGTGTGAAAAAACAGAAAGTTAGCGTCCTTGTCCTGAATTTCCGAATGAGCCCTCACATCGTCATTCCCGCATGCTTTTAGCGGGAATCCAGTTTCTTAAAGGCCCGGACACCCGCCAAAAAGATGCGGGGGTGACGCTAAGAAGGACTCTTTGGACACGCTCGATGGTTTCAGAGAGAAATCTCTCTGTGCACTCTGCGCTCTCCGCGGTGAACAAAACATTTCATTGAATACCCTACGAGGAATTACTGGTTGACTTGGCCTTGATGCTCGCCGCCGCCGGTTTCGCACCATCCCGCCGCCAGGTAAAGAGCGGCGGTGAGGCTTCCCGGATGCGCTTTACCGGTTCCGGCAAGGTCGTAGGCGGTGCCGTGATCAACCGAGGTGCGGATGATGGGCAGCCCCAGACTGACGTTGACAGCGTCATGAAAATGGACGAGCTTGATCGGAATCAATCCCTGGTCATGATACATCGCAATCACCGCCTCGAATTCCCCTTCATAAGCCCGACGGAAAAGCGTGTCGGGAGAAAGAGGACCGGTAACCTGGTAAGGGCTTTCCCTGAAATTGCCGGATCGCAGGTTGGATCAGCTCGCACTTCTTCGCTCCCGAACCGGCCCTGCTCTCCGGCATGGGGGTTGAGTCCGGCAACGCCAAGGCGAACGGATTCAAGACCAAAGTCGCGACCGAGGGCTTCAGCCGTTATGGCGATCGTGCGGCAAATCAATTCTGCGTTCAAGGATCCGGGGAACTTCCGCGAGCGCTTGATGGATGGTGACCAGGGATACTCGCAACCTCGGTCCGGCAAGCATCATCACCACTTCCCCGCGTGGGTGAGTTGCTGGAGGAATTCGGTATGCCCGGGGAAAGAAAAGCCATGTTCCTGTAAGTTTGCCTTATGAATGGGGCAGGTGGCAGATCGCATCAACCCGACCGGCAAGCGCCAGGCGAGCGGCCTCTTCGATATATTGGATCACGGCCCGGCAAGCCGCTGGCGATGGCTGCCCGTAGGGGATGTCCGCGATGGCGAGGGACCCGGGATTGATCACACAGATGGTTCCCGCCTTCGTCAGCCCCTGTGTCACCCCATCCAATTCTTCCGGATCGTCGAGCGGACGGATGGCTCAAGTCCGCTCCAAGCAAAGCAACAGCACGCTCCAAAGCTTTCGCCTCGCCGATCACCACCGGCCGGCAGCAAGCCCGGAGATCAGGCGATGAAAGGGCCTTGACAATGATCTCCGGCCCCACCCCACAGGGGTCTCCCATGGTGATCGCTATGCGCGGTTTTGCAGTTTGGTGTGAAGTCAGCACGGTCGTTGTTCCTCAGACTCTTCTATGCTTTTCTCGATGCAGTGTTCAGGCATTGTTATCAAGGCACCCGAGCTATTCTGGCCTGCTCTTGTCCTGCAAGCGCTTCTCAAGATTCTACACTATCTCCGATCAACTGGAGGGCGGGTCTCCAGACCCGCCGCTTATGGCTCTGTGGCCAGGTACGCGTTCCGCAGGGAATCACTCATTTTATTGAGGTCGCTGTCGAAAGAGAAAAGCGACGTATTCGAACCTGCGCCTTTCACGCAGAGGATGCAATCGACAATATCCAGGTTCCGTTCGGTTAAGAGGGTAAGGGCGCGGATAAGTTCTTTCTGATCAGGGTTGGCAATGCCCTTGTAGTGGAGGACGTCGATCAGGCTCTCGGCCGCCCTGTTCTTCGGCACCTTGTATATCTTGGTGAGGACGTAAATGCATTCGGCAATCACGCTTTCGAGAATAATGGCCCTCTTGCTTCCTTCCTTGACCTGATCAAAGAACTCCTTCGCTCTCGCATAAAGGGGTTCATTATCTCTTGTGAGATACCGGATGAGGATGTTGGTGTCAGGCAGACTTCTTCGCGGTTTTCTCATACGCCGCCTCTTCCCATGCCCTGTCTTTCATCTGCTTTAGGGAAATATCGGATTTTACATTGCCGGCGTATTCGCTGAGAGAGCCGGCGGCGTCCCTTACCGCTCGAACTACTACTTCATCATTGACTATCTCAAAGTAGACGGCGGTTGCCTTCAGTCTCTCGCGAATCCTCTTGGGGATAGTGACTTGCCCCTTCCGGGTAATCTTCACTGCCTCTGTCGCCATAACCTCTCACCTGACTTTTTCATAATAGTATTACATCATAGAATAGTAATACCTTCCAAGATAGGCTGTCAACACCTTTGGCGTTGATCCAGGATTTGAATCTTGACACCCAAACGGAGATGTGGGCCGTTGCCGGGCAATGGCCTATCGAGAGTGGGCCGTGCCTGGTAGGCATCAATCTGAATATTGTTCGGAGGGGATCAATTCACTTACGCGACGCTTCACACCGCCATGGGCCGTCTCGCAATCACGGGAACGAAAGGTTCTAGGTGCGATTCTGGCAGCTTCCTGGTAGATCCAAGCTGCAAGGGAAACCAGCAGGCTTCTCCGTTTGTCGGGCTGGCCGTAACCTACAACGAGTTTGGCGGTATGAAGGGAGCCGGCGCCATCACGCCAACGGGAACCGGCGCTAAGACCGGCTTCGTCAAATGGACCCCGGGAAACGCAGGACCCTCAGCCGAATAGTGGCTCTGCTCTGAAAAGCTCTGGTGGGTTCCGCCTTGCTATACCCACCCTACGGTTTTTTCGTGTATCTTCGGGTGTCCTAAAGGGACATGAGCAACTGCTTCGACAAGTTCCGCATTGCGAGTTGCTGGTTACGGTTTCCTCCCGGGCCTTTTCGTGGTTAAGAGCGTCCCGAAGGGACCTGATCAACTGCTCTGGCATTTCGCTACATTTGTCCTCTTGCGCTCAATAACAATCAGGTCGGTGAGTAATCAGCATAAGGAATATTGGTCGTGAGATGGTTAATAATTCCGACAAAGCCCAGTTTCCACATGAAGCGGCATAAAAGCAGTGTTCTGGAGAGATCTGGCGGCAAACAGAAGGCATCCGAGGATGTCTTCCTGGGCCAGCGTCTCATATTCTTTGAGAATCTCCTCGAATGCTGCACCGTGGGCAAGTAAACTAACGATGTATTCCACCGCCAGACGGGTACCTCTGATGACAGGCTTTCCCACCATGACTTTGGGATTGATCGTAATACGTTCCAACAAATCGTGTTCCTTCATAGCGTATGACCTCAAGCTGCTGGTTCCGGATACCACCAGCATTCTATCCAAAGTATTGAACAATTTGACCCGTCTTAGCCGTTGTCCTCGTTTCCCTCCCCTACTTATCCGATTTTGAGGGGAGCTTATGCTTGAGCTTCTCGATGTCAGCAGAGGGCAGCGGGCGGCCTTCGGTGTCGACGATGTCAACGGACGGTGGGATGTCCAATTCGAAAAGCTTGGGATCGAGGCTTGCCATCGTCCTCTGGGAGTCAAGGCTAATGCGGTTGGTGTTTCCCAGAGCATTGAGGATCTGGATGCTCGAGATACGGTAGGTCTGCAAATCGATTGCCAGGTATAAGGTCTTGATTTCGGGGTCTTCTTTCCGGGGCATGAGCTTCAAGACGGCAGTATCCTTGCTCGATTGGCTATGATCCAGGGTCACTTCGTAGTGCTTTTTGAGCTCGCCAACGCCCTGAAAAAACGTCTGAGCCAGAGGGTGGGAAAAGATCTTCCGCGGATCGGTAAGGGAAATCTGCTTTTCCGAGGGTACATAAAGCCAGGCCAGTTGCTGGTTGGCAACAAACACTTGAGGCTCGGGTTCTTCATACTCCCAGCGCATTTGTGCGGGCTTCTCGTAATACAGTCTTCCGGAAGCTTCCGTAGCCTTGCTGCCAGTCGCAGCGGAGGAGACCGATTGATGAAAATTGGCAGAGAACGCTCGCGTCTGCTGGTAAGTCGTTCCCGTTTTCTTGAGGATTTCGCCGACGGCGGGAGGCGACTCAGCATGGGTAACTCGAAGCTGAGGCTGAAAGATCAGGAAAGAACCGACTACAAGTAATACGATCAGGCAAGGACTAATATTCTTCATTACCTATCCACCAACTCTTGATTATGAGATTTTCCTGCCCAGCACTTCTCTTGGCTTAACACCATCGGAAGGGCCAACAACACCCTGGTGTTCCATCATTTCAATCATTCGGGCAGCGCGGTTATAGCCTACGCGAAGCCTTCTTTGCAGCATCGAGATGGAAGCCTGCCGCGTTTCCAGAACAAGCTCGATGGCTTCTTCATATTTTTCATCCAATTCATCCTCGAAAATTTCATCGCCGGAATTCTGGTCATGGAAATTGACCCGCTCTCCCAGGGTATCCTCCACCAGTTTCTGGCTGCGCCAGAAATCGGTGATACGCTGGAGCTCAGGTTCGGAGATGAAGGCGCCGTGAATCCGCTGCACCTTCGCCGTGCCGGGTGGCAGGAAAAGCATGTCTCCCGAACCCAGGAGACTTTCAGCGCCGCTTGCATCCAGGATGGTGCGCGAGTCAATCCGTGAAGAAACCTGGAAGGAGAGCCTCGTGGGGATGTTGGCCTTGATGATGCCGGTCAGAACATCCACCGAGGGACGCTGGGTTGCCAGGATCAGGTGGATGCCGGCAGCTCGGGCCATTTGCGCCAAGCGGGTGATGGATTCTTCCACCTCGCGGGAGGCCACCATCATGAGGTCGGCCAATTCGTCAATGACGATGACCATGTACGGGAGATGATGATGCTTTATTCCCAGGTCATCGTTCGCCAGGTCGTCGGTGTTGTCGCTCCGCGGTTTTTCGCGGGCCAGGGCCCGATTATAGCTTTCAATATTTCTAACGCTCTTTTCTGCCAGCATGCGATAGCGGAGCTCCATTTCCTGGACCGCCCAGCGCAGGGAGCGCGTCGCCATCTTGGCGTCGGTAACCACGGGATGAATCAGGTGCGGAATGTCCTGGTAGCTCTTGAGCTCTATCCTTTTGGGGTCGATCAGGAGCAGTCGCATCTCCTGCGGGGTGTTTCGAAACAGCAGGCTGGTCAAAACCGTATTGAGGCAGACGCTCTTGCCGGTTCCCGTGGCGCCGGCGATGAGCAGATGAGGCATTCTGGCAAGATTCGCCACCACCGGCTGACCGGTGGTATCCTTTCCGAGAGCAATCGTCAGGGGCGCTGAGGACGAAGCAAAGGCCTCGGACTCCAGCACTGCCCGGATGGCAACCGGTTCGCGTCGCTGATTGGGCAGTTCGATGCCGATGGCGGCCTTCCCGGGGATCGGCGCCACGACGCGGATGCTGATGGCCTTGAGGGCCATGGACAAGTCATCCGTCAGACTCACAATGCGGCTGATCTTGATGCCCGGGGCCGGTGCATATTCGTACATGGTGATCACGGGGCCGGGAGAAATCGCCACGACTTTCCCCTGCACACCGAAATCAGCGAGCTTCTCTTCCAGAATCCGGGCGTTTTCCTCCAATTTCTTCCAGTCGGGCCGATGGGTGTCGAGCTCAAAATGATCGAGCATCTTGAAGGAGGGAAGGGCATAATGCTCGGCATGGTCAAAGAGGGCGTCGGATGCCGCCGCTTCCTTTCGCCCCTTTCGCTTGGGCTGCAAAGGCGGGGGAGGCAGCAGCAGTTTGACTGTCGGCATACGCACAGGCACAGGCGCATCTTCTCCGGGTGGAGGCGCCTGTGCCACAAGGTTGGGTCGTTCTCGCGCTGCTTTTTGTTCGGCAGGAGCTCTTCGCTTCTGGCGTGCGAGCAATTTTGCAATTGCTGAAAGAAGGCATTCGAGAACGGAAAAGGCATTCCGGCTCGTCTTTTGAAGAATAGCCTTGAGGGAGAAAGGAGTAGCGAGCAAAAACCCGATCAGAGAGCATCCCAAGGAGGATAATATAAGCTCCGGTTGCATAGAAGCGCTCGACCAGAAACTGGGAAAGCCAAACCCCGAAATCTCCGCCAAGGCCCGAGAGGCCTTCCTGGTTCAGCAGGGCGATGGGGGGCTGGTACATAGCGCCCAGAGCAATGGCACAGAGCAAAAACAGGGCGATTCCCAGCGGTTGTATCCGGCGGTAGGTAAAAGGGGCGCGGCCGCAAAAAAGACACCAGCTCACCCAGAATCCGACGAGGGGCAGGGCATGGGCGCCTACCCCCAGGCGCAACAGGAGGCAATAGGAAAGGTTCGCGCCCACTGCTCCTACCCAGTTCCGGGGACCGATTTTGGAAGCATTGAAAAGGGTTCGATCATCAGCATGAAAGGAGATGAGGCTGAACAAAATCAGCAAGGTGAGCATCAAGAGAAAAACGGCCCAGATTTCGTGCTTCTTTCGCTCCACAAAAACCCTTCTCAGTGGCTAGTGGCGAGTGACTAGTGGGTAGTAGCCACTCACCGCCAATAACCAGTTCTCATCCGGGGAAAGTGGTACCTTGCTCTGCGGGAGGGGCTTCCAGCCCCGATCGTGGCTGGAAGCCCCTCCTACAAAATGGGGTTTCCGGATCGACACTAGCTAATCACTAAGCACTAGCCACCAGCCATAACCACTAATCACTAGCCACTAGATTTCCGCAACGATCGGATAGATCACCGGACGGCGGTCCAGCGTCTGGTTGAAGAAACGCTTCAGTTCACGTTTTATCTCACTTTGCAGTTCGGCACAGTCAATTTCAAAATCTTGTTCAAGCAGTCGGTCGAACACTTCAAAAACGAGGCCCTTCGCGGCATCAAGCACTTCCGCTTTACGCCGTTCGCGGATGAATCCTTTGCTGAGAACATCAGGCCCGCTCAAGATCTCTTTGGTCTCTCTGTTGATCACCAGGGAGACAATCACGAAACCGTCTTCCGAAAGGTGACGGCGGTCGCGCAGAACCAACCCACCCACATCACCCACACCCTTTCCATCCACAAAGACCCGTCCCGTCTCCACATGTTCCTCAAGACGAACACTATTCGGGCGGAATGCGATGATCCTGCCATTCTCGGCCAAAAGGCAATGATCTGCGGGCATTCCCATGCTGATAGCAAGCTGCCGGTGTTTGGCCAGTTGGCGGAATTCGCCATGAATGGGAATAAAAAAGCGGGGCCGAACGATGTTGATCATCGACTTCAATTCTTCGGTATAGGCATGGCCCGAGACATGGATATCGCGAACCTGCTCATAGATGACTTCAGCACCCAGGCGATAAAGGTGGTTGATGATGTTTTGAATGGTCCGCTCGTTTCCGGGAATGAACTTGGAGGAAAGGATAATGGTGTCCCCCGGCTTGACCTTGAGTTTCTTGTGGTCGTCAAAGGCCATCCTGTTCAGGGCGCTCTGGGGTTCTCCCTGGCTCCCCGTGGTGAGCAGCAAAACCTGGGGGTCGGGATAGCGGGGAAGTTCGTGCAGGGTGATTTCTTCTTGCGGGCCGAAA
Source organism: uncultured delta proteobacterium (assembly GCA_963808625.1). GTDB lineage: Bacteria > Desulfobacterota > Syntrophobacteria > Syntrophobacterales > Syntrophobacteraceae > JADGQM01. Next base: position 60,023 of record CAWEHK010000022.1, read on the forward strand.
TCCAGATATCCAAGTTCTCGCGCAATGCGCACATTGGCGAGCATCGATCTGCCGTTGAGGAGGACCTTGCGGTTGAACTCCCGCGCCAGCTGGATAACCTGCTGGATGCGGTGCAAATGGCTGGCAAACACGGCCACAACGATCCGGCCGGTGCAGCCCTGAAAGATTTCTCTGAGGGTATTGCCGACATCCCTTTCGGAGAGGGTATAGCCTTGACGTTCGACGTTGGTGGAATCGGAAAAGAGGGCCAGCACCCCCTCTTCTCCATAGGCGCCGAAGCGCGCGAAATCGAAGCCTTTTCCATCGATGGGAGTGTGATCGATCTTAAAGTCGCCCGAATGGATCAAAATCCCCACCGGTGTGCGGATGGCAAGACCAACTCCGTCCGGAATGCTGTGACAGACCTGGATGAATTCAACCTGGAAGGGGCCAATTGCAATGGTTTCACGGGCGGCAACCTGAATGAGCTCACAGCGTTCGAGGAGCGCATGTTCCTTCAGTTTCTCCCGGATAAGCGCCAGGGTCAGGGCCGTTCCGTAAAGCGGAATGGCAAACTCCCGCAGCAGAAAGGGGATGGCGCCGATATGGTCCTCGTGACCATGAGTGACGATCAGCGCCTTGAGACGGTCTCGCCGTTCCTGCAAATAAGTGAGGTCGGGGATGACAATGTCGATGCCCAGCATGTCGTCCTCTGGGGAACATGAGGCCGGCGTCGATAAGCACGGCCGTATCCTCGTATTCCAATACCATCATGTTCAGCCCGATTTCACCAAGGCCGCCCAGAGGGACCACTTTGAGAGCAGATGATTCAGGAGTTTCTAAATTCATGTGGGTATTCATATCAGGTATCAAGAGGGGGGTTCTGTTGTTGCCGGTTCTCGTTCAGACACGGGCCACGTTCTTCGGGAGTGAGATGCTGGCGAATGCTTTCTCGAACGGTGTGCATGAGCATGTCATTATCCTTTACGGTAAGGCCAGCGGTAGAAATAGGCTTGCCAATGGTCAACGTCAATGATCCCCGGTTGGATCATCCAGTCTCCTTCTTTCTGAAGAACGCGATGGGAGCCGCTGATCGCGATAGGGACAATGGACTGCTGCGACTTGATCGCCAGGAGAAAGCCACCTTTCTTGAAGTCCCGTAACACCCCATCCGGGCTTCTCGTGCCTTCAGGGAAAATGACGATGGAAGTCCCGTTCTTGACTCTCGAGGCAGCTTCGTTCAAGCTTTCCACCGCTTTCTTGCGATCACCGCGATCAATGGGAAGATACCCGGCAGCCCGCATGGCCGGCCCCAAAATGAAGACCTTGAAAAGTTCCACCTTCGCCAGCCAGCGGAACTGGACGCGCAGTTTTCCAATGAGGGTGAAAATGTCGAACCAGCCCTGATGGTTTGACAGAAAAACGTAGGGATGGCGGGGATCGAGGTTCTCGAATCCCGTCACACGCACTCTTACCCCCGCTGCCCACAGGTTCAGGTTGCCCCAGAACCTTCCGAGCAAGGTGGGCCCAATTGCTGTTGCGGGTGACAAAGGTGGTAAGAATCGCTATTGCCCCGAGAACAATGGTCGAAATGAAGAACACCGGATAAAAGAATAATGAACGCACGATCTTCACAGCGTTTCCTCAGAAACCATGACGAGGCTCTGGCTTAGGCAAGAATGCCCGGATTCTGCTTCCTCCCGGACGGATTCTCAGATGATGATAAATAACAATATGTTACTTTACACATATCGGGGCCAAGTGTAAACTTTCTAAAACTGCGAGTCAACCGAGCAATTCTTCTTCCTGGTCCTCCCGCCACCCCTCACCCGTCACCCCCCACCCTTCACCCAGCACTTCTTATAAACCTTGCTGCCTGTCCGTGAGTCATGGTATAGAGAGCCAGGTCGACAAGGGGTCCTTGAATTCACACGTCCTTCATATAGCAAGAGAAAGGAACCTTATGGCTGGAACAATCAATAAGGTCATTCTGATTGGTCGCCTGGGGGCAGATCCGGATGTGCGCTACATGCCTGACGGAACACCAGTGGTAAATTTTAACATGGCAACCAATGAGCCGATTCGTTCGGCCGAGGGTACCTGGGAAGAACGACGCAGAATGGCATCGCATCGTTGCCTGCAAAAAGCTCGCAGAAACCATGGCAAATCTTCTTAAGCAAGGGCAGGTTGGTCTATGTTGAAGGAAAACTGCAGACCCGGCAGTGGCAAGATTCACAGGGTGTGAAACGCTATACTACAGAAATCGTGGCTCGCGATATTCAGACTGATGGGCAGTGCCGGCACTAGACCCGGGCAATCCCCGACAGGTGAGAACTACATTAAAACCGGAGGGACGCTCCCCGCAGGCGGTCAGTCCAACATGGAGGAACTTCCCCCGCCGCCCGGTGGTCCGGAGGACGACATACCCTTCTAGGATGATGGCTCTGCGTAACGAAGAACCATCAACCATCAACCATCAACCAATCCTGTCCGTCCCGAAGGGCGATAACGCATCGTTATTCGGGATTGGACTTCTTTTCTTCAAGCTTTTCCGTTTTTTCCAAATCTAAGGGATCGCTGGTAGCCTTTTTGAAGTTTTTGATACCTTTACCAAGTCCGGCCCCAATTTCCGGAAGCTTACCCGCTCCAAAGATAATAAGTATAATAACCAAGATAACCAACAGCTCCGGCATGCCAACTCCACCGATCATAAACGCTCCTTGCACAGTAATCTAAAGACTATTTCTTGAATAAATCTTCCACTTCCTGAAGCAGTTGCAGGAACTCCTTGGATTGCCTGTACTGGTCCAACCACCTCTGATGTTCGAGCCAGCTTTCCCAGACTTTCATCCAGGTGTCGTTGTGCCAATAGTATTTGGCTTTGCCCGGGTCCTTTTGAATTCGCTCCCGGTACTCCTGGTACTCATCATAACAGTTCCTGCAAAAGGTGTAAGGCGTGGCGTATCGGGAGGACTCCTGCATTTCCGTCTCGAGTTGCGTCCCGCACTTGGCGCACTTCAGCATGCACCGCGTGCACTGGAAGATCTTCCTGAGGGCTTCAATCTTTCGCTGGCGAAGAACGGTATCCCGCGAAGATTTCAGGTCCTGACATTTCTTGTCAAACTCGAGAATCTCTGCCATGCCTCTAAATCCAGGTTATTTGTTTATATTTTTCAATATCTTAGTTGACACTTGTAACATCTGCGGAGCGATCCGTCAAGAATCATGAATCGATCTCGTTCCCATCCGAGAGATTGAAGAGCTGTTGGGTATAATCGACGAATGACTGCTTGCTGTCTCGATCCGCTTTCTTCTTCAAAAAGAGGATGGGATCATGGAGCAATTTCTTGACAATCGATCCGGTAAGCACTTCGATGGCCTGGCGTTCTTTATCCGATAGCCCGGGAAGCTGCGAAAATGTTCTTTGAAGTTCACTGAATCGAATATTTTCCGCTTTCTCCCGCAGGGCGATAATGGTTGGGACGACGTCCAGGGTGTTGAGCCAGTTCTGAAACTTACTGATTTCTTCGCTGATAATATACTCAGCTTTTTCCGCTTCCCGCTTTCGGTCCTCCCGGTTGAGTTCGATGATCCCCTGAAGATCGTCGATATCGTAAACATAAACATTGTCAATGTCATTGATCTTGGCTTCCACATCACGCGGCACCGCGATATCGATGAAAAAAAGCGGCCGGTTGCGCCGTTCGCGCATTCGGGATTTCACATCGTGGTAGCGCAAAATGGGCTCGAGTGAGCCGGTAGAAGTCAAAACGATATCCATCGTCTTGATGCCGTCGACGAGGTGCTCGAAGGGCATGGTATCGGCCCTGAAACGCCTGGCCAATTCAAACGCCCTTTCCGGAGTACGGTTGGCCACGGTCAATTGACGGACCCCTTGGGCGAGAAAATGCTCGGCTGCCAGCTCTGCCATCTCGCCGGCGCCGACGAGGAGCACCCGCTTGTCCTTGAGTTCCCCAAAAATCTTGCGCGCCAGTTCTACTGCGGCATAGCTGATGGAAACGGCATGCGATCCGATCATGGTTTCCGAGCGTACTCTTTTGGCCACCGAGAAGGTTTTGTGCAGGAGGCGATTGAGAATCACCCTGACGGTGTGGCATTCGGTAGCTTCGCGGTAGGCGGATTTGATTTGACCCAAAATTTGAGGTTCACCGACAACCATGGAATCCAGACTGGAAGAGACTCGGAACAGGTGCCTCACCGCATCCAGGTTTTCATAGTGATACAGGTGCAGATCGAGGAGATCTCCCGACAGGTTGCCGAGATAGGTCCGCAGCAGCGCCCTCACTTCCTGGATTGCGCTATCCCGATCCTGGCAGGTGAACAGGAATTCGACGCGATTGCAGGTCGAGAGGAAGAACATTTCATCGACATGAGGCAGATGCGGGAGCAAGTGGAGCGGACTGACGTGCTCCTGGCAGGACAGCGCGAGTTGTTCCCGGATCTCCACCGGTGCGGTCTTGTGGTTCATGCCTAGCAGGACAATGTGACACATAGCGAATCTTACCTGACAAAAACGGTATGGTGGCCTTTCAGGATCAGGTTGACACCGAGAAAGGTTGTGAGCACCGCAGAGAACCCGAAAATGGCCAACCATGCTGCTCTGCGCCCGCGCCAACCGACTGCCAGACGTTCGTGAAGCAGGAAGGCGTAAATGAACCAGGTAATCAGAGCAAAAATCTCTTTGGGGTCCCAATTCCAGGGTGAGGGCCAGATGAAGCTGGCATAGGCAAACCCGGTGATGAGGCCGGTGGTCATGAGGGGAAACCCGATAATCAAACAGATGTAATTGATATGGTCCAGGCGCTCGAGGGAAGGCAGGCGGGAATAGAAGTAGCCGAAGTTCTTGTTTTTGATTTCCCGCTCCTGCAGGAGATACATGATCCCTACCCCGAAAGCCACGGCAAACAGAGCGTTAGCCAGGAACAGGGTGGTCACGTGGAGAACGACCCAGCCGCTTTGAAAAACACCGTTCTTGGGAATGATGGCGGTCGGGAGCAGGCGTGAAAGCAACATGAACACCACCGCCAATGGCGAGACGAACGAGCCCAGGATCCGAAGTTTCAGCCGCAATTGAAGGCAGCAGATAGGTAACCACGAAGATCCAGGCAAAGAAGGAAAGCGCCTCCTGGTTGGAGGTCACGGCCAGATACCCGACGCTGAGGGAGCGGAGCAGGATAGCCTTGCCGTGAAAAAGTGCTCCCACCAAAAGGATGCCCCACGAGATCCGGTGGATCGTTTTATCATCGCGGAAGAGATAAACAAAATATCCGACGCTGCCGGCACAGTAACACAAAGTGGCAATTACCAGGAAGACTGATTCCATGCTTCATTCCAGATTTGTTTGAGTTCCTTCAGACTGACCCAGGGGTGACAAGTGTCAGAGATGGCCTCGATGATTCGAGTCTCTTCTCCGTTCCGAAGCCACTCCGGCAGGGGAAGTTCGGCAATGCTGCGGTAAATTTGCTGGTTCTGAGCACTCTCCAGCCCTTTTGACTGGATGGTGGTTCGCAAGAGCGTCATAAAATTGAGCAGGATGATCCATTCGGTGCCAAATTCATGTTCCAGTTTCCGTTTTATGCGGACCGCCATCGCGGGACTGGCGCCGCCCGTGCTGACGGCGATGGTGAGCCGGCCCCGCTGCACCATGGAAGGCACGATGAAGGACCCCGCTTCGGGTTCCGTAGCCATGTTGCACCATAACCTGCGGCTTTCGGCATCCTCGGCGATAACGCGGTTCAAGGCGAAATCATTGGTGACCGCAAAAACCAGATCAACGTCCTCCAGATAACCCTTCCGTAACGCTTTCCGACCAGCAGCACCGTTCCCTGGTCGCATTGAGCCTGCAGCCAGGGTGTAAGCTCTTCCGCAACGAGCCGAAGGGTTGCTCCATATGGGAGGAGGCCCCGGACCTTGCGCTCTCCTACCGCTCCACCCCCAACCACCAGGCACACTCTGTTCTTCAAGGAAACAAACATGGGGTAATACTGAGCGTGCATGGTCGTTCCTGTCACTGTACACCGCTTCTACGAAACTATTGCCGGCACCAGAAAGGGGGCTCTCGGCACGGCACTCCATCCGCCGCGATCACGCGGAAGTAAATCCCCGCCCACCAATACTCATGGTTTCAAAGCCCTTAATCTACCATGAACCGTGCGCCCAAACAAGAAGCGCCAAAATTTGACGACATCGGAAATGGCTGTCACGAAGGGCTTGGCTTCTTGACGGGAGAGTAATGGCTCGGGCGCCCGGCGACGCCGGAAAGGGACCCGTAAGAAAAACCAGAGCGTACGATTGCGGCTGTGCTTAAGTTCTTCGGCAAATCACGTAGTCGGCAAGATCGAAGAGAACTTCCCTGGTGGGATGAAGCGGGAAAATCCGGATAGCCTCTTTGGCCCTGTCCACATATTCTGATGCCAGTTGCCGGGTATAGGCTATCCCGCCTGAACGGGTCACCCATTCTCTTATTTCGTGGAAATGCTCGAGGGGAATCTGTTCGGCGCTGAAAAGCTCTCGTACCCTTTTCTTATCAGTCGAGCTGCCATTCCGGAGAGCATAAATCAGAGGTAAGGTCGCCTTTCCCTGCTGGATATCGTTGCCCACAGGCTTACCCAGTTCATTCTCGTCCCCGGTGTAATCCAGGGTGTCGTCAATGAGCTGGAAGGCGATGCCAAGGTTATGCCCATAGGTCCTCAGGGCTTTCTCCTGTTCCGCCTCGCCACCCCCAAAAATTGCCCCGATCTGGCATGCAGCGCTGATGAGCACCGCGGTCTTACGAGTGATGACCTCCAGGTATTCCGGTTCACTGAGTTCCAGGTTGTCGGCATGAACGAGCTGCAGCACTTCCCCTTCCGCCATCTTGGTGGTAGCTTCGGAAAGCGCCTCCAGGATGCGGATGTCATTGTAGCCAACCGTCATCAGGATCGACTTGGAGTAGAGAAAATCGCCGACCAACACCACCCCGGGATTGCCCCACAGCGTGTTTGCCGCCGGCTGATTGCGCCTGAATTCAGCATTATCAACAACATCGTCATGCAGGAGTGAAGAAGCGTGCAGGAATTCAAAAACTATTGCCAGCGCCGCATCGTGGTTGCCCTGGTAGCCGCACAGCCGTGCCGAGAGAATCATCAGCAGGGGCCGCAAACGCTTGCCCCCACTTCCCATGATATGGCGGCCAACAGTGGAAATGAAAGGGACGCTGGAAGATAGATTGCGGTCTATTTCCGCTTCAATCCGTTCCAAATCCGGCCGGATTCGAGTATAAATTCGTCCTTTAAGGTCCTCGTGACGTTGCGCAAAGAACCCGGTGGGAAGTGATGAATTCACCGCTGCCGTGCCTGTTTGATTCATGACCCTCAAGAATTTCAAAAAAATAGACCCGCTTGTTTCTCTGCTGACGGTTTCCGCAGCCGAAACAGTCGATTCATAACGAAATTATTCCGGCATGTCAAAGTGTTTTGGCTCAGCCCACGCATTTCCCGCGTCCTCCGGTCATGTGCTTACTGCACGTCCACACCATGAAGTGGCCGATGACCTTGTCGTCATTCCGACGGAAGCCGGAATCCGGAAAGATACTGGATGCCGGTTTTCGCCGGTATGACGGGGTGGATGATGGATACTTATTTCTGCTGAACGGTGCTTAGGGGAAGCTTCATCGCATCGTGACCAGAAACCGGGGGTTTCGAGACCATGCATAGTTCGGCTTCCACATCGTAGTCATGAGCGGCCGTAATGCGAGCAAGGACCAGATCGCCGATGGCTGCCTGTCCCCTGGTAAGGATCACCATCCCATCAACCTCCGGAGCCTGAGTTGCAAGGCGTCCGCTCAGCAGCAGCTCCGTTTCCGGATGGAAGCCCTCGATCAATACCGGTACGGTTTGCCCGATGCGCGACGCGAGTCGTTGTCTCGAGAGCGATCGTTGAACCGTAAGCAGCGCCTGACGCCTCTTCTCCTTCGTCCTCTCGGCACGTTGTCTCGGGAGCCTGGCGGCGCGGGTCCCGGCTTCGGGCGAAAAGGCAAAAACCCCCAGATGGTCGAATTCAACCCGTTCAACAAAAGCAACGAGCGCTTGAAAATCGGCCTCCGTTTCACCGGGAAACCCGACGATCAGCGACGTGCGCAGGGCAATGTCGGGAATATGACGGCGGATGCGAGCGATCAAGTCCTCAGGATTTTCAAAGGGAGCCGCGCGGCCCATGGCCTTCAAAATCCTGGGAACGCAATGCTGGAAAGGAAGATCGAGATAGGGCACAATCTTTCCGGACTGGGCCATGGTCCGCAGAAGCGCTTCACTGACCCGGTCGGGGTAGGCGTAAAGGAGCCTTATCCATGCGATTCCGGCGACGGCTTCCAGGGCCTCGAGGAGCCTGATGAGGGCGTCCGGATCGGCGCGATCCGATCCAAAAGCGGTGGTGTCCTGGGCGATCAGGTTGATCTCTTTCACCCCATCTGCGGCAAGGCGCTCAACTTCAACGAGGATGTCCTCCACCGAGCGGCTCCGGTAAGGGCCCCGCAGATGGGGAATCAAACAGTAGGTGCAGCGGTTGCTGCACCCTTCAGCGATTTTCACGTAGGCGGTAAAGAACGGCGTCGATTGCAAGCGGGGCAGGTCGCTGTGAAAGAGGAACCGTGGCGGAGAGATCCACAGGCGTCCGGAAGTTCCCTGATCACACTCTGCAAGGATTCTTCCCAGATCGTAGAAATGCTCCGTGCCCAAAAAGCAATCCACTTCAGGCATGAGTTCCAAGAGCTTTCTGCCATAGCGCTGGACCATGCATCCCGCCACCAGAAGGCGTTTACAGGAGCCGCTCCACTTTGTACCGCGCAAGATCGAGAATGGTGTCGATGGCTTCCTGCACGGCACTTTCCAGAAAGCCGCAGGTGTTCACCAGAATCAAGGACGCCTCCGACGGGTCGGAGGTCATCGCATAGCCGAGCTCCGCCAGGCAGGCGACCATGACTTCGCTGTCCACCAAATTCTTGGCACAACCCAGGCTGATCACGGCGGCTGAAGAGGGCCTATTCTCTTTCACTTTGATCCTCGGGCTTTCACCCTGGAGCAGCTCTTTTCCCATGGGATTCAACGTTCTAATTCGGATCTATTATTATGCCTCAAGATCAAACGTTTGTCTTACGGCAAATTGCCGCCACGAAGGGGCGGCACAGGGCAGGCCGGCTCAGCCGCCGATTTTCGACATTGACCTTAACTGGTCGAAGGGCTCCTGCCGGTCGCGCGCATGGCTTGCTGATTCTGCTGCCGCCGTGAGCCTCAAAAGCGTATTCAAGTGATCACCCCGCCCGCCTGAAAGAAATTACCGTGAAAGCATCAATTCCGGAGTAAACCATGACGGCAAATAGGACCATGATGATCCCGATTGCCATCGAAAACGATAATTCTGGTTCTTGGATTCTGGTTTTCTTGGATGCGATTGAGCAGGAGGAAAAAGCTGTTCACCATCACATAGCATGCCACTGCAAATGGGGGAAAGCCGAGAAAACCGAGGATCGGCATTTCGAAGACTTTCAGGAATCCCAGATAGGGGATGGTATATACCCATTTTGAGCCAGCCCAAAAATTCCAGCATTCCCAGAGGATTCCACAGACAAGCCCGCTCAGGAGAAGCAGGTAGAGGTTCCTGCCTGAGCCCTTCTCCAAATCGCGCAGGATCGATTCGGCCTCCGTTCCTGTAGTTGAACGGTTCCAGCAGGAAGACAAAGGCCAGCCAAACCAGAGGGAAGAAAATGTTGGGGAAAAGGATGGGTAAAACCAGCATGGCAATGCCAATCCGAAAACTGCAGTCCTTGAGGCGACCAAGAGCAACAGGGACTTTCCCGGTGTCGCGAAATAGCCCAAAATAATCGAGAAGATTTCTCGTGGTAAAGATGGCCGGCAAGACCGTCGCATAGGCGATGGTATACCCGAGCCATCGCACTCCTCTCTCTGGCGGCAGATACAGATAGTGCCAGTTTTGGAGGCGGAAGTTGAAGACCTCGAAGATGAGCCAGATCGTTACCGAAAGCGGCAAGAGCAGCAGGAACCCAGTGGGGTCGGCAAAGAGCAGAGAGCGGTGTCCGCGAGAGAAAAGGAAGGACTCGACAAAGAGGATGAAGCTCCACCACGCGAAAGAGTAAAACCAGGTATAGAAAGGTTCTTTCCTCTGCATCATCGCAAGGGCGGCGACGACGAAGAAGAGGGCGGCGGCAGTCATCAGCACTCTACAAACAGACGATTTTGAAATCGGGAACATGAAGGGTCTCGTCCTTTCAAACAATTTGCGGGACAGTCTTGTCAGCGAATTCTCATGCGCTTATACTAAAATCTTTCGGAAGAAAACCGGCTCAGCCAATTCTTACGTCCCGAGGAAGCAAGCCGGTAGCGGCCGCCTGTTGATGGCCTCGGTTACGGTCAGATAGCGGAAAAAGGCAGATTTTTAAAGAGTCATCTCACGATTCTCGAATTGCGGTCGCGTGACATAGCTTGGCAATCCTTCTTTATTTGATTGATAGAGGAATTACCGGATGAGAACTGAAGCCTCCTTTGAAACCTTCGGCTTTGATGAGGAGACAATCAAAATGGCCAAAGAGAAGGCTTATCGTGGACAAATAATTCAATCTGAAAGGGAGGGCAGAAGTTCGGCAAACCCTATGATGTGTAAAGAAGGCCGAGGGGTCCGAAATTTTGCCTGTCAGTTCTACGATTATTGCCTCGATAAGGCGGCAAAGGCGATGTGGAGTGGCTTCACCTGCCGGGAATGCCCAGGTCACTTTCAGCGGGAGGAAGAGAAATCGCCTTAGTTTTCCAGCCGGCAAAGCAAACCATGAATCACTGGAAAAAAACAACCCGCCTGAGCGGGTTGTTTTTTTCTTCGAAGAAATCAGAGTTCGAGATCTGCGTTATTTTTCTTCCGTGACACTTTCACTCACCTCAGCCGACGGTTTGGTTTGTGCCGGGGGTGCCGCCGTCACCGGGGGAGCGCTTTTTGCGCGTCCCTTCTGGGGCGGGCTTTTGGCATCGGTGACTAATTCAATCAGGCACATGGGAGATGCATCGCCACGCCGGAATCCGACCTTGACAATGCGCGTATACCCCCCTTGACGGTTCTGATAACGCGAGGCCAACTCCTCAAAAAGCTTATGCACCGTGTTCTTCTCCCGGATCGTTGCCAGCGCCTGCCGCCGCGCATGCAGGTCTCCCCGCTTCCCCAGCGTGATCATCCAGTCACCCCAGCGGCGCAGTTCTTTGGCTTTCGGCAAGGTTGTGTAAATCCGTTCATGTTGTAGCAAAGAAGTCACCATATTTCGAAACATGGCAGACCGGTGACTTGTCGTCCGACTCAGTTTTCTCCCGGAAACTCCATGGCGCACGGCTATTCCTGTTCCTTTCTTCGCTGTTCAATTTCTAAGCGGCTTGGGAAATTCTCAAGCTTTATTCCCAGTGACAGGCCCATCTCGGCGAGAATTTCTTTGATTTCGTTGAGCGATTTGCGGCCAAAATTCTTGGTTTTGAGCATTTCGGCTTCACTTTTCTGAACCAGTTCGCCAATGTATCGGATATCGGCGTTCTTCAGGCAGTTGGCTGAGCGAACAGACAGCTCCAGTTCATCCACGCTGCGAAAAAGATTTTCGTTGAAGGCCGGTTCGAGCCTCACCTCTTCTTCGGGAGTCTCCGCTTCCTCTTCGAAGTTGATGAAGATATTCAACTGGTCCTTGAGGATTTTGGCAGAGTAGGCGAGGGCATCATCGGGTTTGACGCTGCCGTCGGTCCAGATTTCGATGGTCAGCTTGTCGAAGTCAGTGATCTGTCCGACGCGAGCCTGGGTCACATTGTAGCTGACCTTTCGAACGGGAGTGAAGATGGCATCAATGGGTATGGTCCCGATTGGTTGATTCTCTTCGAGATTCCGCTCGGCAGGGAAATAACCTTTGCCCTGCTTGACCGTGAGCTCCATGCGGAGCTTCGCGTCTTTCGCCAGGGTGCAGACGTGTTGCTGAGGGTTCAGGACCTCGACCATCTCGTTCGTGTGGATCGCTTTCGCGGTTACTTCCCCTTCGCCCTCTTTCTCGATGACCAGGAGCCGCGACCCTTCACCGTGCATCTTGAGGCGGATTTCCTTGAGGTTCAGGATAACGTCGGTTACGTCTTCGAGGACTCCGGGAATGGTGGAGAATTCGTGGAGAACGCCATCGATTTTAACACCGGTGATGGCTGAACCCTGGAGCGAAGAGAGGAGCACTCGCCGGAGAGCGTTTCCCAGGGTAATGCCAAAACCCCTTTCCAGCGGTTCACACTCAAATTTGCCGTAGGTGTCTGGCCGGCCCTTATAGTCAACATCTAAGCGCTTGGGTTTGATTAGTTCGCGCCAGTTCTTTTGCATCTCGTTTCCTCGTTAAGAGAAAGGGCCACAGAATTGCCTTTATACAGAGGCAAAAAGACAGCCCCAGGAGATAAAATGAACCCCATGGGACTTCTTCTTAGCTCGACGTGACGAAACAGAAGGCCATGACCTTCTATTTGGAATAGAACTCCACGACAAGCTGTTCCTGCACGGGCAGATTCATCTCTTCCCGGGTCGGAAAGGTTTTGAAGATGCCTTCATATTTTGTCTTATCCAGCTCCAGCCAGGGACCAAGCCCGCGACGCGGGAGCGCTTCGAGGGCGTCGTTGATACAAGTCAGGTTCTTGCTATCCTCGATGATGCTGACGGTATCTCCGGGCCGTAACAGGTATGAGGGAATGTCCACCCTTTTACCATTGACCTGGATGTGCCGGTGGCGCACGAGCTGCCTGGCCTGGTCGCGGGAGTTGGCGAAACCAAGCCGGTAGACGGTGTTATCCAACCGCCGTTCCAGCAGGACCAGGAAGTTGGTGCCCGTGACCCCTTTCTGACGGTCTGCTTCCTTGAAATAGGTCTTGAACTGCTTCTCAAGCAAGCCATACATCCGCTTGATCCTCTGTTTTTCGCGAAGCTGCAACCCGTAATCGGAAAATTTACCGCGACCCTGGCCATGCTGCCCGGGAGGGAAGTTTCGTCGCTCAACGGCGCACTTGTCGGAATAGCAGCGATCACCCTTTAAATAAAGCTTCATCGTTTCTCTTCGGCAAATCCTGCAATTCATACCGGTGTAACGAGCCAAGGCTTTCTCCTCATGTCAATTATACAGTCCAAGAACTTCGCAAGAACCGTTCGCATCTTTTCCTTAAACCCGACGACGCTTGGGAGGTCGGCATCCGTTATGAGGAATCGGGGTGACATCCTTGATGACGGTGATATTGAATCCGGCCGCCTGCAGTGCGCGCAGGGCGGCTTCTCTCCCGGAACCCGGGCCTTTGACGTAGACTTCGATATTCTGGACCCCATGTTCCATCGCCTTCTTGCCGGCAACTTCGGCAGCTACCTGTGCCGCGAAGGGGGTGCTCTTGCGGGAACCCTTAAATCCCTGGCTCCCGGCACTGGCCCACGCAAGGGCATTGCCGCTTGCATCCGTGATCGTGACAATGGTGTTATTGAAGGTTGAACGAATGTGAGCAACGCCGTTGAGAATATTTTTGCGCTCTTTCTTCTTGCGTGAGGCCATTCTTTCTCTTGCCATGATCCCTCCCCTATTAAGCCTTCTTCCGTTTGCCCATAACCGACCGTCGAGGTCCTTTCCGCGTGCGGGCGTTGGTATGGGTCCGCTGGCCGCGAACCGGCAACCCTCGGCGGTGCCTCAGGCCGCGATAGCAGCCGAGGTCCATCAGGCGCTTGATGTTCATGGAGACTTCCGTGCGCAGGTCTCCCTCGACTTTGCAATGCGTATCAATGATCTGCCTGATGGCGTTGATCTCGCCTTCGGTAAGATCATCGCTTTTGGTGTCCCAATTGATACTGGCCTGATTGAGGATCTTCTGTGAGGTTGGACGGCCGATCCCATAAATATAGGTAAGGGCGATCTCTATTCGTTTATTCTTCGGTAAGTCAATCCCGGCAATACGTGCCAATGTGAATTCCTCCTGTTAGCCTTGTCTCTGCTTGTGCCGTGGATTTTCACAGATAACGCGGACCGTCCCGTGACGGCGTATGATCCTGCACTTCCGACAAACTCGCTTGACCGATGCTCGCACTTTCATGCCATCATCTCTTCTTCTGCAATCCCTAAAAAAGATGCGCTAGGATTTTGATCTGTAGGTGATACGGCCTCGGCTCAGATCATAGGGTGAAAGCTCAACCGTCACCTTATCACCGGGAAGAATTCGAATGAAATGCATCCGCATTTTTCCGGAGATGTGAGCCAGGATCCGATGGCCATTGGGCAACTCAACACGAAACATGGCATTGGGAAGAGTCTCGACAACGGTGCCCTCAACTTCAATGACGTCTTCTTTAGCCATGCCCGCGATTTTCTCCTTGGGTTCTTCGGTGACCGAATTTAAAAAAAGATATTATATTCTCTCGATCGCCGCTTGTAAATAGCAGCTTACGTTTTCGTCAGAATATCCGCTTCGTTTTCCGTCACCGCAACGGTGTGCTCGAAATGGGCTGAAAGCTTCCCGTCAACGGTGACCGCCGTCCACTGGTCGTCAAGAATGTCCACTTCAGGGCGCCCCCGGTTGATCATGGGCTCAATCGCAAAGACCATTCCCGGCTTCAGGACTACCCCTTTGCCGGCGGGACCATAATTGGGAATCTGCGGACTCTCATGGAGCTTTTGACCGATTCCATGTCCTACAAATTCCCTGACTACGGAAAATCCGCGTGCCTCGACGTATTGCTGGATCGCGTGGGAAATATCCGACAGCCGGTTCCCCGGCACGACCTGGCGGATTCCTTCGTAGAGTGATTCCTCGGTCACGCGGCAAAGCTCTCTCGCCTCCTCGCTTACGTTCCCCACGGGAACGGTTATGGCGGCATCTCCATAGTAGCCCTCGACCGAAACCCCAAAATCGAGGCTGATGATGTCGCCTTCTTTCAACTGGCGATGCTTTGACGGCATCCCATGGACGACTTCCGCATTGACCGAGGTGCACAGCGCGAAAGGGTACCCGTGATATCCTTTAAACGCCGGTGTGGCCTTTTGCTTCGCGGCCAGCTCCTCACTCAGTGCGTTCAGGTCCCAAGTGGTGACCCCAGGCTCAACATGCTGTTCCAGGCGCTTCAAAATCTCAGCCACAATGAGACAGGCCTTCCGGATCTTCTCAATTTCCCGCTGAGATCTCAAAACAATCAATTACCAGGTCCTCTATCCAAGCACTGCCTTAATGCGGCCAAGAATGGCGTCCATGTTACCCACACCATCGATGCGACGCAATTTGCCCTGCTTTTCGTAATAATCGATCAGAGGTTTGGTCGAGTCTTCGTAAACCTTCAGGCGAGAGGTGACGGTGGTCTCATTGTCGTCATCGCGCTGGTACAGCTCTCCTTCACACTTATCGCAAGTGCCGGCCTTCTTGGGGAGGGTCAAACATCACGTGGAAGCCGGCCCCGCAATTTCGACAGGTGCGACGACCGGTCAAACGGCGCACCAGTTCGTCGTTGGGCACCTCAACACAAACGACATGGTCAATGTTCTGCCCCAGCTCCGCAAGCATCCGGTCGAGTGCCTCCGCCTGGCTCACATTACGAGGAAAACCATCGAGCATATACCCTTTGGCGCAGTCCTTCTGCTCAATGCGCTCCTTCACCAGGCCAATGACGACGCTATCCGGGACGAGAGCGCCCTGGTCCATATATTTCTTTGCCTCGAGCCCGAGGGGTGTCCCCGCTTTAAGGGCTGCGCGAAGCATGTCGCCCGTTGAAATCTGGGGAATTCCGTAAGCCTCGATTAAGCGTTTGGCCTGGGTTCCCTTGCCGGCTCCCGGCGGACCCAATAAAACAATGTTCATCTTCCCTTCCTTCCTTTTTGTGTGCAGCGGTCAAGACAGCTCTTCTTCTTACAGCCCTGGGCCAAGCCTTTCCTTTCCCCCGGCGTTCTCATCGCCTGCCCCTAGCGCCGACCACGGATGCGCCCCTTCTTCAGGAAACCATCGTAGTGGCGAGAGAGCATATGGGCCTCGATCTGTCCCAACGTATCCATTGCAACACCAATAACGATCAGGAGCGCGGTCCCTCCAAAGTAGAAGGGGACACTGAACTTTTGAATGAGGAAGGTAGGGAGAACACACACTGCCGAGACGTAAACGGCCCCACCGAGAGTAATGCGGCTGAGCACCTTATCAATGTACTCGGCCGTAGGCCTTCCTGGCCGAATACCCGGAATAAAACCTCCATACTTCTTCATGTTATCGGCAACGTCCACCGGGTTGAACACGATGGCCGTATAGAAGAAACAGAAGAAGATGATGAAGCCAACGTAAAGCGCGGAATAGAGCCAATGCCCGGGCGTCATATAACCGGCGACGGTTTGCACCCAGGGCACATCGATGAAGTTCGCCACCGTGGCGGGGAACATGATGATGGATGAGGCGAAGATCGGAGGAATAACCCCGGAGGTATTGATTTTCAGCGGGATATGCGTATTCTGACCGCCGTAAACCCGCCTTCCCACCACTCTTTTGGCGTACTGAACGGGGATGCGTCTTTGCCCACGTTCCATGAAGATGATAAAGGCCACCACCACCACCATCATGACCAACAGGAGCAGGACCACAAAAAGGCTCATTTCGCCGGCTTTCAGCAGCCGCGTGGTGCTCACGAAGGCATTGGGGATTCCCGCGACAATCCCGGCGAAAATGATCAGCGAAATGCCATTGCCAATCCCGTGTTCGGTAATTTGTTCGCCGAGCCACATGATGAAGGCGGTTCCCGCGGTAAGCGTGATAATAGTGATCAGGCGGAAACCCCACCCCGCCTGGAGAACCACCATTTCACCGCCGGGTGCCGACATGCCTTCCACCCCGACGGCAATGCCAAAGCCCTGGATGATACTCAGGACAACCGTGCCATAGCGGGTATATTGGGTAATTTTGCGGCGACCGGCCTCGCCTTCCTTGCTGAGCCGCTCAAGATGCGGGATTACCACGGTCAGGAGTTGGAGGATGATGGACGCACTGATGTAGGGCATGATCCCCAGGGCGAACACGGACAATTGACTGAGAGCGCCGCCGGAGAACATGTCAAAGAGCCCGAGCAGAGTCCCCTGGGCGGCTCTGAAAAAAGCCGCGAGGGCCTCGGCATTGATCCCCGGCGTGGGGATATGGGCTCCAATCCGATACACCGCAAGGAGGATCAACGTCATACTGATGCGGCGTTTAAGCTCCGGAATTCTGGTGATGTTCTGGAAAGCTGCAAGCAACCTTTAATTCCTCTTATTATGCAAGGGGATCAGCTCAACGCGCCCGCCCGCTGCCTCGACCTTGCTGACCGCGGCAGCGCTTGCCTTGTGAACCTGAACGGTGAAAGCTTGGGTTATCTCGCCATTGGCCAATAACTTGATCCCGTCATCGACCGTTTTCACGAGACCCGCTTGAAGCAGTTCCTTTGGTCCGATTTGGCTCTCGCCTGCGAACCGTTCAAGGTCGCTCAGGTTAACGATGCTGTGTTGCTTCTTAAAAATATTGGTGAATCCTCGTTTTGGTATTCTACGCTGCAAAGGCATCTGTCCGCCTTCGAACCATGGCGCAGTACCACCACCGGAGCGTGATTTCTGGCCTTTGGTGCCTCGTCCTGCGGTCTTCCCCAGACCGGAACCACAGCCTCTTCCGACACGTTTCCTACTGCTCTTCGCCCCTTTTGCGGGAGCCAAATCTTCCAGTCTCATCGTAACCTATCCAATTTATGGAAAGTCGTTCACACTTAGATTTCGTTCACTTCCACCAGGTGGATTACCTTTCGAATCGCCCCCATAATACTCGGTGTTCCATAGAGGGTTACGGTCTTATTCAAATAGGTGAGTCCCAAAGCCTTAAGGATCTTCCGATGTTTTTCGGGGTGGCCAATGGGGCTCCGGACCAAGGTGACTTGAATGGATTTAGACATATCGATTTCCTCGAACGACAGCGCTTGGTAATGCTGTCGGAGCTGACCAGGATTTGCGAGCTGAAAACTCTCCCGTCATGATCTTAGCGGTTCCACCCGGCTTGTCCTCACGCCCGGATTTCCTGAATATCACGACCCCGTGTTTTGCCGACCCGCTCCCCGCTTCGAAGATGCTTTAGGCCCTGGAGCGTGGCCTTAACCACGTTGTGAGGATTCCTCGAGCCGATGCATTTGGTCAAAATGTTATGGATACCGGCTGCTTCCATGATAGCGCGCACCGCTCCCCCGGCGATCACCCCGGTACCGGGCGAGGCGGGCTTCAGGACCACGGAGGAAGCGCCGAAGCGCCCCAGAATCTCATGGGGGATCGTCTCATTCACGAGGGGGACATCGAACATGCTGCGTTTCGCCGATTCCAAACCCTTCCTGATTGCCTCCGGCACTTCATTTGCTTTTCCAAGGCTGAATCCGACGCGGCCATTGCCGTCACCCACGACCACAATCGCACTGAAAGAAAAGCGGCGGCCGCCTTTCACGACTTTGGCCACACGACTGATATGGACGACCTTGTCGATCAACTGGAGTTGACTCGATTCGACAGCTAACAATTGCATGCCTCCATTGAAAGAAATTTGACAGGAATCAAAAGTCTAAACCGGCCTGACGGGCAGCATCGGCAAGCGCCTGCACGCGGCCATGGTAGATGTACCCGCTGCGGTCGAAAACCACCTTGGTGATACCTTTGTCCTTAGCCTTGCGAGCAATCAGGTCGCCCACCCGCTTCGCAGCTTCGAGCTTGCCTTTCAGGGAACCCAGTTCCCGGTATTCGGGCGATAAGGTTGATGCGGTGGCGAGGGTACTACCAGCGGTATCATCGATGATCTGTGCGTAAATGTGTTTGTCACTCCGAAAGACTGTCAAGCGAGGTCGCTCAGGACTTCCACTCAGTTTCTTGCGGATGCGCTTCTTGCGTTTAAGACGTGAAACTTCACGCGTGTTAATTTTCGAAGCCATGTTAGCTTACCTCATATGACCTTATTTTTTAGAACCAGCCTTCCCGACCTTCCGATGGACCTTTTCCCCTGCATACCTGATGCCTTTTCCCTTGTAGGGCTCAACCGCTCGCAGAGCACGAATTCGGGCTGCTGTTTCTCCCAACAGTTCCTTGTCAATTGCTTCCAGCCGGATCACATTTTGCCGCTCAACCGTGGCTTTTACTCCTTCGGGCAAGGCGAAATTAATCGGGTGAGAATAGCCCAGGCTGAGGTTCAGGACCTCATTCTGGACGTCGGCACGGTAGCCTGTCCCCTGAATTTCCAGGGTCTTTGTAAAACCCTGACTCACCCCTTCCACCATATTGAATACCAGTGCCCTCAGCAGGCCGTGGAGGGAGCGCGCTACGCGGGAATCATCCCGGCGCCTGACATGAATGGAGTGCTGGTCCACTTCGAGATCCAGCTGTTCGGGCACCGGGCGCACCAAGGTGCCTTTGGGCCCCGATATGGTCAACATGAGTTCCTCCAGGGAGATTTTTATTCCCTGAGGAATCTTGATGGGCAACTTTCCCACGCGTGACATGCAACTACTCCTGTCTATCGAAAAAGCACTCAAAACTCATGAGTGATCCGCGGCGAATTCTTCCGCTCCCAAATGGCTCGTGCTACCAGACCGAGCAAAGCAATTCACCGCCGACAACCTCTTTTCGCGCCTGCCGATCGGTCATCAACCCCTTCGATGTGGACAGTATGGCGATTCCCATACCATTCATAATCCGGGGGATTTCATCATGGCCCACATAAACGCGGCATCCCGGCTTGCTTAAGCGTTTTGTCCCGGCGATGCTGCCTTCGCGGTTTTCGTCGTACTTCAAGTGGACGCGGAGGACCCCCTGCTTGTTGTCTCGCATCAGCTTAAAATTCTTGATATAGCCTTCCTCTTTGAGGATGCGGGCGATGCTTGTTTTCATCCGGGAAGCCGGGATGTCCACCTTATCGAAACGGGCCGTCTGGCCGTTCCTTATACGAATAAGTAAATCAGCAATGGGATCCGTTACTGCCATAAAACCTGCTCCTTTGAATTACCCAATTGGCTACCAGCTTGCCTTAATCACGCCGGGCAGTTCTCCCTTGAGGGCCATGTTCCGAAAACAAATTCGGCAAATGCCAAATTTCCTGATGAACGCCCTCGGTCGGCCGCAAAGTGGGCAGCGGTTATAAGTCCTCACCTCAAATTTCGGACGGCGTTTTGATTTTGCAATCAGTGACTTTTTTGCCACGCGGTTGCCTCCTTTTCCTGTACTTACTGTTTGAACGGCATGCCCATTAGTGAAAGTAACGTGCGGGCCTCATCATCCGTTCGGGCGGTGGTGACGATGGTGATATTCATCCCTTTGATCTTGTCGATTTTATCGTAATCGATTTCCGGGAAAATAATGTGTTCTTTCACTCCAAGAGTGTAATTGCCGCGCCCGTCGAGAGCCTTTGAGGAAATCCCGCGAAAATCGCGCACCCGAGGCAACGCGACATTGACCAGTTTGTCAAAGAACTCATACATGCGGTCGCCCCGGAGAGTAACCATGCACCCGATGGGCATCCCTTTCCGGAGCTTAAAGGCGGCGATGCTCTGGCGCGCCCGGGTAATGACCGGCTTCTGCCCGGTAAGCTGGCCCAGTTCCTCGGCCGCCGAATCGAGTATCTTTATATTCTGGATCGCCTCACCCAGGCCCATGTTGATGACGATCTTTTCGACTTTGGGGATTTGCATCGTGCTCTTGTATCGAAATTGCTCAGCGAGTTTAGGCGCTACCTCTTCCTGATACTTATCTCGCAAACGTGCCATGAATTGCCTCCAATCCCGACTAAACTTCGCGACCAGGTCAACCCCTAGTCGATAACCTCGTTGCACTTCTTGCAGTAGCGTACTTTGCGGTCATCTTCGAGAATCCGGTAGCCCACTCTGGTCGGGTCTGTACACTTGGAACAAATCAACATCAGGTTGGACATCTGAATGGGAGACTCTTTCTCGAGTATCCCCCCTGCCTGGATTGTTGGCTTGGCTTCATGTGGCGCTTGACAAGGTTGAGCTTTTCCACAATCGCCCGGTCCTTTTTGGGGATGACGCGCATCACCTTGCCGCTCTTACCCTTTTCCTTGCCGGCGATCACCTTTACCGTGTCGTTTTTCCTAATGCGATATTTTTTTCGTTCTTCCATGGAAACATGTCCTCATCCAAAACTAAAGCACTTCGGGAGCAAGCGAGATGATTTTCATGAACTGTTTGGCGCGCAATTCCCGTGCCACCGGACCGAAAATGCGGGTGCCAATGGGCTCCTTGGCTGCGTTTATAAGAACGGCGGAGTTGTCGTCAAACTTGATATAGGAACCATCCGGGCGCCTTACTTCCTTCTTGGTGCGCACCACCACGGCCCGGAGGACATCCCCTTTCTTGACTTTGGCATTGGGGATGGCTTCCTTTACCGAGACCACGATGATATCGCCGACACTTGCATAACGTTTGCGCGTGCCCCCGAGCACCTTGATACAATAAAGACGTTTTGCTCCGGAATTGTCTGCAGCGTTCAGTTGCGTTTCCGCTTGAATCATGGGTTACTCCGTCTTTCGTGTTGCGATCGCCAGAATCTTTCCACGTCAATCCTTCCATTCACAACACGCCAATTACATGACCGCTTTATCCAACGTTCTTACCACAACCCAGCGCTTGGTTCTGCTCAGGGGCCGGCTCTCTTCGATCAGTACGCGATCTCCCACCTGACATGTATTGTTAGCGTCGTGGGCCGTGAATTTATTCTGGCGGCGAATGAACTTGTGATATTGGGAATGATGCACAAGCCGCTCGACTCTGACGACCACGGTCTTGTCCATCTTGTCGCTGATCACCGTTCCGACGCGTGTTTTCCTTCGTGACTTCTGTCCTTCCATAGGGGGTAGCCTCATACCGTGGTCTTGTGGTCCAGTTCACTGATGATGGTCAAAACCCGGGCAATACTCTTCCGGGTTTTATTGAGCTGTGCGGTGTTCTCCAGTTGGCCGGTCTTGTGCTGAAAGGTGAGGTTGAATAAGGCTCCTCGAAACTCATCCAGTTTCTGGAGCAATTCATCTTTAGTCATATCCCGGAGAGCGCTGCTGGCTTTCATAGAACATCCTGCCTTGACACGAAACGAGTCTGAATGGGCAGCTTATGCGCTGCTAAGTTTAAGGCCTCCCGCGCGATTGCTTCGGGAACTCCCTTGATCTCATAGAGGATACGACCGGGCCTGATCACCGCCACCCACGCTTCTGGAGAACCTTTGCCTTTGCCCATGCGAGTTTCGGCCGGCTTTTTGGTAATTGGCTTATCGGGAAAAATCCGAATCCAAACCTTGCCGCCGCGTTTAACATGGCGGGTGATGGCGACGCGCGCAGCTTCAATCTGCCGAGAGGTAGCATAGCCGTCCCCAAGAGCCTTGATGCCAAAATCCCCGAAGCTCAGGATGTTGCCCCTGGTGGCCATCCCTCTCCTGTGGCCCTTTTGTTGTTTTCTAAATTTGACTCGTTTGGGTGCTAACATTTAAGGTTCTCCTGTTCCTCATGGCTCACAGCCGTTGCCGGTCCCTGGCGAGTGCTTTGAGCCCATACCGAGCGGACCATAACCGTTGGTCGGTCGCGCTTCCCGCCTTATGTCTGCGCCGCACGCTGGCGAAAGCGCTGATTCCCTGCGCCTGATTAGGGAAGGACCTCCCCTTTGAAGATCCAAACCTTCACTCCAATAACGCCGTAGGTGGTGCGAGCGAGGGCCGTGCCGTAGTCGATATCGGCACGCAACGTATGAAGTGGAACGCGGCCTTCGCGATACCACTCTCTCCTGGCCATCTCGGCGCCACCCAACCGGCCTGCGGAAGCCACGCGAACTCCCTTGGCCCCGAATTTCAGGGCGGCCGTGACCGCTCGTTTCATGGCTCGCCGGAAGGCCACGCGGCGTACCAGCTGGAGGGCGATGTTTTCACCAACCAGGGTGGCATCCAATTCAGGTCGCCGGACTTCCTGAATGTCGATTAGGATTTCGCGCCTGAACTTGTTTTCCAAATCCCGTCGCAATGCTTCTATTTCGGCGCCTTTCTTGCCAATTACAATCCCGGGGCGAGCCGTAAAAATGCGAATCTTGGCTTTATTCGCCGCACGCTCAATTTCAACGCGGGCGATGCCTGCGTGAAACAGCCGCTCCTTGATATATTTTCGGATCATGTGGTCTTCCTGAACCAGCTTTGCATAATCCTTCGTGGCAAACCATCTTGAATCCCAAGACTTGATGACGCCCAGACGGAACCCGGTTGGATGCACCTTTTGTCCCAAATTTCACCTCCGTTTGTTGTTACCCTACTGCTATAAAATCGCGATAAGTCCGGCTTACTTCTCAGCCAGCACCATCGTGATGTGGCTGGTGCGCTTCAGTATTCTGGTTGCTCGGCCCATTGCCCGTGGGCGCCACCGCTTCAATTTAGGGCCCTCGTCCACCAGGATGACCTTGATGAACAGCGTATCGACATCTATGGTTCGCGCATTTTCTGCATTGGCCAGGGCGGAACGCAGGGTCTTGTTGATCAGGCGGCCACTTTTCTTGGGCAAGAACTTGAGGATGGTCAGAGCTTCGTCAACCTTTTTTCCTCTCACCAGGTCGGCAACCAGCCGAACCTTATAGGGAGAAATGCGTAAGTATTTACCAACCGCTCGCACTTCCATTACTTCTTTCCTTTCACTTTCGACTTCTTGTCCCCTGCATGGCCGTAAAAGGTCCTGGTTGGCGCGAACTCTCCCAGTTTGTGTCCCACCATATTTTCGGTGATGAAAACGGGAATGAATTTCTTGCCATTATGCACGGCGAGAGTCACCCCGACAAACTCCGGGATAATGGTAGATCTTCTCGACCACGTTTTGATGATCTTGCGATCACCCGTATCTTTTGCTCTGGATACCTTCTCAAGGACGTGACCATCAACAAATGGTCCTTTTTTCAGCGAGCGAGGCACCTTTTCCTCCTTTTCATGCCCTGCTTTCCTGCCTTCGAGCTGTTCTCAAAGGCTGCAGGCCACATTAGAGTGCTATTTTCTCCGCCGTACGATCAGCTTGTCACTGCGTTTGGACTTCCGCGTACGATAACCCTTCGTAGGAACTCCCCAGGGGGTGCACGGATGCCTTCCTCCGGAACTCCTGCCTTCCCCGCCGCCCATCGGATGGTCGACAGGGTTCATGGCCACCCCGCGAACATGGGGACGGCGTCCCGCCCAGCGGGTCCGGCCCGCCTTGCCCAGAGACCTGTTTTCGTGATCAATGTTGCCAACCTGACCAATCGTTGCCTTGCAACTGATGGGTACCATGCGCATTTCGGTGGAAGGCAGGCGCAGAATGGCGTGCTTCCCTTCCTTGGCAATCAATTGCGTACTGCAACCGGCGGAGCGAGCCAGTTGCGCGCCTTTGCCGGGTTTCAATTCGATGTTATGGACCACCGTGCCCAAAGGAATATCGGACAGACGCAGGCAGTTGCCGGGTTTGATATCAGCATCACCGCTGGTGAGCACCGTGTCGCCTACAGAAAGCCCCACCGGTGCGAGGATATAGCGCTTTTCGCCGTCCTTGTAATGGAGCAGCGCGATGTTGGCGGAGCGATTGGGATCATATTCAATGCTCGCAACCCGGGCAGGAATGTTTTCCTTGTCTCGCTTGAAATCGATGATCCGATAGCGGCGCTTGTGCCCCCCGCCCCGATGCCAGGCCGTGACCTGACCGGAGTTGTTCCGCCCGCCAGACTTCTTCAGAGGCTCAACGAGACTCTTGCAGGGCTCAGCAGCGGTTATCTCGGTGAAAGTGCTGTAGCTCTGAAACCTGCGGCCGGGAGATGTTGGATTTACTTTTCTAATGCCCATGGATGTCCTCTCTCAGATCACACACCTTCGAAGAATTCGACGCGCTGGCCCGGTTTGATGGTGACCATGGCCTTCTTCCAATCCGAACGCTTGGTGAAGAAACGGCCGACGCGCTTTTTCTTCCCCCTCATATTCATCGTGGTGACGTCCAGAACATTGACCTTGAACATCTGTTCCACAGCTTGCTTGATCTCGATTTTGTTCGCCCGCCGATCGACCTCGAAAAGGAGCCGGTTATTCTTCTCTTTTTCCGAAGTGCTCTTTTCGGTAATGAGAGGACGTTTCAGAATCTCATACGCTTTCCTGTTCATGATCCCAATGTCTCCTCTATTTTTCCGATGCACTCTTGAGTCAGGAGCACTTTGTGGTAGTCAAGGAGATCGTAGACGTTCAACCCTTCGGACCGTAAGACTTTAACGTTGGGGATGTTGCGCGCGGACTTCTCCACGGTCTCGTCAGAGCGGGGAAGGACGACCAGGGTCTTCCCGAGTTCAAATCGCTCCAGTACCGCGACAAAGTCCTTGGTCTTGATCCGGTCCAGGTGCAGCGTGTCCAGAACGGTCAGTTCCTGATCCAAAAGCTTTTGGGTCAGAGCCATTTTCAGGGCCAAGCGGCGCACCTTTTTGGGGACTCGCATATCGTAGGATCTGGGCTGCGGCCCATGGATCGTGCCACCCCCGCGCCAGACGGGTGATCGACTGGTCCCCGCGCGTGCGCGCCCGGTTCCTTTCTGTCGCCAAGGTTTCTTGCCGCCTCCGGCGATCTCGCTTCTTCCCTTGGTCTTTGCCGTCCCCGCTCGACGTTTGGCCAATTGGTATAAAACCACCTCATGCATGACATGGGGTTTCACCGGGACAGCAAAAATGCTGTCGCTCAGCTCCACCTGGCCGATAACGGTTCGCTCAATATTGTACACATCCACGGTTGGCATAGCGTTCCTCAAATTCTCCCGCACACGACTTCGATGAAGTTACCTAACCCGGTTGTTTTTGCGGATATAAATAATCCCATTCCGGCTGCCCGGGACAGATCCCCTGACAATCAACAGATTCTCTTCGGGCCGAATATCCACAATTTTCAGACCCATAAGCGTCACCCGCTTATTGCCTTTTTGGCCAGGCATCTTTTTCCCTTTGATCACCCGACCCGGGAACGTGGCATTCCCGGTGGAACCGGGTTCTCTTATGTTTTTGGAGCCATGAGCTGCAGGGCCTCGCTGGAAATTCCAACGCCTGATCGTACCCGCAAAGCCTTTTCCTTTGCTGATCCCGGTCACGTCAACGACCTCCCCGATGGCAAAAACATCCACCAAGAGCTCTTGGCCCGGCTGAAAGTCGCCGATCTCGTCCATCCTTACCTCGTGCAGGACTCGGAAATAGCCTTTGCCCACTTTATCGAGGTGGCCCTTCTCAGGCTTATTGACATTCTTGGGCTTCACTTTTCCATAACCAAGTTGCAGAGCAGAATACCCGTCTTTGTCGGGGGTTTTAATTTGGGTTACCACGCAGGGTCCGGCCTCAATCAAGGTCACCGGCACAACACTGCCATCCTCAGCAAAAAGCTGGGCCATATCTAATTTACGTCCGATAATTGCTTTGACCATGAGCTCCGCTCTCTTTCAGAAAACAATACCCTCAAGAGGTTACAGCTTTATCTCCACATCGACTCCCGCAGAAAGGTCCAGTTTCATAAGGGAATCAACAGTTTGCTGGGTCGGGTCCAGGATGTCGATGAGGCGTTTGTGAACGCGGATTTCGAACTGCTCCCTGGACTTCTTGTCGACATGTGGAGATCGCAGCACCGTGTATCTGTGAATTTTGGTGGGCAGCGGAATCGGCCCTGCAACTCGAGCGCCCGTCTTTTTTGCCGTCATGACAATCTCGTTGGTGGACTGATCCAACAATTTGTGGTCGTAAGCTTTTAAGCGGATGCGAATTCTTTGATTCGTCATCATAAATGTTATTCCTGCGTGTTCGAATTAGGGTTCGCGCCGGGGGGCACGGTATGTCGCCAAGCCCGGCAATGGGTCACTCAATAACTTCCGTGAGCACGCCGGCGCCGACGGTGCGGCCGCCTTCGCGGATGGCGAAGCGGAGCTCTTTCTCGAGCGCCACCGGGGTGATCAGGTGAACTTCCGTGCTGATGTTATCGCCCGGCATGACCATCTCGACCCCTTCCGGCAGGGTCATGATACCCGTCACATCGGTGGTCCGGAAATAGAACTGGGGCCGGTAGCCGGGGAAAAACGGGGTGTGCCTCCCGCCTTCCTCTTTTTTCAGCACGTAGACTTCGGCTTTGAACTTGGTGTGCGGTGTGATCGATGCGGGTTTGGCCACGACCTGGCCGCGCTCCACGTCATCCCGTTTGGTGCCGCGCAAGAGCACGCCGATGTTATCTCCCGCCAGACCCGAATCGAGCGTCTTGCGGAACATCTCGACCCCGGTGCAGACCGTCTTGAACGTGGGCTTGAAGCCAACAATCTCCACTTCCTCGCCCACCTTGACCATGCCCCGCTCCACCCGGCCCGTCACCACGGTGCCGCGGCCGCTGATCGAGAACACATCCTCGATCGGCATCAGGAACGGCTTGTCGACATCGCGAATCGGATCGGGGATGTAACCATCAATCGCGTCCATCAGCTCAGCGATGCAGGCTGCCTCGGGGCTGTCCGGATCCTCGCTCTCGAGGGCCTTCAGGGCCGAACCCTTAACGATGGGAACGTCGTCTCCGGGAAAGCCGTATTTGGTCAGGAGCTCGCGCATCTCCAGCTCGACCAGCTCGATCAGTTCCGGGTCGTCCACCATGTCCACTTTGTTCAAAAACACGACAATGTAGGGCACCCCGACCTGGCGGGCCAGCAGGAGATGCTCCCGCGTCTGCGGCATCGGGCCGTCATCGGCGGCCACCACGAGAATCGCACCGTCCATCTGAGCGGCGCCGGTGATCATGTTCTTGATGTAGTCCGCATGACCCGGGCAGTCCACGTGAGCGTAGTGACGCTTGTTGGTTTCATATTCCACGTGAGCCGTAGCGATGGTGATGCCCCGTTCACGCTCTTCCGGGGCCTTGTCAATCTGATCAAAGGGCACAAACGTGGCCTTCCCGCGCTTGGCCAACTGCTTGGTAATGGCTGCCGTAAGCGTCGTCTTCCCATGATCAATGTGACCAATCGTCCCCACATTCACATGCGGCTTCGTCCGCTCAAATTTCTTCTTGGCCATCGCTTCTCCTTCTCGCCAGAACTCAACACCGTGGTTGCCTGGTACGGCGCGTCGCCTCTGACCATGCCGACCAGCTCTGCAAAACGCTTCTCCAGGTCACTTCTTTTGGAACGTTTTCCCGCTAATCATGATTTCGGCTTACGCAACTACCATCGGTAGTGGGCAAAGGCCTTGTTCGCCTCAGCCATGCGATGGGTGTCTTCACGCTTCTTGACGGAGCCTCCACGGCTTTGTGCTGCGTCCAGCAATTCTCCGGCAAGCTTCTGAACCATGGTCTTCTCGGAGCGTTGTTTGGCGTAGTTGATGATCCAGCGCATTGCCAGAGCATCCCTCCGTTCATTGCGAACTTCTACCGGGACCTGGTAGGTGGCCCCCCCCACGCGCCTTGACTTTACCTCAATAACGGGTCTGACATTGTCCAAAGCCTTGTGGAACACCTCAAGGGGATCCTGTTTGCTGCGCTGTTCGATCAGATCCAAGGCCCCGTAAAATATCTGTTCCGCCAGACTCTTTTTGCCACGGCGCATGACATTGTTCATGAACTTAGCAACCAGTTTGCTGTTGTGCTTGGGATCCGGCAGAACGTCACGTTTTGGAACTTCCCTTCTTCTTGGCATCAGTTTCCTCGACCCACCAAATTATGCAAAAGATAAATAAGGCCATGACTGAAGACCTTAAGCCATGGCCCCAAGAGGTTTGCCATAGTTCTCTATTTGGGTTTCTTGGTCCCGTATTTGGAACGCCCCTGCTTGCGGTCGGCAACCCCGAGAGCATCCAAGGTCCCACGAATAATATGGTAGCGGACGCCCGGCAAGTCCTTGACACGACCGCCGCGAATAAGAACTACCGAGTGTTCCTGAAGGTTGTGGCCAATCCCGGGGATGTAAGACGTCACTTCGATCCCGTTGGTCAGGCGCACACGGGCAATTTTCCGCAGAGCCGAGTTGGGTTTCTTGGGAGTAGTCGTATACACCCTGACACATACCCCGCGTTTCTGAGGGCAGCTTTGGAGAGCCGGCGTACTTGACTTCTTCCTGATCTCTTCTCGCCCTTTTCGGACCAGTTGGCTGATAGTGGGCATTACTTATTCTCTCCGTTTCTTTCGGAAATCTCTTTTCTAAGGCTCCGACGGATCCTGAGCCTTTAGTTCCAAAACTGCTCTTCTACAGGTTGAGGACCCTTTTGTCAAGAGCTATTAAATCCGGACGGTTGATTTCATCTGCGCAGGTCGCGATAGGGTCTCAATCCGGTGCCTGCGGGAATGAGTCGGCCCATGATCACGTTTTCTTTAAGCCCGAGGAGATGGTCAACTTTTCCGGCGGTGGCCGCATCGGTCAGTACCTTGGTGGTCTCCTGGAAGGACGCAGCCGAAATAAAGCTCTGCGTACTCAATGAAGCCTTGGTTATGCCAAGCAGGAGCGGTTCCGCTGCGGCCGGTCGCTTGTCTTCCGCGAACAGCGCCTGATTGATGTCTTCGAAGATGATCTTTTCGACATGTTCGCCCATGAGGAACTCGGAATCCCCGGGTCGGTAATTCTGACGCGCTTCAGCATCTGGCGGACGATGACTTCGATGTGCTTGTCGTTGATCTTTACGCCCTGCAGCCGATAAACTTGCTGCACCTCATCGACAAGGTATTTCGCCACCTCTTTTTCGCCCAAAACCGTCAGGATATCGTGGGGGTTGGGAGAGCCGTCCATGAGCGGTTCGCCGGCGCGAACATAGTCGCCTTCGTGGACACTGATGTGTTTCCCTTTGGGGATAAGGTAGTCTCTGGGGTCGCCCACTTCGGGTGCAACGATGACCTTACGCTTGCCCTTGGTGTCCTTGCCGAAACTGACGGTCCCGTCGATTTCGGTGATTACGGCATTTTCTTTCGGTTTTCGGACTTCGAAGAGTTCCGCAACCCGCGGCAGACCTCCGGTAATGTCCTTCGTCTTCGTGGTTTCGCGAGGGATTCTTGCCAGTACGTCGCCCGGCGAAATCGGGTCCCCTTCGTTAACCATGAGGATGGCCCCAACGGGCATGAAATACCGCGCAAAGCCGCCTCCTTCACCCACACGAGCCGTTTTCCCCTTTTCATCCTTGATCGAGATGCGGGGACGGACATCAGCTTCGCGGTATTCCACGACAACTTTACTCGATTTGCCGGTAACCGGGTCAAGTTTTTCCTGCATCGTCTGGCCTTCAACAATATCACCAAACTTCACACTGCCGGCCACGTCGGTCAGGATTGGCGTGGTGAAAGGGTCCCATTCTGCCAAAAGGGTGTCCGCTTCTACCTGTTGGCCGTTTTCGACTTTGAGTTTCGCTCCGTAGTTAATGATGTAGCGCTCTCGCTCCCGGCCGGATTCACTCACAATGCTGATTTCACCGTTGCGGTTCATGGCGACCAGTTCACCCTCGCGATTGCGCACGGTGTTCAAGTTCAGAAAGCGCACCGTTCCGGGATAGCGGTTATTGATGGAAGTCCTTTCGATACTCTTGCTGGCGGTTCCACCGATATGGAAGGTGCGCATGGTGAGCTGCGTGCCGGGTTCGCCAATGGACTGGGCCGCAATGATGCCGATCGCTTCGCCGATTTGCGCCAGTTTTCCCTGAGCCAGGTCGCGCCCGTAGCACATCGCGCAGATCCCGCGCAGACTGCGACAGGTCAATGCTGAGCGGATGGTCACGCGCTCGATGCCGGCTTCTTCGATCCGCACGACAGCCTGCTCATCGATTTCCGATCCGGCCGTGATCAGGACTTCACCGGTCACGGGGTCGACAATGTCTTCATGAGCGATCCTCCCGAGGATGCGCTCCCCCAGCCGTTGAATGATTTCTCCCGCTTCGAGAAGGGCTTCCACCTGGATGCCGTCCATCGTTCCGCAGTCAGGTTCAGAAATGATCACGTCCTGGGAAACGTCCACCAGACGGCGGGTCAGATAACCGGAATTGGCGGTCTTGAGAGCCGTGTCCGCCAAACCTTTGCGGGCCCCGTGAGTGGAAATGAAGTATTGCAGCACCGTCAGGCCTTCTCGGAAATTGGCCGTGATCGGGGTTTCAATGATTTCTCCCGATGGCTTCGCCATCAGCCCGCGCATGCCGGCCAACTGGCGCATCTGGTCTTTGCTCCCGCGAGCCCCTGAATCCGCCATCATGTAAATGGGGTTAAAGCCCTCGATCTGCTTGGCCTCTCCATCGATCCCGGCGACCTCGGTGGTGGCAATCTCCTTCATCATCTCGGCCGCGACATCTTCCGTCGCCTTGGCCCAGATGTCCACCGCCTTGTTGTATTTTTCGCCTTCGGTGATCAAGCCTTCATTGTACTGGCGGTCGATCTCCGTCACGGCGTCAAAGGCATGGGTCGAGGATTTCCGGCTTCCGCTGGGGGATGACCATGTCATTGATGGATATGGACAGTCCCGAACGGGTGGCAAACTCGTACCCGAGGTCCTTAAGCGGTCGGCCAGAATGACCGTGGCCTTGACGCCGGCCTGGCGGTAGCAGACGTCGATCAGTTGGGCCAGGGCCTTCTTATTCATGACCCGGTTGATCGCCGAGAAGGGCAGATCCTCCGGGAGGATTTCCGAGAGCAGGACCCTGCCCACCGTAGTCTTAACCCGTTCGCTCTCCGATCCGGACCTGAATCCGCGCATGCAATTCCACGCCCCCGGCATCATAGGCACACCGCACTTCCTCGCGGTTGGCAAAGAAGCTGTTTTCCCCTCTGGCAAAGGGTTTTTCGCGCGTCATGTAATAGATCCCGAGCACAATATCCTGGGAGGGGACGATAATGGGGTCGCCATGAGCGGGGCTCAGAATGTTGTTGGTGGACATCATCAGGACGCGGGCTTCCACCTGGGCCTCGATGGACAGGGGCATGTGGACCGCCATCTGATCGCCGTCAAAGTCGGCATTGAACGCGGTGCAAACGAGGGGATGCAGCTGGATCGCCTTGCCTTCGATCAGGATCGGCTCGAACGCCTGGATGCCCAGCCGGTGCAGGGTGGGCGCCCGGTTGAGCATAACCGGGAATTCCCGCACGACCTCATCCAGGGTATCCCATACTTCGGGGGTTTCCTTCTCCACCATCTTCTTGGCCGCTTTGATGGTGGTGACGTAGCCCTTCTCTTCCAGTTTGTTGTAGATGAAGGGCTTGAAGAGCTCCAAAGCCATCTTCTTGGGCAAACCGCACTGGTGCAGGCGCAGGTTGGGACCAATCACGATAACGGTGCGGCCGGAATAATCGACCCGTTTGCCCAGGAGGTTCTGCCGGAACCGCCCCTGCTTGCCCTTGAGCATGTCACTCAGCGATTTCAGGGGGCGTTTGCTGGCCCCCGTGATGGTTTTCCCCCGACGCCCGTTATCGAAGAGCACATCCACGGCTTCCTGAAGCATGCGCTTTTCGTTGCGGATGATGATATCGGGGGCATTGAGCTCCATGCAGCCGCTTGAGCCGGTTGTTGCGGTTGATTACCCGGCGGTACAGATCGTTGAGATCGCTGGTGGCAAAGCGGCCGCCATCCAGGGGTACAAGGGGCCTGAGGTCCGGAGGCAGCACCGGGATGACGTCCATGATCATCCATTCGGGCAGATTTTCCGATTCGCGGAAAGCGTCAATGATCTTAAGACGTTTGGCCAGCTTCTTGCGCTTCGCCATGGAATTGGTCTTGAACATGTCCTCGCGCAGCTCCGATGCGAGTGTGTCCAGGTCCAGCTCGGACAGCAGTTGCTTGATGGCCTCGGCGCCGATGCCGGCGGTAAAGCCGCCGGGATATTCCTGGACCATCTGCCGATATTTTTCTTCCGTCAGAAGCTCTCCGCGTTTAAGCGACGTGTCCCCCGGCATCCAAGACGATGTAGGAATCGAAATAGAGGACTTTCTCCAATTCTCTCAGAGTCAAATCCAAGAGGTTGCCGATTTTGCTGGGGAGACTGCGCAGAAACCAAATGTGGGCCACCGGGGCGGCGAGTTCGATGTGTCCCATCCGCTCCCGCCTGACTTTGGATTGAATAACCTCGACACCGCATTTTTCACAAACCACCCCGCGATGCTTCATCCGCTTGTATTTGCCGCAATTGCACTCGTAATCCTTGATGGGTCCGAAGATTCTGGCGCAAAAAAGCCCATCCCGTTCCGGTTTGAAGGTGCGGTAATTGATGGTTTCCGGCTTCTTCACTTCGCCGTAAGACCATTCCTTGATCCTCTCCGGAGAGGCAATCATGATCTTCACCGCATTGAAATTCAACGGGTCCTTGGGCTTCATAAAAAGACTGTAAAGCTCTTTCAAAGGAACCTCCTTGTCTAATTCCCTTCTTCTTCTTCCAGCAGTCTGACATCCAGGGCCAGGGCCTGCAGTTCTTTCACAAGCACATTGAAGGATTCGGGCAAGCCAGCTTCGAGGGTATTGTCGCCTTTGACGATTTTTTCGTACATTCGCGTACGGCCTGCCACATCATCAGACTTAACGGTCAGAAATTCCTGAAGGGCATAAGCTGCACCATAGGCTTCCATCGTCCAGACTTCCATTTCCCCGAGACGCTGACCTCCAAACTGGGCCTTGCCGCCCAAGGGCTGCTGGGTTACCAGCGAGTAAGGGCCAATGGAGCGGGCGTGAATCTTGTCATCCACAAGGTGGTGGAGCTTCAGCATGTACATGACGCCGACCGTAACCGCACGATCAAAGGGCATGCCGGTTCGTCCATCATAAAGGGTGATCTGACCGGTTTCGGGAAGTCCTGCTTCCTTAAGGAACAGTCTGATTTCGCTCTCTTCCGCACCATCGAAAACCGGGGAGGCCACATGGAGGCCTTCTTTAAAATCGTTCGGCCAAAGCTTTGAGCTCTTTCTCGCCGGTATCTTCAAAATAGGTCTTGAATTCCAGCTGGTTGTAGATTCGTTTGAGCTTCTCCTGGAACGTTTCGCGTTTCTTGTGGGCTTCGAGCATGTCCGCCAGCTGCTGCCCCAGGCCTTTGGCAGCCCAGCCCAGGTGCGTTTCCAGCACCTGCCCAACGTTCATGCGCGAGGGCACGCCCAAGGGGTTCAGAACAATGTCCACGGGGGTCCCGTCCGGGAAGTAGGGCATATCCTCGATGGGCAGAATGCGCGAAACGACGCCCTTGTTTCCATGGCGCCCAGCCATTTTGTCTCCCACCTGGAGTTTCCGTTTGACGGCCACGTAAACCTTGACCATCTTGATCACTCCGGGCGGGAGCTCATCGCCTCTCTTGAGTTTGTTGACTTTTTCCTCAAACAGGGACTTTACAAGTTCCATCTGGTGATGGTAGCTGTCGGCAATCGTCCTTGATTTCCATCGGAACGGCAGGATCTTTGGCGGCACTGATCTGACCCCAAAGGCCGATGGGCAGCTTCAGGAGGAGGTCTTCAGTAAAATGCCTCGCTTTTCTTGACGAAGATTTTCTTGCCATCTTTCAAAGAAGCATCGCTCGTTTTACCCTCCAGAAGTCTTGTGCCAGCCGTCCTGACCGTGGTCTTGCGGATGATCTCGACCTCGTCCCGTTGGTCTTTCATCAGCCGCGCAATCTCGTGGTCTTCGATAATCCGGGTGCGTTCGTCCTTTTCCACTCCTTTTCGCGAGAAGACTTTGGCATCAATGACAATGCCTTCAACACCCGGAGGCACGCGAAGGGAGGTATCTTTTACATCGCTCGCTTTTTCGCCGAAGATCGCCCGCAAAAGCTTTTCTTCAGGGGTCAGCTGCGATTCACCCTTGGGCGTCACTTTTCCCACCAGGATGTCGTTGGGCTGGATGTAGGCCCCAATGCGAATGATACCGCTTTCATCAAGGTCCTTCAGGGCCTCTTCACCGACATTGGGAATGTCCCGGGTAATGTCTTCTTTGCCTAGCTTGGTGTCCCGTGCGACGATTTCGAATTCCTCGATATGAATGGAGGTGAAAACG
Organism: uncultured delta proteobacterium; assembly: GCA_963808625.1. Lineage (GTDB taxonomy): Bacteria > Desulfobacterota > Syntrophobacteria > Syntrophobacterales > Syntrophobacteraceae > JADGQM01. The sequence goes on from CAWEHK010000022.1 coordinate 95,017, forward strand.
TCTTCTTTGACAATTCGCTCGCTGACCAGGATCGAATCCTCAAAATTGTAACCGCCCCAGCTCATGAAGGCGACCATGACGTTCCTGCCCAAAGCCAGTTCGCCGTGATCGGTAGAGGGTCCATCGGCAAGGATCTGCCCCTTCTGAACGAAGTCTCCCTGCTGCACCAGAGGCTTTTGGTTGATGCAGGTATTCTGATTCGACCGTTTAAATTTGATCAGTTTGTAAATATCGACGGCGCTTCGGGTCTGCTATTTCTTCTTCGCTTACCCGGACGACGATTCGGGTGGCATCGACATATTCGACGATTCCGGACCTCTTGGCGACGATGGTGACGCCGCTGTCCTTGGCGACAATCCCCTCAATCCCCGTCCCCACCAGCGGGGCCCGAGTCTGGATCAGCGGGACCGCCTGGCGCTGCATGTTCGAACCCATGAGGGCGCGGTTGGCGTCGTCATGCTCCAGAAACGGAATCAGCGAAGCGGAAACACTCACCAGCTGATTCGGAGAGACGTCCATATAACGAATTTCCTCCGGCGGCACCATGACGAATTCCCCGGCCACTGCGTGAAGAAACCTGATCGCTGGTGAAACGCCCTTTCTTCATCAAGGGCGGCGTTTGCCTGGGCGATGGGGTAGTCCTTCTCGTCCATGGCGGTGAGGTACTGCACCTTGCTTCCCGGCCGCGGCATTGTCCACCTTGCGATAGGGGGTTTCGATGAAGCCGTAAGGATTGACCCGGGCATAGGTCGAAAGGGAGACGATCAGTCCGATGTTGGGACCTTCCGGGGTTTCGATGGGACAAATACGCCCATAGTGAGTGGGATGGACGTCACGGACCTCAAAGCCCGCCCGCTCCCGCGTGAGACCGCCTGGTCCCAGAGCGCTCAGTCGCCGCTTGTGAGTGATTTCGGAGAGCGGATTGGTCTGGTCCATGAACTGCGACAGCTGGCTCGTGCCGAAGAATTCTTTCACCACCGCCGAAACCGGTTTGGCGTTGATCAGATCGTGGGGCATGAGCGCCTCAACTTCCTGAAGCGTCATGCGCTCTTTGATCGCCCGCTCCATCCTCACCAGGCCGATCCGGTACTGGTTCTCCAACAGCTCACCCACGGCCCGAACGCGGCGATTTCCCAGGTTGTCGATGTCGTCAACGGCCCCCTGGGAATCCTTCAGGCGGATGAGGTGGCGCACCGCCACGAGGATGTCTTCCTTGCGCAGGGTCCGATATTCCAGCGGAACGTCAAGGCCCAGCTGCAAATTGAGCTTGAATCGGCCCACTTCCGAGAGATCGTAGTGGTCCGAACTGAAGAAGAGGTTGTTGAAGAATTCGGTCGCCACTTCCAGCGTCGGCGGGTTGCTGGGGCGCAAGCGGCGGTAGATTTCGATGAGCGCATCCTCCCGCGTGTTGACCTTGTCCATGAGCAGAGTGTTGCGAAAAGACGGGCTGACATCCTGCCCTTCAAGGTGCAGCAGTTCGAGATCGCGCACCTGGCGCTCCAGCAAGTCGGCCAGCATCTTGTCGCTAATGGTGTCATTGCACTCGGCAACGATTTCACCGGTGTTGTAGTCGACGACATCCTGCGCGAGGACCGCCCGATCAGATCGGCCGTTTTCACCGGCAGGCGCCGAATGCCGACCTCTTGAAGGCGTTTGAGAGTCTGTTTCCCAAGCTTCCTGTTCTTCTTGATCAGGATTTCTCCGGTCTCAGGATGAACAATGTCTTCGGTGGCGCGACTGCCAAAGAGAATATCGGGATTCAGTTCCTTCTCGGACTGGACCTCATTGCCAAGGAAGATCCTCTCACTCGGATAGAAGTAGTTCAAGAGCTCTTCGGTGGTGTATCCAAGCGCTTTCAGAAGCACCGTCACGGGGAATTTCCGGCGGCGGTCGATGCGATTGTAGAGAATATCTTTGGGATCGAATTCAAGGTCGAGCCAGGAGCCGCGAAGAGGGATGATGCGCGCCGAGTACAAAACCTTCCCGCTGGAGTGGGTTTTTCCTCGGTCATGATCGAAGAAAATCCCCGGAGAACGATGCAGCTGGCTCACCACGACCCGCTCGGTGCCGTTGACAATGAAGGTCCCATTGTCGGTCATCAGCGGCAGCGTCCCGAAATAGATTTCCTGTTCCTTGATGTCGCGAATAGAGCGGGTGCCGGCTTCTTTGTCGACGTCGTAGACGACCAGGCGCACCACGATTTTCAGGGGGGCTTCGTAGGTCATTCCCCGCGCCAGACATTCTTCGACATCGTATTTGACTTCGCCAAAACTGTACTGAACAAACTCCAGAGAAGCCGTGCCACTGAAATCCTCAATGGGGAAAACGCTCTTGAAAACTTCCTGGAGTCCTCTATCGCTTCTTGCCTCCGGAGGGACATCCCGCTGCAGAAACTGATCGTAGCTTTCCTTCTGCATTTGAATCAGATTCGGGATGCTCGACGATCTTGTGGATCTTTCCGAAATTTTTCCGTAACCGATATTCGTGAGTTAGGGCCGTTGGCATGCTGACTCCTGCAACTTAATAACTGATGAGCAAAGAGTGATTCGTTTGACATCCTCGATCAAAACCAGAATCCACGACACTCCCTACATTATTAAGGTGCTAAAAAATTGAAATCGGAAACCGGCGTGAGCGCACTGCTTTCAGCCGATTTCCGATGTACAAGCAGAGAAGGGGAACTTATTTGATTTCGACGGTGGCGCCTGCCTCGGTCAGCTGTTTGGCGACAGCCTCTGCTTCGGGCTTGGGAATGCCTTCCTTGACGATACCGGGAAGCTTTTCCACCAGGTCCTTCGCTTCTTTGAGACCCAGGCTGGTTATCGCCCGCACTTCCTTAATAACATTTATCTTCTTGTCGCCCACACCCGGTGATCACCACCGAGAACTCGGTCTGCTCCTCGACCGGGGCAGCTTCAGCCGCACCCGCACCGGGCATGGCGGCCATGGCCATGGGTGCCGCCGCGCTCACTCCGAACCGCTCTTCCAGTTCCTTAACAAGACCGCTCAGCTCCAAGACCGTCATGTCTTCAATAAACTTGATGACATCCTCTTTACTGACATTGGACATTTCTTGCTTCCTCCATTCGGAATTATGCTTGTTCTTTCTGCTGCTGAATAGCCGCCAGCACACCAACAAATGATCTCGGCACCCCGCTCAAAACCGTGACCAGGCCCGTAGGCACCGCCTTGAGCGTGCCCAAAAGTTTGCCCAAAAGCTCTTCTCGCGGCGGCAAATCTGCCAGGGCGCCCACTTGGTCTACATTGAGGAGATGTTTCCCCAGGGCCCCGGCTTTGACCTTCAGCTTCTCATTGGTCTTGCCGTACTTCTTGATGATCTTGGCTGGGATCGAGGGGTCCCCGTAGCTGATGGCAACCGCACAAGTGCCCACCAATAGCGGGCTGCAGCACAGCAGCGCTGGTATCCTGGCTTGCCAGGCGCATGAGCGTGTTCTTGACGACACAGTAATCGATTTGCTCTGCTGCCAGAGCGTTGCGCAGGTCCGTCATCTCCGCGACGGTGAGTCCCTTGAAATCGGTCAGAATAGTCGCCGTGGCACGCTGCAGCTTTTGATGCAGTTCCGCAACCACTTGCTCCTTTTTGGCTCGCTCCAAAGTCTATCTACCCTCCCTTCTTCTGCCGGTGCGCTTTCGACTTCATCCTGTTGCTCCTCCTGGGGCAGGAGCACCAGAGGATCGGTCATTTGAGTCCGTGAGCCTGATTGGGTCCTTCACCCATCTCGGTAGGCTCCCCGAAATCCAAGGGGTTTTAAACACCTCTCAGATGTACCTACGGTCTCAGACAGCTGAAAGCACCAAACGGCAGTTTTGTCATTTACTCCACTTTGCCCCCGGATTTGGGGACTATGACATGATCGCTTTCACCGCCAGGGGATCGATCTGAATTCCCGGTCCCATAGTCGTTGAAATGGCAATGCCCCGCAGATAAGTACCCTTGGCCGCTGATCGGCTTAAGGCGGATGAGCGTGTCCATGAACGCGGAAATGTTCTGGATGAGCTTTTCCTGGCCGAACGAAACCTTGCCCATGGGCGCGTGAACAATACCGGTCTTCTCCACGCGGAAATCCACCTTACCCGCTTTGATTTCTTTGACCACTTTGGAAGATCAAAGGTGACGGTCCCGATTTTCGCGTTGGGCATAAGGCCTCGAGGTCCGAGGACCTTACCGATCTTGCCGACCGCTCCCATCATGTCAGGCGTGGCCACGGTCTTATCGAAATCAAGCCAGCCTTCCTTGATCTTATCGACGAGCTCATCGCCGCCGGCATAATCGGCCCCGGCATCGAGGGCTTCTTTGACCTTTTCTCCTTTGGCAAAAACCAGGACGCGCACCGTTTTGCCGAGCCCGTTGGGCAGTAGGACGGTGCCGCGCACCATTTGGTCCGCATGGCGCGGGTCAACGCCCAGGCGCACGGCGATGTCCAGGGTTTCGTCAAATTTGGAAAAGGTGCATTCTGTCGCCAGTTGGACGGCTTCATGAAAGGTGTAACGCCTGCCGGGATCAATCTTGGCATGCGCAGCACGATATTTTTTTCCGTGTTTCGCCATCTTCAACTCTCCAAAAACTTAACGGTCAATACGTCGGTGATGACGCATCCCTATTCGATTTCAATTCCCATACTTCGGGCTGTTCCCTCAATCGTGACAATGGCGGCCTGCAAGGTCCCGAGCATTGAGGTCGGGCATCTTCAGCCTGGCGATCTCCTCGACCTGCGCCTTGGTGACCTTCGCCACTTTGGTGCGGTTCGGTTCGGCGGAGCCCTTGGCAATTTGGGCGGCTTTCTTGAGGAGAATCGCTGCTGGCGGAGTTTTCGTGATAAAAGTGAAGCTGCGATCCGCGTATACCGTGATGACCACCGGAATGATCATGCCCTCCTGTCCCTGCGTCCGTGCATTGAACGCTTTGCAGAATTCCATAATGTTCACGCCATGTTGGCCTAAAGCTGGGCCAATTGGAGGCGACGGATTCGCTTGCCCGGCGGGGACCTGCAGTTTGATGTTTGCTACAACTTTTTTTGCCATCCTGTTCCTGACTCCTGATCTGTATCCTGGTCGCCTCGGTGCCTAGAGACGATTCACCTGAATGAAATCAAGCTCGACCGGTGTGGATCGTCCGAAAATGCTGACGAGCACCCGTACTTTTCCCTTTTCCGGCATCACTTCGTCTACGAGTTCCGTTAAAGTTGGCAAAAGGACCATCAACGACCCGTACCTCATCGCCTTTCTCAAACCGATACTTGGGGCGGGGCTTCTGGGCGCCTTCCTGCATCTGCTGGATGATGGCCTCAGCTTCTTCGTCGGACAGCGAAATAGGACGCTCCTGGCTGCCAATAAAGCCTGTCACTTTTGGCGTGTGGCGCACCAGGTGCCAGGTCTCATCGTCTAGCTCCATCTGCACCAAAATGTACCCGGGATAGAACTTACGGGAAGAAGCCTTGCGCTGTCCCTTCACCAGTTCGATCACTTTTTCCGTGGGCACCAGGACCTGGCCGAATAGAGCCTCTTTCCTATCGGTTTTGATGCGTTCCTCCAAAGCCGATTTGACCTTGTGCTCAAAACCCGAATATGTATGCACGATGTACCACTTTTTCGCCACGAAACTACTCCGCTGAAACTGGTGTTCGCATCGAACGCCTCTGCTTTCGAAGCGAAGGGAATTCTCGCTATCCGACAAAAACTCGTATCAAGCGACTCAGAATCAAGTCCACAATCGCCGAGAAAGATCCCACAAATGAGCACAATCACCAAGACCACCGACGTCGACCCAATGGTTTCCTTCCGCGACGGCCACACTACCCGGCGCAATTCATAGACAACTTCCCTGAGATATTGCGCGAGCTTTCCCACCAGGGCGTCCGGGTTTCATCCGGCTTCTTAGGGGTCTTCTTGGCGGATCGGCCTTTTTTGTTTTTACGGCCTTCTGCTCGCCCTTCTTCAGGGATTCAGCCTTCTGCGCCTTGGCGGGGGGCGTCCACCGCCTTGATCGTTTTTCTTCTGAAATAGCTTCGTCAAATCCATCTATGTCATCTGCTTCTTGTCAGTTCGAGCTCGATTCCGGGAAAAGCCGTGCCCGGCTGCTTCCTCGAAGACTGAGCCTGTCAACAGCCCAACGGTCAGCCGCCACCCCGGTGGCACGGCTCACTTGGTTTCTTTGTGCTCCGTATGAGCGTCACAAAACCTGCAATATTTACGAAAACTTAGTTTCTCGGGCGTGGTTCGCTTATTCTTCGTCGTGGTGTAATTGCGCCTCTTGCATTCCGAGCACGCCAGGGTCACGAGAACTCGCATGGTCGTCTATCCTGTTCTTTCGCTTTGCAGTTACTGCAATGACTTCCGTAAGCACGCCGGCGCCGACGGTGCGGCCGCCTTCGCGGATGGCGAAGCGGAGCTCTTTTTCGAGCGCCACCGGGGTGATCAGGTGCAACTTCCGTGCTGATGTTATCACCCGGCATGACCATCTCGACCCCTTCCGGCAGGGTCATAATACCCGTCACATCGGTCGTCCGGAAATAGAACTGGGGCCGGTAGCCGGGGAAAAACGGGGTGTGCCGCCCGCCTTCCTCTTTTTTCAGCACGTAGACTTCGGCCTTGAACTTGGTGTGCGGGGTGATCGGCGCGGGTTTGGCCACGACCTGGCCGCGCTCGACGTCATCCCGTTTGGTGCCGCGCAAGAAGCACGCCGACATTATCTCCCGCCTGACCCTGATCCAGCGTCTTGCGGAACATCTCGACCCCGGTGCAGACCGTCTTGAACGTGGGCTTGAAGCCGACGATCTCCACTTCCTCGCCCACCTTGACCATGCCCCGCTCCACCCGGCCCGTCACCACGGTGCCGCGGCCGCTGATCGAGAACACATCCTCGATCGGCATCAGGAAAGGCTTGTCGACATCGCGAACCGGATCGGGGATGTAAGCCATCAATCGCGTCCATCAGCTCAGCGACGCAGGCTGCCTCAGCGCTGTCCGGATCGTCGCTCTCGAGGGCCTTCAGGGCCGAACCCTTGACGATGGGAACGTCGTCTCCGGGAAAGCCGTACTTGGTCAGGAGCTCGCGCATCT
>CAWEHK010000023.1:0-96686 GCA_963808625.1 uncultured delta proteobacterium
GCCTTCGAATACCGGAGTGATCACCATCTTGGCGATCTCTTCGCGGAGTCTCGCCAAGTCAGGTTCCGAGGACTTGTTCTGACTGGCGGTGATGGTGATACTGTGAAGGCGGTAGGGGCTTCGGTTCCGGTACTCGATGCCCACATCGATTTTCGCTTCGGGAGCCAGATACGGGAGTCTCTTCTGCCTTCTGGTCAGGGTATACTGCCGGGCAAGATCATGGGCCAGGCACACGGGAAGAGGCATGAGCTCAGGGGTTTGATTGCAGGCGAAACCGAAAACGGTCGCCTGGTCCCGGGCGTGAATCCCCTCGATTTCCTCCTCGCTGAGTTTGTGTTCGTCGAAGCAACACCAATCGTCGGCCGGCATTTCCTGCAGACTCGTCAGGATGCTGCAGGTTTTCGAGTTGAAATCGGCCTGGTCGTAGCCGACCCTCTGGATGACTTTCCGGGCGATGGTCGGGAAGTCGACCACCTCATCCGATGCGAACCGCGCGGCAATAAAGACGATGGAGGATGAGACGGCACACTCGGCGATGACTCTCGAAAGGGGCGCCTGCTCCAGGAAATGGTCCACAATCGCGTCACTGATCTGATCGCACAATTTGTCCGGATGCCCTTCGGTCACGGAGGCAGAACTGAAGACGAAATCTCTCTTCATGGTTTGACCCCTTGCGCGGTGGTTTTGGTGGCTTCGTTGACGAGCAGAGGAAGCAAGCTGGAGGCTCCGATCACGGCGCCGTCCAGAACGCTGATGGCGCCGATTCCCAAGAGGTTTCGCAACCCGGGAACGATCATGGTCAGCAGCTGGAGCAGCAGTGACCCTGACAGCGCCAGGTTGAGATAGCGGTTCGGGGGGAGCTTTTCCTCGCTGAAGATGCTGTGGGTTTCCGAGCGGCAGCTCACGGCATGGAGCAACTGTCCCAGGGTGAGGCTCTGAAAGGCCAGGCTGTTGGCCCTGGCCCCCATGCCGTAGCGGCTGATCCCGTAAGCGTAAGCGCCCAGGGTGCTCGCGCTGATGATCGAGGACTCGAAGGTGATTCTCTTGAAATCCGACTTCCGCACGATCGGCTCCTCGGGATCGCGCGGCGGACGCTGCAGCACGTCGGGCTCGGGAGGCTCGAGGGCGAGGGCGAGGCCGGGAAAGATGTCCGACATGAGATTGATCCAGAGCAGCTGCATGGCCGTCAAGGGGTAGCCGAGGCCGAGGGCGCCGGCGAAAAACATGACCATGATTTCACTGAAGTTGGTGGACAGCAGAAAGTGGAGTGCCTTCCTGATGTTGCTGTAAATGCTTCGGCCATGGCCTACCGCCACGATCATGGTTTCCAGATTGTCATTCTCGAGGATGACATCGGCCACCTCGCGAGCCATGTCGGTCCCGGTGTTGCCGAGGGCGACTCCGATATCGGCGGCTTTCAAGGCTGGGCCATCGTTGATTCCGTCGCCCGTCATGGCCACGATCCGCCCGCTTTTCTGGAGGGCCTGAACGATCTGCAGCTTGCTGGCCGGACTCACCCGGGCAAAGACGTCAATCCGTTGGGAAAGCGCCCGCAGAGCGTCGCTATCGATGTTGGTGAGATGGCTTGAGTCGAGAATCTCCAGGGGATCATCGTTACTCAGGTTCAGTTCTTTGCCGACGGCGTAAGCCGTTGCCGCTTGATCGCCGGTGATCATGATGGTGGCGATGCCTGCCTCATGAAAGCGCGAAATCAGCTCCTTGACCCCGTCTCTGATGGGATCCGCCATTCCGACCAGACCCAGCCAGGTGAGTCCTTTCTCAAGCTCCGCACCCTCGCCGTCAGGACCGATATAACAGGCGAACCCGAGGCACCTTAACGCCTCGCCGGCCATGCGCTCGTTTTCGGTTTCGATGCGGTTTCGGTCCTCTTCGGTCAAGAACAGTTCCTCGTTGCCCTGGATGTGGCGGTCGCACATTTCGAGCACTTCGAGGGGGCTTCCTTTAAAGGCGACGAGGATTTGGTGGTCTTCGGCTCGATGGAGGGTCTCCATGAAGAGACGGCTCTCCGAGCGGTAGTTGGTTTTCAGCAGGGGATACTGCTTTCGCAGTTCGGCAATATCGACTCCCGCCTGGATGGCCATGCGGATGAGAGCGGTCTCGGTGGACGAGCCTTCCAGGAGAAGCTCTTCACCACTCCCGCTGATTTCGGTCTCATTGCACAGGGCGGAAACCCTCATCAGTTGCAGCATTTCGCCGCAACTGCCGGGGTCGATGGGGCCGGCCTTGGAATGGAACTGCCCGTCCGTAAGTTTCACCCGCTGCATGCCGGCATAAACCTGCTGGACCGACATCCGGTTTTCGGTCACCGTCCCGGTCTTGTCGAAACAGATGGTTTGGACCGCCCCCAGGGTTTCCACGGCGTCAAGGCGGCGGATCAGGACATTCTGCCTCGCCATGTTCTTGATACCCAGGGCCAGGGTCGTGGTGGCGACCGCCGGGAGGCCTTCCGGAACGGCTGCCACCGCGAGGGAAATGGATATCTTGAACATCTCCAGGAACCCCTGACCGCGGATAAGCCCAATCACGAAGACCAGCCCGCAGACCGCCCCGCTGATTCCGACCAACTGGTTCCCCATCAGGCTCAACTGCTTCTCCATGGGGGTTTCGGGAGCGGTGGCTTCCCCGACCAGGAGCTGAAGCTGCCCCATTTCCGTATAGCTTCCCGTGGCTACCACAATGGCGATCCCCTGGCCGCCGGTGACGAGGGTGCCCATGAACACCATGTTGAGTCGGTCGGCGAGCGGGGTGTTTTCGGGCTTGATCGCCAGGGCGTCCTTGACGACCGGCAGGCTCTCACCGGTCAGCACCGACTCGTCGACACTCAGTTGGGTCGCCTCGAGCAGCCTGCTGTCGGCGGCGACATAGCTTCCCGGCCGGAGGACGAGAAGATCTCCGGGGACGACCTCGTGCAGTTCAATGTCCACTACGCCGTTATCGCGAACGACCTGGGCCCTGGGATGAACGAGGTTCTTGAGGGACTCGATGGCGCGTTCGGATTCGTTTTCCGTGACATAGCCGATGACGGCATTGAGGCCGACCACACCCATGATGACGACGGCGTCCGCAATCCCGCCGGTGAAAACCGAGATTCCCGCGGCGACGCCCAGCAGGGCTACGGGAAGGGAATTGAACTGACTGATAAAAATGCCGAACCGGGAGCGTGAAGCGCATTCGGGGAGAGCATTGGGTCCATGTCTGCGGAGCCTTTCGTGGGCAGCCCCGAGGGTCAAGCCCGAGGTTTCCGAGGTGCTCAAGGCTCGGGCTACCGAACCTGCGTCCATGGCGTGCCATGTAGCATGTGTTTGGGGCTCGTAGGCGAAGCGAAGCTTGAGGTCTTCGAGCCTCTTCCGCACCCTGGAGGAAGGCTGAAGGTTATCCGTGGTTATTGGGGGTGGGCTGGTTGTTTTGAGGTCATGCCGAGAAGCCGGTCCTACCGGATGCCGTTCGTCGGCTTCATGCGCAGCCTGGCCAACCAAAGCGGTGATGTGCAAAGCGATGGCTTCGGGAGTGTTGCCGTTCTCATGGTCATAGATGACGAGGAGATTGCCGGTGAGGAAGCTGGCAGAGGCGAGTCTTATTTCGCTCCTCAGGGAGAGTCCCGCCTCAAGGCGCTGCTTGATGGCTTCGCATCGATAGAGTGCTCTTACCCGGTATCGCACTCTCCCTTTTACCGCAGCATGGATGACTTGAATCGTAGGGCCTGGCGTTCGACCGGGTGCGTCCATCTTCCCTTCAGTTACCGTTCCATTGAGATCGATATTCCTGCAGTCGCTGCATTACAGCGATTTTTGACATCTCCCGTCTGCGTATCACGGGTATGTTAGCCAGGGTTACAGCTTTGTTACGTTTCGAATGCTGTTTGCTGTAGGCTATTCCCGGTCTAGGCCGCCCGCTTCTTGACGTCCGGAGCCTTCTCTTTTTCCACGTGGGTCGGGCTGCCTGACACCTTGGGCTCAGGTCCGCCGCTTGCCGGGGTTTCGGCGTCCGCGGCCGAACGCGCGCGGGGAAGCGCCGTGCCGGCAAGCTGCTTGACGCCTTCCACGGTGCCGACCAGGACCTCCCTGACCGCCTTCACCGCGCTGCCGCCAATGGACCCGGCGGCATCTATGGCGCCGCCCACGGTTACCTTGGCAACCTCTTCCACATTGGCTCCCGTTTCCTTGGCCGCTTCCAGGATGCCGTCCACTGCTCTCCTGGCGACCGAAGCCACGTCAGCCCCGACCTCGGAGGCCCCTTGGACGGTGCCTTTGATCGTCTCCCGGGCCACCGACAGGATGTCGCCACCCACGTCGCTCACACCCATGACGATGCCCTTGGCCAGGCTTTTGGCGCTCAATAGCAACCCGGTCCCGACCTCTTCGGTAGCGGTGATGGCCCCTTTCAGGACGTCTCTGGTCACGGCAATGGCGTCACCGGCCACACTTCCCGTGGCCTTCAAGGTGTCGCCAACGGTGTTCCTCACCACATCCAGGATCTCGGTCTCTATCTGGTAGATTCCCTTCAGGGTGCCGATCACACCGTCTTTCACGGTCGTTCCCGCCGCTCCCAGCCTCTCTTTCAAATCACTGCCGCTTGCCGACTCTTGATCCGTCATGTCGCTCCTCCCTTTCCCAGCCGTTAGACTAGGCTGTTGTTGAGTTGTCAGAGCCTTCACTGTCCTTGGTTGACTGAACGTTCAAAATAATGCTCGATGCGTACCAGAAGGCCGTGTACCATGCCGGGGCGACAAAATTGCCGATACTGAGCTGATACATACCGGCCCCGATGAGGCCTAAAAAAACAAGGCTCGGAATGTCCAGTTCCCCCTTGGTGGCAGCTCTGACTTGGTCGTCCAAATGCCGAAAGGAGGCGATCACCCGCTGGTTCAACGTCGCCTTGCGGGGTGTTGGTGACTGAGGTTGGACGAGACCGAACCTGATTGCCATCTGCTTGAGCGTAGCGGCGTCAATGCGATGCAGCAGGAGCACACTGCCGGTCACCGGGTTGACCTGCACCTGGTCAATACCGGGGTAGCCGGAGAGGAGTTCCTTCAAGCCGCCGAAGAAGGCTGCATCGCCCTTTTTCGAGGGGATCTTCACCCGCAGACGATGGGGCGTCTGATGAGTTACGAAAGCTTCAGGAAGCACTGGGCCCGATTCCCGCCCCTTCCGCCGGCGCCGCGGGAGAGGTTACGGAGGCGTCCACAATTCCAGCCTCGTCGTAAAGCTCGGCCTTCACCTCCGCGGCAAGGTCCTCGAACAGCTCTTGAGCCTCGGCGATCATCTCCTGGCCTTTTTCGTACAGCAAGAATCCCTCCCTTGAGACCGGCTTTGATCAAGGGTTTGGCTGCAGCTGCCAGGACCGGCACAATCACGGGGGCGAGGATCACGGCGCCGATGCCGATGACGAGGCCGGTGCTGACGCGAAACCCGTTATCAAAAAGTGCCATGGTATGGTTCCTCCATTCTCTTGAAGTTGCATGGTATGGTTGTAAAGAGCATGTATTGTGATGTAAGCCTCTGACAGATTCCCGAACAAACCCGTTTAATTTGGGTAGAGTTTCATTTAGACTGATATTATATCATCGAGTGACCATTTTTGCGTATTTCTTTCATTACTTTCCTCTAATATTTCGCAAAATGTGGGCGTGAGGGTTCATCATCGTCAAAAATCACCGGACCAGGGAGTATGCGCTATGAACACAGACCTGATCGAAAAAACAAAGAGGACGGCGGAGCTTTATTTTGAAGGGGTTGCAGATGAAAGGCCCTTTGACCTGTGGAGAGCCTTCGACCCTGAACTTGCTAGAGACTTGTCTCTTTTTATCACGGGGCAGATGTACGGCAGGGAAAAGATACCCCACACCACCCGCCAGCTCATTACCATTGCCTGCCTTACCGTGCTCGGCAAACCCGACGAACTGAAACTTCATCTCCACGCAGGCCTCAATGTGGGATGTACGCCGCAGGAGATGGCTGAAGTGATCTTTCAGTCTGCCGTTTATGGAGGAATACCGGCAACCAACGTGGCGCTGAAGACGTTGAGACAGGTGCTGCTCGAAAAGGGCGGTGGCCGGCAGATTGATTTCCCAGTTTGACGCCGGAGGGTGCGCCGCTGCCATAAAGAGTCGTGCCAGATCAACCTGTTCAGCCGGTGCCCGGGATGCCCGCAGAGGTCGAGTGAAGTACTGAAAGCGATCCAAGAACCGGCGATTTAGGCTCCTGCCGGCTCTGCATCAGTTGGGCAGCGTTAACCTCATTGCCTTGGCAATTTTCTTCGCCACATCGGTGTTGTCATAGAACCCGTTAAAAGCGCCGGCAGTGTAACCGTGAGCGAGGACCGGCACGGGCACGCCGGTGTGAGCATAACTGGTCCAGGCGATGCCTGCCTTATTGTTGAGAATATGAGTGATGGTCACCGTCAACGGCGTGTAGCTGCCATAGAGCAGGGCATCTTCTTCGGGCAGGTTCGGGGAAGTGCGGCCGAGGCTCTTGTCGTAGGCATTTTCGAGTCGCAGCTTCTCGAAGTTGTTGAGCGTTGTGTAATCCAGTCCGAAGAGGGTCGTTGATCTGCGTTTTCAGAGCGTCCTCGAGGTCGGCCGGGCAGCCGGCGCCACATGCCGTCTTATAGGTGTTCCAAACCTTATCGAATTCGACGTAGCTCATCTTCTGATTTTCGAGTTTTTCGAAGTAGGAGGCGTAGGCGGTGCCCGCCCATCCGATGGTCATGCCGCCGGTTTCATGATCGCCGGTGACGACGATGAGGGTGTCCCAGGGATGCTTGTACATGAACTCGAGAGCCACCCCGATGGCATCATCGAAAGCCACCATGTCATCGAAGGTTGTGCGGGCGTCGTTGGCATGGCACGCCCAGTCCACTTTGCCCCCCTCGACCATAATAAAGAACCCCTTGCCTTTCTCCAGGAGGCTGACGGCCCTCGAGGTGAACTGGGCCAGGGTGAGGTGGTTGCCTGCTTGAGCGGGATCGTTGGACACTGCGTATGTGCGGTCGATGTCGTAGAAGAGGGCCTTGTCGTTCTTGAGGTCGTCGAGAACCGGGTTGATGGCAATGGCTTTCTTGCCGGGCTTGAGGGCGTCGATTTCGGCCTTGGTGTCAGCAACGACGTATCCCGCCGCCTGGGCAGCGGTGATCACGTTTCCCAGGGGACCATCCACGGCCTTGAAACCGCCACCGCCAAAGAAGTCGAATCCGCTCGCGTAGGTCTGGTGGCCAATGTTGTGATAGCTGCCGCGCAGGGGCTCATGAGCATAAAAACAGGCCGGGGTGGCATGGTCGATGGAGACGCTCGAGATGATGCCCACCTTCATGCCGGCGGCTTTCGCCTGCTCGGCGATGGTTGTATAGGGGACCGTTTTGGTGGGGTCCATGGAAATGACGCCCTCGGCCGTCTTCTTGCCGGTGGCAAGCGCGGTGGCGGCGGGGGCAGAATCGGTGATATAGCTGTTGTAGGGGAACGTCGTGCACATTCCCTGGACGGAAAGCTTGCTCATTCTGAGCAATTCGGCCTTGTCAACTCCGCCGACTTCATCCCTTTGGACCTTGTTGGCCAGGTAAGCCTCGGTGGCATTGATCTGGACGCTCGCCATGCCGTCCCCGATGAACAGAAATACATACTTGGCGCGTTCAATAGCCTGAGCCGCACCCGCGGTCATGAAGCAGACGAGAGCTGCCAGACTGACAGTGATGAACCATTTGTTGGTGTTCTTCATCTTCTTCTCCTTAACGATCAATAATAAATTCGATCAGTTCGTTCAAACCACAAAAACTCCTGCACAAACTCCTTTTCTTGCGCCTCCTTCCCCGGCTACCCCGCTGGACCGGGCCACTGGGGTTCCGCACCTGTCAACTCATTGTTTCCCCGTGATTTCTTCTCATGTGAACCAGCACAGATAAAATGCCAATGGAATCTGTCGAGAACCTTATGAGCCTTTTGTTACGTTTTGGTGAAGGGAGTGTGAAATATTAGTGCAGTCGGGCAGTCTTGACTGAGGGCGAGAAAATTCAGTTTGAGATATTCCCGCGATCCTCTATATACCAAATTGTATTCTTAAATGCGCCCAACCGCGAAGGTTAAATGGCGCTCAGTATTCGGAACCCCAAAGCTGCAAGGCTTGCCCGAGAACTTGCGGCAGAGAGCGGAGAAGACCTGCTCCAGCAATTTCCTAATTATCTACAGGAGAGCTTCATCGCATGAATCGTTTCTTTGATGCAAAAAGCGTGGTTGTGGTTGGGGTTTCGGCTTCTCCGCTGAATCTGGGGCGGGCGATGGTGCTCAATCTCCTGGAATTTGGCTATACGGGATACATCTACGTGGTCGGACCGAAGGGCGGGTCCTTCCTGGGGCATAAGATCTATCCCGAGGTAAAGGACATTCCGGAACCAGTCGAACTCGCAGCCATTTTGGTCCCGGCCCCCGCCGTTCCCGAAGTCCTGCGGCAGTGCGGAGAGAAAGGGATCCCGAGAGTGGTGCTGGAGTCTGCGGGGTTCAGGGAGCTCGGTCCGGACCGCCTCGCCCTCGAGGACGAGGTTCGGGAGGTCCTGAAGCACTACGGAATGCGGATGATTGGTCCCAATGGCCTCGGCATCATCAATCGGCGGACCGGCCTCGCGGTGCCCTTCATGCCGTTTTCGGCCAGAGCCCCTCTCGGCAGGATCGCCGTGATCGCCCAAAGCGGCGGCGTCGGGGCGATGATGATCAACATGCTTGCCGCCGAAAACCTCGGCTTCAGCAAATTCGCCAGCATCGGCAACAAGCTGGATGTCAATGAAACCGACCTGGTGGAATACCTGATCGGGGATGACGAAACCGACGTTGTCTATGCCTATCTCGAGGGCATAACCGAAGGGCGCCGGCTGATGGAGATCGCCTGCCGTTCCTCCAAGCCAGTTGTCATCCAGAAGTCCAACCTGGGGCGGTCGGGAGCGCTGATTGCCCGCTCGCATTCGGCCTCCCTCTCGAACGACGATCAGGTCGTGGACGCCGCCTTTCGCCAATGCGGCGTCATCCGCAGCCGGGAACAGCGGGAAACGATGGAAATCGTGAAGGCTTTTTCCCTTCCGCGGATGCGGGGGAACCGCCTGGCAATCATCTCCCGCTCGGGCGGGCACGCCGTTCTTGCCGCCGACGCGGCCGAGGAGTTTGGCTTTCAGTTGCCTGCCTTTCCTCCGGAAGTGCTTGGCAAGGTGCGGGAACATTCGCGGGCCGGGGTAATCGACTTTCATAATCCCCTCGATCTCGGGGACCTTTTCGATCTGGCACTCTACCGCGCGCTTGCAGAAATGACCCTGGCGCGGGAGGACATCGATGGCATGGTCTTCATCCACAATTACCAGGGGGATATGGACGTTGAGGCGTCCCGGAGTCTCATCGTGAGCCTTGGCGCGCTGCTCGAGAAGGTTCGAAAACCGATCGCCATTTGCGTGTTCACGACTGACGATGAACTTCAGATCAACCGGGAGGCTGCCAACGTTCCCATCTTCACTGATCCAAGGGAAGCGGTCCGCTCTCTTGCCCGGACTCGAGACTACCATCGGAAGCACTTCCTGCCCTTTTCCAAGACCCGGCCCGAGCGGCTCGACCGGGACAGGGCCCGGGTTGAGCTCGAAACCGCCGCCTCTGGCCCCATGGCTCCCGATAAACTGGCCTCGATCCTCTCGGCGTATGAAATCCCTCTGATTGCATGGCAGATGGCGGAAAATGAAGACGATGCTCGGCGCCTTGCCCGCAACCTGGGTTTCCCGGTGGTCCTGAAGACCGCACACCCGGAGGTAATCCACAAGAGTGACGCCGGCGGCGTGGTTCTCGACCTTGCCGACGACGATGCGGCAAGCCTGGCGTACCGGGGTTTGACGCACTTTGGGCCGCGTGTTGTGGTGCAAAAGATGTCACCGCCTGGTCTGGAATGGCTGGTTGGAGGGCGCCAGGACCCAAATTTCGGTCCGGTTGTCGTGGTCGGTCTGGGGGGAATCTATGTGGAAGTTTTCAGGGAGACCACGCTGCGTATCGCCCCCATCGACGATGAAGGGGCGCAGCAGATGATGGAAGAGTGCCGAGGATCGCTGCTGCTTCGAGGGGTGCGTGGGCAACCGCCTCTTGACGAACAGGCCCTCCTTGAGGTAATCGTCCGCGTTTCATGGCTGCTGGCTGACTTTTCGGAGATCCGGGAGCTTGACTTGAACCCTGTACGTGTTTTCCGATCCGGGTGCCTCGCGCTCGACTGGCGCGCGGTGCTGGGGGGTGGCTCTTAGCTCTTGGCTCTTGGCGCTTGGCCCTTGGTTGTCAGCGGTTGGCGGTTGGCGGTCAGTTTTTCTGTTAAATTCTTATTGTACATTGGGGAGTGATTCTGTTATCAACATACGCCAAGATCAGGTTCGGGAAAGGGGGGATAAGGTATTGTGAGTTAAGGGAAAATGGTAAATCAAGTTACGTTTTTGAGGAATGACGTTAAGCGCGATAAGAAAAGTTTGAGGAGGAAAAATGATGAGACAGAACAAAAAACTGGTCTATGCGTTGGTTATTGCTTTCGTTTTTTCCTTTGCCTTTGCGATATGCGTGAAGTCGGCCTCGGCGGCGGATGAGGAAGAGACCATTGCCGGGACCGTCGTTAAGACGGATAAGGGTATCGTCATCGAAGCAGAGGATGGGGATTATATCGTCAAGGGGAAGGACCTCTCAAAAATGGTCGGCAAGATGGTCGAAGCTACCGGCAAGATTACCGAAAGTGACAAGGGTGACGTGATTGATGTGACGTCTTTCGAGGAAATCCAGGAATAGATGATTCCCGGAGGCAAATGAGCGTTTTGACACAGGTACGCACGATGACGCGGTTTGTGCTTCCTTCGACGGTGCGTGCCTGTGGCTTTTCCATGCGGTGGAGCTCAGGGCTCAGGGGTCGGAAGGAAACTTGGGACAGGCAAGGATTTTATTCTCGATTGAGGTGAAACCCCCAAAGATTGAACTCATCACCTGACAGGGAGCCAAGAGCATGCAAGATAGCCTCTTCCTTGAAAAGGGCACTGGAACTCCAGATGAAGAAGTTGAACCTCCGAGCAGACCTGCTTGTGCCACCGCGGTTCCCAGGCTCAATCTCGTTCCGCACTCTTTGCCATCGGCCTGTCAGATTTCGGCAGAATCATTGGATCACGGGGACTTGCGGCCGGAGTTCCAGGGTGGTGCGGACCCCTTTCTGGTCAGTCCCATTGGCGATCATTTCCGAAGAAGATTTTACCCAACCGCGACGAACAGCGATTGGAACGACTGGCGCTGGCAATTGCATCACCGCATTCAGGAGCTCGATGAATTGGCGCAAATCATCGAGCTCTCCGATGACGAACGTACCGCTATCGCCAATTATCAAGGGCACCTGCCCCTTGCCATTACGCCCTACTATGCCAGCCTGCTCGAGGCGAAGAACCCCTTACAACCCCTGCGCCGCACGGTGGTCCCGGTAAATGCCGAATACTGCCGTACCAACGGAGAAGCGGAAGACCCCCTGGGTGAGGAAAATGACACTCCGGTCGCGGGAGTGGTGCATCGCTATCCGGACCGTGCGCTCTTTTTGGTCACCGGTTTGTGTTCCACCTACTGCCGCTACTGCACACGGTCGCGGATGGTAGGCAACAGCAATGGATACCGCTTCAATGAGGACGGTTGGGAGCAGGCGATTGCGTATATCGAAAAGACGCCTGCCATTCGCGACGTGCTCCTCTCGGGCGGCGACCCCTTGACCCTGTCCGACAGGAAGCTCGAATGGATCTTATCGCGGTTGAGACGCATTCCCCATGTTGAATTCCTCCGCATCGGGACCAAGGTCCCCGTGGTTTTGCCGCAGCGCATCTCCCTGGCCCTGACCCGGATGCTGAAACGATATCACCCGCTATGGGTGAGCATCCATGTCACCCACCCCGCGGAGTTGACGCCGGAGGTAGCGCAGGCCTGCAGTCGGCTGGCCGATGCCGGAATCCCCCTGGGCAGCCAGACGGTCCTGCTCTCCGGGGTGAACGATAACGTCGCGACGATGAGGGAGCTCTTTCGCGGCTTGCTCAGAATGCGGGTTCGGCCCTACTATCTCTATCAGTGTGATCCCATTCCGGGTTCATCCCATTTCCGGACGCCGGTCGAAAAGGGGCTGGAAATCATCCAAGGTCTTCGCGGCCACACAACTGGTTACGCAGTTCCTACCTACGTGATCGATTCCCCGGGAGGCGGTGGGAAGATTGCCCTGCTGCCGGAACACGTGGCGGGGAGGGACGGTGATGAGCTCCTGCTGCGAAACTATCAAGGCGAAATTTATCGGTATCCTGATCCGAACGGGAGCGTGGCACGATGAGGGTGGGGATCACGTATGACCTTCGTGATGACTACCTTGCGCTGGGGTTTGGAGAGGAGGAAACGGCCGAATTTGACCGCCTGGAAACCATCGACGCCATCGACCACACGCTCCAGGCTCTGGGGCACAGCATCGACCGGATCGGGCACCTAAGGACCCTGGTGGAACGCCTGGCCGGCGGTGACCGCTGGGACCTCGTTTTCAACATCGCCGAAGGCCTTCACGGATACGGGCGCGAAGCCCAGGTGCCGGCGCTTCTGGATGCCTACGAAATCCCCTATACCTTTTCTGATCCGCTCGCTCTTACCATGACCCTGCATAAAGGCATGGCGAAGCATGTCGCTCGGGGCTGCGGTATTCCAACACCGGACTTTTTCGTGGTGAAATCGGAGTCCGATATTGCGAAGGTCGACCTGCCGTTCCCGCTATTTGCCAAGCCTGTAGCCGAAGGTACGGGGAAGGGTGTTACGGCCGCATCGAGGCTCTCCAACCGCCAGGAACTGGGATTTCAATGCACCAGGCTCTTGTCGGAATATCGACAGCCGGTCATCGTCGAAACTTTTCTCCCCGGTCGGGAATTCACCGTGGGGGTCGTTGGAACCGGCGAGCAGGCGCGGGCCGTCGGGATCATGGAGGTGGTACTGAAGGACCATGCCGAGCCGCATGCCTACTCCTATGTCAACAAAGAAAGGTGCGAAGAATTCGTTGAGTACCATGCTGTGGAGGGTGGTGTCGCAGAACAGGCCAAGGAGATCGCTCTTGCTGCCTGGCGCGTTCTCGAGTGCCGGGATGGCGGTCGCCTCGACTTGCGGGCCGACGCCGAGGGCCGGATTCATTTCCTGGAGGTCAACCCGCTGCCGGGCCTGCACCCCGAACACTCCGATCTGCCGATTCTTTGCACCATGTCCGGCATTTCCTATCGAGAACTCATCGCCTGGATCATGGAATCAGCCATGGGACGGGTTAATGGTCAGTGGTTGGTGGCGAGTGGCTAATGGCTGGTGACGAGTAGCTAATGGCTGGTGACGAGTAGCTAATGGCTGGTGACGAGTAGCTAATGGTTGGTGGCGAGTAGCTGATGGCTGGTGACGAGTGGCTAATGGCTGGTGGATAGTGATCTCCACGAAATTACCCCCGTCATACCGGCGAAAGCCGGTATCCAGGCTACCCATCTGGATTCCGGCGTACGCCCATTGGCGTCAATTTAACCCGATGGAAGGCGCATCGTCGTTCACGATCAGGATGGTGCATCTTTTTTTACCCCGAAGGGGTTGTATAGTTAAGCCCAGGGTCAGCTGAGCGCCACCCTGGGTATGGGTGCCCAGCAAGGATCCATACCCTGAAAGGGTTACATAAAAAGGATTTCTCATAACAGATTCGGTTGCTCGCCATGGTTCTCTTTGATGTAACCCCTTCAGGGTAAAATGGTTTATGGCATCTCCTGACCCAGGGTGGCGCTACCGCTGACCCTGGGCTGACTTATGAAACCCCTTCGGGGTAGGTAGGGAATGCTTAAGTTGACGCGCATGGGCTTACGCCGGAATGACGCAGAGGGCTTTTGCGCTTTGTTGCGGCCCTCTGGATCATGGAAGTTAGTTGCTGGTGGTTTGGAACAGGGGTGAATGGGGCGGATGAAGGTTGCGGTTTTGCACAGTGACGTGACCGCGGGAGGGTGCAAGGACGAGGATGATGTTCTGGTCCAGGCTGAGGTGGTCTCACGGGCCCTCTCGATGCTGGGATACGAACCCGCCCTCATGCCATTCTCTGCGGATATTGGAGCGATGGCGAACCGGCTTCGAGCATTCGACCCGGCCTTTGTCTTCAACCTGGTGGAAACCGTGGAGGGGACAGGGCGGCTGATCTACCTGGCGCCTGCAGTGCTTGATCTGATCGGAATCAGCTACACCGGAGCAGCCACCGAAGCGGTTTTCCTGACATCCAACAAAGTCGTCGCCAAACAATTTCTCGCCGGATCGGGAATACGAACGCCTCCGTGGCTCTCGGCGGAAGATCTTCGAAGAGGTACTCCGGTTGCTCGCGGAGCTTATATCATCAAATCGGTCTGGGAACATGCCTCCATTGGGCTGGATGATCAGGCGACAGTCTTTGTAAATCATCCGGATGAGCTCCTTGATGAGCTGCAAAGCCGGAAGGGGAAGCTCGGCGGAGAAGGGTTTGCGGAAGTCTTTATTGAGGGCAGGGAATTTAATCTTTCCCTTCTCGCAGGGCGCAGGGGGCCGGAAGTCCTCCCGCCCGCCGAGATCCGCTTTGATGCTTTTCCTCCGGAAAAACCAAGAGTGGTGGGATACGCTGCCAAATGGGAGCCCGAGTCTTTTGAATATTGCCATACTCCGAGGCGCTTTGACTTTCCGGAAGAGGACGCGTCCTTGCTTGGAGAGCTCGAGAGGGTCGCCCGAGACTGCTGGGACCTTTTCTCCTTGCGCGGCTATGCCAGGGTTGATTTTCGGGTTGATCCATCCGGCCGGCCATGGGTCCTGGAGGTAAACACCAACCCGTGCCTTTCTCCTGATGCGGGATTTGTTGCTGCTGCGGAGCAGGCCGGCATCAGTTTCGAGCAGGTCATTGAAAGGATAGTCGCGAATTCGTGGCCGGTCGGGGATGACCGGCGTGCCATTTCAATCCGATCAGATCTAATGAAACCAAACCATGAAGCACAGGAAGGACGCGAAGTTCCCTTGTCGCATAGGGGTGAGGCAGTCCTGCCATCGGGTGATATCCCGGTCAGCTTTCGGGAAGCAGTGAAGCCTGCCGATGCCGAGGATGTTCGTCGCATCGTTGAATCCTCCGGGTTCTTCTCTCCCGAGGAAGTCCGGGTAGCCGTCGAACTGGTAGGGGAGCGCTTGAGCCGGGGCCTGGCGAGCGGCTATCATTTTCTCTTTGCGGAACATCACGGCACCCCTGTCGGCTATACCTGTTTCGGGCCCATCGCCTGCACGAGAGCGAGCTACGATCTGTACTGGATTGCTGTGCACAAGGAGTTCAGAGGCTCGGGGATTGGCCGCGAGTTGCTCTTAAGAAGCCTCCGGGTCATTGAAAGCCTTGGTGGTGTGGGCACCTACATCGAAACCTCTTCTCGTGCTCAGTATGAGTCCACGCGCTTGTTTTATAGAAACCATGGTTTCGAGGCAGTGGCCGTCTTGAATGATTTCTATGACCTTGGGGACGATAAAATAGTTTTTGCTCGAATGATCCAGTGAGCATTATGTAATGCTGTGGTTTCTGCTGATCTTCATCTCCGTTTACACCCTCATGAACGGGCCGGTCTATTTTAAGGCAAAGGCGCTCTTACCGGCCCGCTGGGGTCTGCACACTCTTCTCCTCTTGTTTGTTGTACTCATGATCGCTGCCCCCATCGGCGTTCGTTTGCTCGAAAAGTATGGCTATGAAGGGCCTGCCAGGCTGCTGGCCTATCTCGGTTACAACTGGATGGGTTTTGTCTTCCTTTCACTCTGGGGGTTCCTGGTCGCCGGGGCCATCGGACTTGTCTTGAAGCTTCTCGATGCGGTTGTGGGGGTCAAGCTTCCTTCGTTAACCGGGAAGGGCGGCACGGCGATGGTCTTCACGGCGGTGCTGCTGACCTGCATCTACGGTTACTGGGAGGCGCGGTCGATAAGGGTGGAACACATCGAGATCAGAACCGGAAAACTGCCCTCGGGGATGGATCGCCTGAAAATCGCGCAAATCTCGGATGTGCACCTCGGACTCATTAACGGGAAAGAACGGCTCCAAAGGCTTGTCGACCTGATTCTCGCCGAGCAACCCGATCTCCTCGTTGCCACCGGAGATATCGTGGACGGGGACATGGCGAGGAATGGGGAAATCCATGCACTGCTGAAGCGAATCCAGCCGCGATTCGGAAAATATGCCGTGACGGGCAATCACGAATTCTACGCCGGCCTGGCGCAAGCACTTGAAACGATTGAACGTTCCGGGTTCAAAATGTTGCGGGGGGAGGGCGTCACCGCAGAAGGAGTGCTCAACATTGTCGGCATTGATGATCCCACGGGAGGACCCGGGACCGACGAAGCAACGCTTCTTGCTTCGTCACGAAACGGGCTGTTCACCCTGTTTCTCAAGCATCGCCCGGAAGTTCCCGAAGCAAGCCGGGGACTTTTCGATCTGCAGCTCTCCGGGCACACTCATCGAGGGCAAATCTTTCCCTTTCGATATTTTACCGGCATGGTCTATCCCTTGCAAAACGGACTCCATGACCTGGGAAAGGGATCGCTGCTTTATGCCAGCCGCGGCTCCGGCACCTGGGGACCGCCCCTGCGGGTCCTGTCTCCACCCGAGGTGACGATCATCGAGTTGGTCAGGTGACTTTCGGCATTGGTTTCAAAAAGCCATCCACGAAGGCACACGAAGAAAATCCATGAAGACACACGAAAGAGGAGAAATCAATCTTTGAATGTGCCTCAACCGTATCAGGAATCCCTGGAGCGTTTGCGAAGCCGCTCCATTTCGCGGGTTTCTTCCTTTCTCTTGAGGCTTTCGCGTTTGTCGTAGAGCTTTTTCCCGCGCGCAAGGCCCAGCTCAACCTTGGCCCTGCTTTTGTTAAAATAGATTTTCAGGGGAATGAGAGCAAACCCCTTTTCCTGGGTCTTGCCCAGAAGACGTTTGATCTCGTCCTTGTGAAGCAGCAGTTTTCTGACCCTTTCGGGCTCGTGGTTATCATACGTAGCATGGGTATAGGCACTGATGTGGAGCCCGTATAGATAGATTTCGCTGTTCCTGATTTTGGCGTAGCTATCCTTCAGGTTGGCCCGCCCCTGACGCAAGGATTTTACTTCCGTGCCCAGCAGGACCATGCCGGCCTCGAAGGTCTCCAATATTTCGTAGTCATGGAAGGCCTTTTTGTTTTGGCAGACGATTCGGACCCCGTCTTTGGGGGCTGTTTTGGCTTTCGACATTATGAATAACCATTCCTTTGGGGGCGCCGCTTCCTGCTTCCCCGCGAAAGTCCGTCGGCCGGCAAAATACCCGGGTTGAAGACCCTCAATTCTTCGGGGAACTCTTCAAGCATGAGCTGGTGAAGGCGCCTGCCGATCTCATCCGCGGTCCGCAACCGCAGCACCCTTGCCACAAAACGGTGACATTCTTCGGCGCGCGAGCGACAGATCAGGTTCTTCACCCGCGGAATGGCCTGGGGGTTCATGCTCAGGCTGGTTAATTGCAGGCCCAGCAGAATGGGCGTATAGAGTGATTCTCCCGCCATCTCCCCGCAGAGACTCACCCGAATGTTGGCCCTCCGTCCGATTGCGACGACGTGCCTGATAAAGCGCAGAACGGCCGGGTGCAGCGGTTCATAGAGATAGGCCACATGTTCATTGGCACGGTCAATGCCGATGCTGTACTGGATCAGGTCGTTGGTGCCGATGCTGAAAAAGTCGACCTCTTTTGCGAGCATATCAGCCACCGCGACGGCCGATGGTACCTCAATCATGACGCCAACGGGCATCTTCTCGTCAAAGGGAATCCGGCTGCGCGTCAGGTCTTCCTTGACTTCACGCAGGACTTTCTTGGCGTTGAGCAGTTCTCCAACACCCGAAACCAAGGGAAACATGAGCCGGATGTTTTGGGCATGATCGCTGGCCCTGAGAATCGCCCGCAACTGGGTCCGAAAGAGGTCCGGGTAATGGAGGCACAGGCGGATCGAACGCAGGCCCAGGGCCGGGTTGGTCTCCTCGATCTTCGGGTACCAGGGTGCGAGCTTCTCGGCACCGAGGTCAAGAGTCCGCATGGTGACCCATTTGGGGGCCATGAGCTCGGCAAGCTCCCGATAATCGTTGTAAAGGGTTTCTTCGTCGGGAAAATCGACCCGATTCATGAAGAAGAACTCGGTGCGATACAGCCCGATTCCCTCCGCCCCGTTGTCTCTTGCCGCCACAACTTCTTCCTGCAGCTCGATGTTGGCTTCCACATCGATCAGGACCCCGTCTTGAGTACGGGCCTTGAAATGGGCCATCCGGCTGATCGCCCTGAGGTAGTTTTCGAATTCTTCCTTGCGCTCATGATAAGTGTTGATTTGCTCATCGGTCGGGTTCGTTATCACTTTTCCGGAGGCGCCGTCGACGATGATGATGCTGCCGCTGGCGATAGATTTGGTGGCCACTTCGGTCCCCACTACCGCAGGAATGTTCAACGAGCGCGCAATGATGGAGGTATGGGAAGTGCGCCCTCCCATGTCGGTGATCAGCCCGAGGGTGCGTTCGAGTCGCAGTTGCGCAGTGTCCGCAGGGGAGAGGTCGTGCGCGACGAGGATGACCCGCTCCTTAATTTCGTCCAGAAGATTGTGGTCCTGGCCCGCGAGGTTGCGCAGCACCCGCTCGCCCACCGCTTCCAGATCGGCTATGCGTGCCTGGAGGTATTCATCGTCAAGAGCATCAAAACGCTCGATGGCCTTTCTAATGGACCGAACCAATGCCAGTTGGGCGTTGAGTTTGTCTTCCCGAATCAACCGCAGGGTTTCATCGAGAACCGGACGATCGCGCAAGATCAGCTGATATACTTCCAGGACCTGGGCCTGCTCGGGGAAAGCCGGGTGGACCCGGCGCCTGATGTCCTCCAGGTCCATTTCGGTCTTGGCGATTGCTGTCTCAAAACGCCGGCACTCTTCTGCAACCGCCTTCTCATCTTCCAGGGTATGATGCGAGATCGAGATGCGATGACGTTCGAGAAGGTGGGCCCTGCCTATCGCAATTCCCGGTGAAACCCCAATTCCTTGAATAATTCTCGATGATTGCTCGATCATAGTCGCCTCAAAGTTGACGCCAAATCAAAAAAGGGTGGTCGTACCCGACGACAAATCACTCTCTGCAGTGCACTCTTCATCTCCACACCCGTTACCGTCAACTGCTGCGAGAAACTCGGTCGAAAAGGAGTTGGCGCTCTGAGGAAGAGGGACGGAAACGCAAAGTGAGATATCCGGACCGGTTTCTGATGACCAGACGCCGGAGGCGCGAGCGTCAGCAGGAATACCCATCACTTTGCGGCATTATTGGTAAGCACTCATGGTGACAAACTTGGTCGTGAGGAGTTTAGAGTTCGCCAAACTTCGTCTGAAATAGGACGGCCAGGGCACTCACGGCTTCCGGTGCATCCGGGCCATATGCAGAGATCTGGACCTTGCTGCCGAGGGGACACACGAGAGTCATCACGTCGAGAATGCTTTTTGCGCTGACCTTGTTACCGGCTTTTGCGATCCAGATTTCCGATTGGAACTGGCTGGCTGCCTTGACAATCTGGGCAGCAACTCGGGCGTGAATCCCCAACTTATTGGCGACCGTGAATTCCTGCTCCGAGACATCGATCTTTTCTAAAACGGCTTCCAACGATGCTGTTCCTCTCCGCCTTTTCAAATCCCGCCGTCTCTTAGCACATGGCCTTATTGAAGTCAACCGTCGGTCGGAACAAGGCGCGAGGTCCACACCTCCACATCATACTTGCAATTCCAGCTCGAATGGGAGAAGCTCCAGCACGGTTCACCATGGCATTCTCCTCTGGTATTCTTCTCTTCACCGCACCAGGGGGAATTCCTCCCCCGGTTCACCCAGGCTTTGCAGCTCTCACGGGGCGAATCAGCAAGTTACCTGTGGCGTCTTTTGGCGGCGATTTTCCGGATCGGGTAGTGCTGCCAAGATGGAACCAAACTCGGTTGAGATCAAAAGAATGAGAGGAAATACTCGTTTCAAGCGGCTGGTCCCACTCGTTTTGTTTATTCTGTTCCTTGCCTGCGGGTGTGCTCCGGACTGGCAGCAGGTGCAGCACAAAAACGAGGATGCAAAAATCGCTGTCAGATTTGTTTACCTTGATAGTCAAGCTACCACAGTCTGTGTTTCGGGCAGCTTCAACAACTGGTCGCAAAAATCGGACTGCATGGTGCGCTCGGGTGATGCCTGGGTCTTTGCGATTTCGTTGCCGCCGGGTCGCTACCAATATGTGTTTGTCATCGACGATCGGATCTGGCGGGATGATCCGGGAGCGGTGCTCAGGGAGGATGATGGCTTTGGCATGAAGAATTCTGTACTTATCGTCGAATGATAGGTGACCTCTTGCCTTCTTGAGCTGTATACGATCAGGAGGTGGCTTTGGTCGGCCGCAGGAAAACATCCTCATATGGACCAATTAGAGGAACAGCGAATAATCTCAGCCGTATTGGACGGCGATACGGATGCTTTCGCCATGCTGGTAACGCGTTATCAAAAGCCAATTTACAACCTGGCTTACCGAATGACTCGCTCCCAGGAAGATGCTGCCGACCTTTCCCAGGAGGTGTTTATTAAAGTCTATGAACAGCTATACCGTTTTCGAGAAGGAAAGAAGTTTTTCCCATGGCTGTATACGATTGCGTTGAACCATACCAGGAACCATCTGCGAAAAAGCAAGAACAGCAGGATCATTGCCTCGCCGGATTGCGAGCTGCACTCCGATTCAAACTATGCCGGCCAGGAGGAGGACAAGATCTGTGGGCGGCTGGATCTGCAACGACTTCAAAGTGCGCTCCTCGCGCTCCCCTGGGAACACCGGGAGGCGTTGATTTTGCGCTACCGCGAGGAGCTTTCTATGGAAGAGATTGCCAGCGCTCTTTCCATCTCACTGAGCGGTGCCAAAATGAGAGTGCACAGGGGTCTCAAAAAATTGCGTGAAATCTTGGAGTTGGATAACGATGGAAACCGGGACGCCCCTTCCTCCACCCGCTGAGTTCGAGTCGTGGCCGGAATCTGAAGCATTGCCGGCCATTACCGGGCAGCTTCGGCAAATGCCCTATCTCGATCCTCCCGAGGCTCTGGTCTCGGCAGTATTGGA
Source organism: uncultured delta proteobacterium (assembly GCA_963808625.1). Classification (GTDB taxonomy): domain Bacteria; phylum Desulfobacterota; class Syntrophobacteria; order Syntrophobacterales; family Syntrophobacteraceae; genus JADGQM01. The sequence goes on from CAWEHK010000023.1 coordinate 21,177, forward strand.
GGCGATCAGACGAAAACCATACCCATGGTGGTATCGGGTGGTCCGCTGGGCCAGGTCACCACGATCCCTTACGTTGACTCCGCTGCAAGCTGCCTGTGCGGCCTCAGTTCTTGTGGTGCTTACCTTGGTCAGCGCGCTTCATCTGCCGCGGAGCGAACATCGGGACGGGTTCCGGGGCGGCCGACAAGGTGGGGTGCCAATCACGCTGACCCTTAACATGCCGGACGCCCGCTCCGTCTCGGTGATGGGCAGTTTCAACGCCTGGGATGGGCATGGTTACGAAATGAAAAAGGACGAGACGAAGGGCGCTTGGACACTGATGCTCCAATTGCCGGTCGGCCGTTACGAATACGCGTTCGTCCTCGACGGCCAAACCATTGTTCCGGACCCCCGGGCAGAATTCTATGAAGATGATGGTTTTGGAAATCAAAATGGCGTTCTGATTGTAGGAAATCACCATGATAAGGCCATTTAAAAAAATACTTTTTTGTTTACTCCTGTTTCTCGCCTTTATCGCACCTGCGATGGCCGTTCCGGCCCAGGAAAACGGTGGCAATCTTGGAGCCGCTTTGAAGGAAGCCAGGGAAGCAGGAGTCCCGGAAACGACGCTTAACCGGGTGCTTGCGCTCGGCTATGAAAAACAGGTCGAACCTTCGGCCATGGGGAATTTGCTGCTAATTCTGGCTCAGAGCCAACGGGAAAAACTCCCCCTCCAACCTTTTTTGAGCAAGATCGAAGAAGGAATGTCGAAAAAGGTGGCGACGGCTCGAATCGAACAGGTCCTCAAGAATAAGCTCGAAGACTACCGATTCACGCGGTCCCTGATCGATCGGTTCATGAAGGGCCAGGGCAAGGTCGAACCCGTTACTCCCGAATACCACGTCCGACTCACGGAAACCCTTTATTGCGGCGTATCGCGAAGTGATTTGGAGGGACTTCTGAGCGAATTTCCCCAATCGTCCCTGCCGATCGTCACGAGAGGCGCGGAAATGCTGGCGTCACTGAAGCAGATCCAATTCGATCCCAAGCTCTCCGAGCAAATCGTGGACACTGCGGTGAAGGAGGGTTTTTCCACCGCTGAGCAGAGAAACTTTTTGCGCATTATTGCACTGGCCAAACAGAAGGGGCTTAAGGACGACCAGATTGCCGCAGTCACCTTGAAGATAATTGCGGACCGGGGGTCGCAAAGTGAATTCTCTTCACAGTTAGGGATCAGTGCTCAGGACTTGGAGCGCCAGGGTCCTCAGCTACCCGGCGCCAGTCCCGGTTTAGGGGGGGGACAGCCAGGGATAGCATTGGTGCAGCCGGCACGAGCCAACGTGGAGATCCTGGCCTTGAGGAAGAACAGGCTGCTCCCGATGGTGGCTTGAGCGATAACTATGGCAGAATTGGGGCTGGTTTTGGCCATGGCGAAGGGCAGCCTTTCTCAGGTCGTGGCTCAGGCGCCGGCCATGGCCAAGGCGAGGCCAGTCGGGTCGGCGGAGGTTCGGATGTTGGCTCAGGCGGGTCAGATAGCGGCGGCGGCGAGCAGGCTTCCTCGGGTCGTGACTCGGGCACGGGTCATGGCCAAGGCGAGGCAGGTTCGGGCGGTGGCGGTTCGGGTGGCCGCGACCCGAGCGCAGGCGGGGGCGATGAAACACCTGGTACGGTTTCCAAGCCACTCGCTGGGGAGGATCAGGAGGAGAAAAAGGAGCGCGCAAGATTCACTGCGGCGGGTAGGGTGGCTCAGATTGACCCTGTAAATGCAACCCTGACGCTGGCTGTCGAAAAAGCCAGTCGCCTCCTGAGGGAGCGGATTGGCGAGTTGGTGCTGTTCGACATCAGTGAAAATGTCAAAGTCAGGTCAGAAGGTTCCGAGCCGGGAGTGTTTGATCTGGAGTTCGAGGATATTGAGGCCGAAGTTGATGCTGTAAGGGTCCTTGGTGAGGAGGTTGCCGACGGCATTTTCCAGATAACCCGCATCGTGCTCTATGTGGAGGAAGAGGAACCGCAGCAGGAAGAAAGGACCGAGAAATTTACCGCTACGGGCAAAGTGACTCAAATTGACGCGACGGATTTGACCGTGACACTGAACGTTGAAAAAGCCAATCGTGTTCTGAGAGAGCGCATTGGGGAATCGGTTCCGTTCCTCATCAGTGAAAAGGTCAAAGTCAAAATCGAGGGCTCGGAGCCAGGAGCGTTTAACCTGAGTCTTGATGAGATCAAGGCCGGAATTGACCACATAAGGGTCCTTGGCAAGGCGCTTGCCGACGGCACTCTTCTCATAACCCGCATCGTGGTTTGCCTGGAGGAAGGGGAACCGCGGCAGAAAAGAAAGAGCGTACCATTTACCGCTGCTGGTAGAGTAACTCAAATCGATTCTGCGAATTTGACCATGACGCTGGCTATCGAAAAAGCCAGTCACGTTCTGAGACGACACATCGGGGAATCGGTACCATTCGTCATCAAGAAAAACGTTAACATCAGAACCGACGGTCCTGAGTCAACAATCTCCGGCCTGGATCTCGATGATTTCGTGGTCGCAGGCGATTACCTGGAGGTCCTTGGCAGGAAACTTGTCTATGGCACTTTTCAGATAACCGACATTGCAGCCTACCTGGATGAATAGCATCTCTCATTTGACATGATGCACTCACGGCCCAGCCGAGCCCGTTTTGGGGGTGGTGGAGCAAGATGTTATTTTCCAGGAGGCAGTCCAACCATCAACCATCAACACCATCAACCATCAACCATCACCATCCACCATCAACTTCTAATTGGAGTTCTCCAATAGGCCTCCCCCCGGAGATTCTCTCCAAAAGGCTTAAACGGAGTGTCCACGAGAATTGTCTGCATCTTGTGACCATCTCGCAGTGGTCGGTGTATAGGTTTACAAAGGCCTGTCCAAGTCGCTTCTTGTGTGGGGAGCGTGACGCGGTGGTTCCGAACTTCATTCTGGGACAAGTGGGATAGGTTATGTGGGCTTTTTCGATTTAAATTTTGGCCGCGTCTGGTACCGCACCGTGCGTGCTCCCCACCGACAAGCGGCCCTGATGCGCAAAGAGGCAATTCTGTTTGCCGCACGGGCAAGACCCTTATCGGATCGTTGTTTCAGAAAATGCCCTCGACCGAAGGCTGTTCGGTGACGAAAGGATTTTTGTACGATGCCAAGCTGTGCAAATCCAGTTGCGTCAAGGATTGCGAGGAGTCCCTCAGAGGTGGAAAGAAGGGTTCTCTGTGTTAGCTATGAGCACTGTCTCGATGAAACGATAAAGAGAAAATGGCGTGGTTTTTCATGTCAAAAATGCCATGCCTTCAAGCCCATGCAATTAAACCCGAGTGAATGGCTTGCAGATTCCGTGGCATGCGTCGCTTTGCTCTATGTTGCCGAGTTCCAGACAAATTTTAAACAGCAGCCTCGAGGGAACATCGTCCTGAGATTGCAGCGCATCCGATCACGCGCTTGCGCTCTGGATTTGACTTGATGCCGCCCGTTGAGACAAATGGGCTTCGCGTTAATGCAGGCTCCAGGGGTTGATGGAAGAAGTGCGGCGATGAAGCACTTGCCAAAAGAAAACGAATGACTTTTAATTACGGGTCTGACTTGGGGCCTTGACTCTCGTGCAAGCTTCTCGATAACTTTTGCGGGGCTCTATGCATGTTGCTGATGTTTCTGTCTATTTGCTGATGGAGGATCCATGAATACTGCTTTCGACCGCAGGCGCGTGCTGGTGACCGGCGCTTGTGGAACAGTAGGAAGAGAACTCGTACGACAGCTCCTGGAGGGATCGCGGGTAGAAGAGATCATTGCCCTGGACAACAATGAGAGCGAGCTCTTTTTCCTGGAACAGGAGTTTCGGGCTCGGGACCGGGTTCGTTTTTTTCTGGCCGATATTCGGGACCGGGATAAATTGAGCCGAAAGATGAAGGGCATTCATGTGGTCTTCCATACCGCAGCATTTAAACACGTTATCTTGTGTGAGCGATCGCCCTTCGAAGCAGTGCAGACCAATATCCTTGGCGTCCAGAACGTGATTCTTGCCGCTGCTGAAAACGGCGTGGAAAAAGTGATTTTTACGAGCTCGGATAAGGCCGTCAACCCCACCAATGTAATGGGGACCTCCAAACTCATGGGGGAGCGTCTCATTACCGCAGCCAACGAGGATTTCCGTGGTAACGGGCCAATCTTTGCCTCAACGCGCTTCGGGAATGTCCTCGGATCGAGAGGATCGGTCATGCCGATCTTTCGGGAACAGATCCGCCGTGGCGGGCCGATTACCCTCACGCATCCCGAGATGACGCGATTTATCATGACGGTCGAGGAATCGGCCCAGTTGGTGATCGACTCGGCTTCACTTGCCCGAGGAGGGGAAGTCTTCATCACCAAGATGCCGGCCATTCGCATCGAAGATCTGGCGGACGTCATGATTGAAACCCTGGCGCCACTCTATGGCCATTCGCCTGAGAGTATTCAGGTTGAGATGATCGGTACGAAACCCGGGGAGAAGATGTATGAGGAGTTAATGAGCCACGAAGAGACGCGTCGGGCATGGGAGCTTGGCCGGTACTTTGTGGTGTTGCCGGCGTTCACTTCGTGCTATCGTGATGCGACTTACACCTACGCGAGCATTTTATCGAAGACGATTACCAACCCTTACCATTCGGGGAATGAAACGCCCCTATCCAAATCAGAATTGCTTGTGTTTCTCAAAGAGAACAATCTCATCGACGAAGACCTCGCATACAAGGACCACCCTGCCGAACGCTATTGGCCAAATGGTGGTTGCGTAGAGCGCTTCCACGTGGTAAGAATGTAAATTTGGTGGTGGCCATTAGCTTTCTTACTGTAGCTGAAAATTCGACCGGTGGTTTGGAGGGGCTCGTATGCGCGTACTGATTCTCGGAGGCGATGGCTATCTCGGATGGCCCACGGCCATGCATCTCACGGCGAACGGCCACGAAGTGGCGGTTGTTGACAATTACCTGCGTCGTCGCCTGAGCCGGGAGGAGGATGTTGAAACCCTGTTCGAGGCACCGAACCTGCACGAACGGGCCGCCCTGTGGAAGGCGAGATCAGGGCACAACGTTGAGGTTTTTATTGGTGACCTGACACACTGGGACTTCGCCGCTGAGGTTTTTGGGAAGTTTACGCCCGACGCCATTATCCATTATGCCGAACAACCTGCGGCCCCCTATTCCATGCTTCGCCGGCGGGCGGCTTTACTCACCTTACAGAATAACCTCCTGGTCACGGCCAATACGATTTTTGCCGTCCGTGAATTTGCCCCCGATGCTCATATCATCAAGCTCGGGACAATGGGCGAATATGGCACCCCCAACATCGATATCGAAGAAGGATGGATAGACATCGAACACAAGGGGAGAACGGGACGCTTCCTCTATCCTCGCCAGGCGGGCAGCCTCTATCATACGACCAAGATCATGGACACCGACCTGTTATGGTTCTACGTGCGCGCCTGGAACCTGCGCGTGACGGACCTGATGCAGGGGCCGGTCTACGGTATGGCGACCGACGAGACCGGTACGGATGACAGGCTCTTCCCATTTTTCAATTACGATGAGATTTTCGGGACGGTGCTCAATCGTTTTATGGTCCAGGCCGTCGCCGGTTATCCGCTCACGGTTTACGGCAAAGGCGGCCAAACTCGCGGTTACCTGGATATCAAAGACACCATGCAATGCGTTCGACTTTCGCTGGAAACCCCCGCGCGAAAAGGGGAGCTGCGCATCCTGAACCAGTTTGTCGAGCTTTTTTCCGTGAATAGGCTCGCGGAGATGGTGCAGCGCGTCGGCAACAAAATGGGTCTCAAAGTCCAAATCGGACCGGTGGAGAACCCCCGCAAAGAGGCCGAAGAGCATTATTACAACCCGGTTCACCAAGGCTTGCTGGAATTGGGACTGCAGCCCCATTACCTGACCGAAGAGGTGCTGGCGGAAATGCTTGAAACGGTGGGCCGATTCAAGGGAAACATCCAGGCACACAAGATCATCCGGGGCGTGAAATGGGATTGAGGGGGTCGAATTCTTGCCTCTAAGAAATTTCTGGTTGGTCGCAATTCCTATTTCCGGTATGCATCTGAGTCTCTGATTATCAGAAGATACGCGGATTTTTCCATCAAGGAGGAAGCGATGTTCGGGAGGCGATTCAACCTTGATGGGTAGTCTTCGTGTCATGCACAAACTCGCCCTGCCTCAAAACCCTTATCTGCCAACGTCGGTTCAACTATTCCCCTTTGATTTTTTTTAGAACTTCGAGAAATGCGATATCTCGTTACGAGCAGTCTAAAATGTAAGCAAAAGCTCATGGATTCAAGGACCTGCCACAGTCATGGTGAACTGCGCATGGTCGAGTTTCCTGACCATGACGCGGTCCTGATCGACGGGGTACATGGGCATTGGCTCGCGATTGAGGAATCGCCGGAAATCGTCATGGCGGGGCATCACAAGGTTAACGGAGGGTGCTTTGTTAATCAGGATTTTTATGTTACTACATTCGGGCAGGTTCTGCGAGTGAATCTTCGGGAGGAGATTTGCGCGACGGAGTGGACTGCTCCCTTTCTCAATGATCTCCATTTTGTCGGGTGTTTTGGCGGCAGGATGTATGTGGTCAACACTGGGCTGGAGCGCATTGAGATTGTGGATGTCGGAGACCACACCCGCCACTCGAGCCTTGACCTGCTTGAGCATGTTAAAGGATCGAAGGAATTTGACTGGTCCGTGGATTATCGGCATGTCTGGTCAACGCAACCCCATCTGGTACATGCCAACCACTGCTTCCACTTTGATGGTGAGATCTGGGTCACCAGGTTTTGCCAGCAGGATGCGCTGGCTCTGGACAGCGGGAGACGAATTGACCTCTCCCGATGGGGTAACCCTCATGATGGCTGTGTTCAAGATGATAAAGTGTTCTTTACCACCACCAGTGGCCATCTCATAAGTTTTTCGAGCACCGGGGCCACGTTCCGAAGCTGGGATTTGAACCGAATACTCGGTGCGAATCAGCTTGGATGGTGCAGGGGGCTGGCGATCGAGGGCGACCTTGCCCTAATCGCCTTCACTCAGTTTCGACCCAGTATTACCAAAGAAATGGGAAAGTGGATTCTCCAGGGAAGGGGCCAGGAGCGTAGACCAACTTTTGTCGTGAAGCTTGATATGGCCCGGGAAAAGATATTGGCAAAATATCATTTTATTGAAAAAGATCTCACTATTTACGGTATTTACAGAATTTAATACATATCAATGAATAGAATATTTTACATATGGCCTCATGATTTTAGGTGGAAAAATAATGTTCTGGGACAACGCCTGATCATGCTCAATTCTTTGGGAATTCTTAACGTCTTGGTCAGGACATCCAAGTGGCTCCCTCTAAATCTGGATGTGAATATTAGAATAAGTGCTTATGGACTTAGTGCGCAGATAAATGAGTACATATCAATTTTAACTTATATTTTTTCAATAATATGGGTCCTTTCCTTTAAGAGGGTTTGTGGATACGTTAATCCTTCAGACATTGTTTATACTAATTATGAATACTCCATCTTGATTGGAATATGGGCCAAAGAGGTCCTTGGCATGAAGTGGGTAGCGGATTTTTTCGACGACCCACGAAGGGGCTATTTCAATGCGTCCCTCCGCAAGGCACCCACGTTTAGAGTCCTGGGAGAAAAAGGCCTGCTGGGAATATACCGATGCTGTCTGAAAAGGGCGGACCTGGTTATCTGCAATTCGCCGGATACCCATAGAGGCCTGGCTCCTATTCTGATAAACCACTTTAAGGTTCAAGAAGACAGGATGATTGCGGTCCCGGGTGGTGTCCACGAAGAGTATATTGCGTTTTGTTTGAACGATCCGGGGCTGAATCAAGCGGCGACTAATCTGCTGAAGGAGAAGGGAATAGCAGAGAACGAATATATCTATGTTGTGGGGCATATCAATTCAGATGTGTCTGGAGTCTCTAATGTATTGAGGGCATTGCGTGTTCTTCTTGAGGAAGGGTTTGCTTATCATTTGTTGTTAGCTGGGTTCTGTAAGCCGAAACAGCGCATTTGGCTGGAGAAGGCAGTCAATGCAATGCAACTGTCACGTCACGTGCATTATCTTGGAGTGGTGGAGCAACCGCTTTCGTATAATTTCATGAAGAGGGCCGGCCTGTGCATTTGCCCCTATAACACGGATGGCCGGGATGATTATAAGACGGCGTACCCCATCAAACTGCTGGAGTACCTGACCGTTGGGGCGCCAACGATTACCATTCAAACACCGATAACGGAGCAGATTGTTAATGACTTCGGTGCTGGGGAATTGATGCCGGCATCATCTGAATTCGATCTTCTCCGTTCGATAAAGGCATTGAAGTCAAAAGGGTTTTCGAGGAGTCAAGGAGTTGTTCCCGGGGCGTACAAATGGACGAACATCAACAATACCCTGCGGACGGCACTGGAAGAAACGTTAATGGGAACGCACTCCTGACAAGAAATTGGGGTGCGGTTTTCGTTTTAGACCTTAAGAAGAGTCTTAGAGCTCATGATTAGCGTCGTTTAGGACAACATGAAAATCCTGGTCATTATGCTGAATTGGTATCCATATTGTGGCCCTTTGATGCCGATCTACGGGGCAATTTTTAAGCAGCTGCTGAGCATGGGGGATGAAATCATCATTGTCTCATCCCTTCCCCACTACCGCAAGGGGAGCCCAGAAACGCGGCCGCTGATTCCCAGCGGACTTTATGAAATTGGCCGCTGGGAAAAGGCAAAACTGATTCGCTCCTGGGTCCTGGCACCGCCTTTCGAGAGCGAGAAGTTGAGCCTTCTGTACCGTGCTCTGAATTTCCTCTCGTTCAATGTTTCCAGTGCCCTTGCCGCCATCTTCCTTGCCGGACGAGCGGATGTCATCTTCGCCCCTTCCTCACCTCCCCTGACGAACGGGCTCGTTGCGTATCTGGTCAGTCGCTTCAAACGCTGTCCTTTTGTGTATAACGTCCAGGACATCTATCCGGACATTGCCGTGAATCTCGGATTGATCAGGAATCGTCTGCTTCTCCTGGGGTTGAGGGCTGTGGAGAAGGCAGTATACCGGCTCTCGCATAAAATTGTGACCATTTCTGAAGGGATGCGAGACATCATTCGAGGGAAAGGAGTGCCTTCGGAAAAGATAGAAGTCATCGAGAATTTCGTCGAGCCCTGCGTGCTGGGCCCCGAACGCGGTCAGAATGCATTCTCCCGGGCATTTGGCCTCGATGATGCCTTTGTTGTAATGTATGCAGGAAACATCGGGGTCCCTCATGGCGTGGAGGTTGTGGTTCAGGCCGCCCAATTGCTGCAGGAGGAACCGAACATCATTTTCTGTTTCGTCGCAAGAGGGGAAAGAAAGGCTGATGTCGAACGGTTGGCAAGAAACAAAGGCTTGAAAAACGTGATCCTGCTGGCTCCCCAACCGGAAGAGATGGTGCCTCAGATCTGGGGTGCGGCCTCTGTGGGAGTGATTTCGTATCGTCGGGGACTGGCGGGTTTTTCGTTGCCCTCGAAGCTCTTCGCTGCGATGTGCGCCGGCCGGGCGGTCATCGCTTCTGTTGATGGCGACTCGGAGACCGCAAGGATTATTACAACTGCCCGGTGTGGACTGTGTGTGCAACCGGAATCACCTGCTGAACTGGCTGATGCCGTGCTGCGCTTGAAAAGGGACCCCGAGGTGGCGATGGAAATGGGCCGCAACGGCCGTGAATACGTACAGAAAAATCTGCGTAGGGAGGTCGTTGGCTCGCATTATTCCTCCCTGTTCAAATCGATCGCTTCAGTAAAGTGAGCAGGGATGAGATTTTGCAAGGATTAAGACCTGTGAATACCCAGGCCAAGGAAGGTTACATTTAGATTACATGGCGCTATAAGCCTGTCTCATTATATCTTAATGTGGAGTGTGGACTACCAAACATGAAAACCTATCTATTCAGTAGCTCCAAAAAGATTCAATATGTACTTTTTGTTGGAGATATCCTAATTATGATATTCTCTATCGTGGCAGCTTACGTATTAAAAATGTGGCTGGGAGGCATTCCCATAGCAATGGATGTAATTGCTGACAAAATGCATCCTATTATGATTATAATAAGCATTTTATATCTCTTGCCAATCTATCTATTTGATCAATATAGTCTGGAATACGTAATGGCTCCGTCAAAGAGCTTTATAAGGCTGATCTGTGGCTTGTTTATCGGTGGGGGTTTGGCTAGCAGTCTGCTATATTTTGTTCCAAAATATATATACGGACGTGAGGTCTTGATCCTTAATTTTATCTTAGTTTCTTTTTCTATCTTATTGTGGAGATCGATTGCTTTGAATGTGCTGAGGAAAGGCGTCAAAGCAAAGCGGTTGGCCATAATCGGCCATGGTAAGATCATTTCGTCATTTATTGAGGATATTTCTCACCTTCCCTTTACCGGTTTCGAGCTCAAGACTGTCTGCGTCATGGATCGGAGTGACTTATGTGTCCTCCCCTTGGACCGGTGGGCCGTCCGGAGGGAAGGTTTAGCGGACTTGTTGCGGGAGAAAGAGTTCGATGTGTTGGCCTTCGATTCGACTAATGGGCATTTTTCAAGTGATGAGATACGCAAAATTTTACAGCTCAAGTTCCAGGGAAAGACCGTCCAGGACCTTTCAAACCTTTATGAAAATTTGACCGGAAAGGTCCCGGTAACCTCCATAGATGATCAATGGCTGCTAAAGAGCCCGGAATTCCAAAGAAGCGACAGCATCGTTTACCAAAAAGTGAAAAGAATGCTCGATATCATCATGGCCTGGTTTTTCTTGTTGTTGACCTCCCCTCTCTTTGTGATCATTGGGGTTCTCATTAAGCTGGAGAGCGCGGGGCCGGTCTTCTTTGTGCAAGAAAGACTGGGGGTTGGCTGGAAACCTTTTCGATGCCTTAAATTTCGCACCATGGTGGACAATGCCGAAAATGAATCAGGACCGGTTTGGGCCACGGAAACGGACTCTCGTATTACCCGGGTCGGCCGCATTCTTCGGAAAACGCGTTTGGATGAGTTGCCGCAGTTGTGGAATATCATCAAAGGAGAAATGACCTTTGTCGGGCCAAGGCCCATTCGCGAGCATTTCGCCAAGAAGCTCGCGGTGAACATTCCGTTCTATGAACTGCGCTTCTGCGTGAAACCGGGTCTCACCGGGTGGGCGCAAGTGAATTACGATTACGCCGGTTCCGAAGAGGGGCAGCTGGAGAAATTTCAGTATGACCTGTTCTATGTTCGCAAAATGTCGTTGACTTTGGACCTTTTGGCGTTGTTCAAAACCTTCAAGACGGTCATCAAGCGGGTTGGCACCTGAGGCGGGTCCGTTTTCCCATTGCGGGGACTTCCATGTCACGAGGGACGACCCGAATAACCTCCGAACCTGAAGAGCCACAGTGGACAATCGGTTGAGGTGCATCGCTCCACTTCGACATACGAGTTCGTTTGGCAGTCGAGGCATTTGCGTCGGATGGCGGTCAGATAAACCTTGTCGGGTAAAGCACCGGCCCCGATTCGGTAGGGATGTAAACGGCACTTGGTGGCAGTGCAAGCCTCAACCTCCCGGCTTTGTTCGTTGGCGCACCAGAGGCATTTTGCTCTGATTCCTCGAAGAGGTTGCCACGATAACTGGTACCCGGACCGTTTTTTCATCTTGCTCGTGAGTTTGGATGTTCGCAAAGGCAAAGCGGTGCTCTGATAGCCACGACACACCTTGCCGCCGGATCGCTACGACCATCCATCCTACCCAAAAAAGACTCTGGGGGCAAAGCCTGAGGACGAAGTGATGGAAAAAGAGCTACAGGAACGCTTCTGCGACCTCGTGCAGATCGCCCTGAGAGAGGGGGCGAAAGCTGCACGAATCATCTCAGCGCGGATGGTGGTTGTTGATGAACGGGTTCGTTTGAAATGTGAAGTCCCCAGGTGCGGAAAATTCAACCAGTACCTCACCTGTCCCCCCTACGTGATGGATGTGGCGGCCTTTTCCAGAGTCCTCACCCACTACGAATGGTGCCTTTTGGTGCAGGTGGAGGCGGAAAACGTCGACTCAAGGGACAAATGCGCCGGCCGGATTACCGGATCGGTCCTGAAAGAAAATCTAAGGCGTCATCACCCGTATCAGCTGAAGCTCCTCAATATTATCGAGATGGTGGAGGCGGCGGCATTTAAAAAAGGGATGCATTTTGCTGCGGGCTTTACGGGAGGGGAGTGCATTCTTTGTGAACACTGTGTCGACAACAAACTGACCGATCCTTGCCGGCACCCGTTCCGAGCCAGGCCCGCGATGGAAGGGGTTGGGATCGATGTCATCCGAACCGCAGAAAATGCCGGACTCCCCATTCATCTATCGTCATCGCAAAATGTTCTCTGGACCGGTCTCGTGCTCCTCGAATGATGATTCGTTAGCCTCGAAGATTTTTACTTTCCCCGCCGAGGCGCAAAGTTCGCAGAGATGATAGAGGCTTATTCTCTGCGTTCTCTGTGCCTCTGCGGTGAGGATTTATGCCTTAAGCGAAGGACCTGGTCCTAAACGATCGCCCCGGTCGGCTTCTCCCAGCGCACGACGAGAAAGGCGCCGGTCTCCAACCCTCGGGCGGCGCCGTCCCTCTCGATGGCCTTCGCCGCCTCGGGATCATCCTGCTTCTGAAAGTGGACAGCCGTTCTTACCGAAGCCGGGACCGCCGCCAGGTCCGCCATCTCCGCCGGCGACCGGAAGCGGGCGTGCTCGAAGATAGCGTGCCCCTCTTTGGCCGCAGCCTTCCGCCTGGTCGCCCAGGGGCTGAGGCTGTTCAAACAGGCAACGACAACGAGCCCACCCGGCCTGGTGACCCGGAAGAGTTCGGCAATTGCACTCCGGGCATCCTCGATGAATTCGATGGCGGTGACCGAAATGGTCTTGTCGAACGCGCGGTCGGCAAAGGGAAGCCGGCGCATGTCGCCTTGCACTGGGCAAAAAGGCCAGCCCATGGTCTTTTTGCGAGCCCGCCCCAGCATGGGGAAAGAAAGCTCCAGTCCGACGACGCGCGCACCAGCGGCGAGGAAATCCAGGGTGAAGATGCCGGTGCCGCAGCCCACATCCAAGATGGCTTCCCATTGGGACGGACGGGCCAGGTCGAGAAGAACTCGGCTCTCATACTCACGAACCAGCCTGCCGATGGGACTCTCAAACCACTGGTCGTATTTCTCCGGCCACTCGTCGAAGATTGCCGCCATTCGCTGCCTTCTCCCTGCTGAGGGGGTATCCAAAAATAAAAGACCTTTTTTACCATGAAGAACACGAAGGACACGAAGTGATTTCTTCGTACTCTTCGTGTTCTTCGTGGTTCGAAAAAAGGCCGAATTGAGTGCAAGCTGTTTTTGGACAGTTACTAAGTTCAACCATCCTTTCCGGTCTCGTGAACCGCTGGCCTAATGACCCAACGCCAGCGCCTTGTCCGGCCTGCTTTTCTGCGCCGGGGTCCACGCGAGCAACGCCTGCACCACGGGGATGGTGGATTTCGCCTTGCGAACCTCGATGAAGTGACGGGAACCGTTATGTGCATCACTGGCCATACAAAAACCAATGTCATCGCCGTATTTGGCCTCTGCCACAAAAGATACCGTCAAAGAGCTTATCTGCTGTTTCCGGTGATGTTCCTCCCCGTAGCAATCCAATAGAAATTCAATGTACCTGGCGTTGTTCACATGAACATGCCCTGCTTCAATATCTCTTCAATACCGACACCCAGGGCTTGGGCGTGAACCGCAGCAACATTCTGGATGTGGTTGAAGACCGAGCTTACTTTCAGCCTGCCGGCACTGTCCGTATCGTAAGCGAGAGGCAATGCTCCCCTCTTTCAAAACGTGCTCGAACCGTCCCAGCAATGCGTGCAGAGTCTTTCCTTGGGTAGCCCGATAGCGGTCACCAGGTCCTCCAGCCGCTGGTACTTCAGGCTGGTCAGCCGAAGCCGCCGTCGAATTTCGTCGACCATGGCCCGGTTCCCTTCCGACCCGGCCCTGGCGAAGGACTCCAAATCAATGTCTTCAGGCCTTGCGAGCTCATGGATTACCTTACGTCCCACCAGGTCCAAAGTGGAACGGGAGGTCGAGAAGTTCAGGAACTCGCAGGGGTAGATCAACGTCGGGCACGCCGGTCTCATGTGCACCTCGCGGGCCCCATAATCGAACAAGATCTGGATGTTGTCCTTGAGTTGCGTACCGCGCACGATGGAGTCTTCGCAAAACAGCAGGCGCTTGCCTTCGATCAGCCGGCGGATGGGAATCAGCTTCATTTTTGCCACCAAGTCCCGCAATTGCTGGTTTTGCGGCATGAAGCTGCGCGGCCAGGTGGGCGTGTACTTCACGAAGGGACGGCGGTAGGGAAGTCTCCTCTCGTTGGCATAACCGATCGCATGCCCGATCCCGGAATCGGGGATACCGGCCACGTAGTCGACCGCGGCGTCGTCATTGCGGGCCAGGGCTGCGCCGCAAGCGTTGCGGACAAACTCCACGTTGATCCCTTCGTAATCCGATGCAGGGTAGCCGTAGTACACCCAGAGAAAAGCACAGATCTGCATCAAGGGGCCCGGTGCTTGGCGCTGCTCGAAGCCGTCGGCAGTCAGCAAAAGGATTTCGCCTGGACCCGGAAAGCGCTCGGTTTCAAAGCCCAGATTGGGGAAAGCACAGGACTCGGAACTCACCGCCAGCGCCCCGGCACGGCGGCCGACCACCAGGGGGGTCCGCCCCAGCCGGTCCCGGGCAGCATAGATACCGCGCTCGGTGAGCAGGAGCAACGAGCACGACCCCTGGATGGCTGCCTGCGCGGAACGGATGCCGTCCTCGAAATTCTCTTCGGCACAGATCAGCTTGGCTACCATTTCAGTGGGATTGACCGCGCCGCCGGTCGTGCTGAAAAAGCTGCGTCGCCGGCCAAAAGCTCGTCGCACGAGGTCTTCCAGGTTGTTGATCTTGCCTACGGTGGCGATGCCAAAGGTGCCCAGATGAGAGCCGACAATCAGTGGCTGCGGATCGGTGTCGCTGATCACCCCGATGCCGCTGTTTCCTTGAAAGCGTGCCAGCTCGGATTCGAATTTGGCCCGGAAGTACCGGTTCTCGATGTTGTGGATGGCATGCCGGAAACCATGGGGGCCGAAGACCGCCATGCCGGCGCGTCGGGTGCCGAGGTGGGAGTGATAGTCGGTTCCGTAAAATACCTCCGAAACGCAGTCTTCTTTTGACACAAACCAAACAATCCGCCCATGCCGCCTGTCTCTCCCTTATCGGTCCTGGATGGTTCTTTTGCTCTCCTGAATATGACGCACCCTCAGTCCGGTCTCTCGGCATCTCCTCCCAAGGCTGCGTCAGTCGCGCACGCCGGTCAGGGGGGGATGATAGCACCGAGGAGGGGATCGTGTCCAGGTTCTGCATCCTTATCCTCCCTGTGATCTTTGATCTTCCCAATGAGGCCCCAGTCTATTACCCTTGTGGAGCGCCTTGATATAAAAAGGCCCGGGAAATGAAAATTTAAACCACCAAAGGAGGGCGGGTTTTCCAACCCGCGTTAAGGACAGCGCCGCAGAATAGAGTGTCCCTTACCCCCGGTCGTCATTCCCGCATGCCTTTAGCGGGAACCCAGAGAATTTGCCAGCCTGGATTCCCGCCAGAAACACGCGGGTTGACCGGCTCGAATTCGGATACTTTTTTATGCGGAGGTGTTCTAAGAGGCTGTCTGGAAATTCCCCCTAGAGCTGGTTCCCAAGCTCTGGCCTTGGGACCCACCTCCTTGGAAGCATCAGCTTCGTTGGAGTTGTGGATACCATATGATACTCAAGACGCACGGGAAGCTGGAGCTTCCGTGCCTGCGTTCCCAAGCTGGAGCTTGGGAACGAGCGAACGAGCGAACGAGCGAGCGAGCTCCCCTTTTTTTAAAGGTGGGTCGGAGGGATTCTTCCTTCGAGTTTTGCGCAAAATTTGAATTTTCAGACAGCCTCTAAGGATATAGAACATCGAGACGATACCTCGGAAGGGCCAGGAAATGAAGCTTTCAATGCCTATCTTGCCAAAGATTGTTCTCATTGTATTTATTTGTGAAGGACTGCTGGCCTATCCGCTTCCGGCAGACAATCAAAGCGAAGCGGTCTTGACCTTATTAACTCAGATGGAATCAAGCTACGCCCGGGTTGAAGACTATGCCGCCGCTTTCCACAAGCAGGAGAGGGTCGAAGGGAAACTCTTTCCCTGAGCAGACAATCCTCCTCAAGTTCCAAAAGCCCCTCAAGGTCTACATGAAATGGATCAAAGATCCGCACCGGGATCGAGAAGTTCTTTATGTGCAAGGAAAAGATGACAACAAAGTGGTCGCGCACGAGGGCGGCATTTTGGGGTTCGTGACGCTCTCATTGGACCCGCGAGGTTCGATCGCCATGAAGGACAGCAGACATCCGATTACCGATGTCGGTTTCGATCATTTGCTCAAGATGCTGCGCAAAGACATTCAAATCGCAGTGGAACATGACGAACTCGAAATCATTCGGACCGGTGAGGAGCCCTTTCACAACCGGCCCAGCATCGTTGTTGAGGCCAGATCGATCCCTCGTGGGGGACGGAAGTACTACGCCTCACGCATGGTCCTGCACGTGGACAAGGAACTCACTGCTGCCCGTCGGTGCCGCCTTCTACGACGCCGGGACGAGCTCTTCGAAAAGTATGCCTACACGGACGTAAGACTCAACGTCGGGTTCACCCCCAATGATTTTGATCGAGACAACCCCGCGTACCGTTTTTGAGCGAAGGGCAGCGGCCCGTCTGATGCATTTGACCGTTATCCCATGGCCATGGTCTTCCCACCCTCGACCGTTGTCCCAAACTAATCTGAGCTTGATGCATACGGGAAAGCCCGCCTCTGCTCCTTGCCGTGCCCAAGACCTCGCCAAGATTCGGTCTAATCGGCCTAAAAAGAACGTTCATTTTTTCCCATCTTGTTTTATCCTTTGTCTCCCCATGGGGCAGGAAAACGTCGCTCGAGAATCTCGGGTCTTTTGGATATCGGGGTAGAAGGAGAACGTATGCAGGTGTCAAAAGAAAAGAAGGTTGAAATGCTTCGCTCGATGCTCCTCACGCGTCGCTTTGAGGACACGCTGGTGGAACTCTGTAAGGTTCAGGGGAAGGTCCCCGGCATGATGATCCTGTGCACCGGCCAGGAGGCCGTAGGATCCGGAGTGGGCGCCGCCCTGGGTCCGGAGGACGTGATCATTTCCAATCATCGCGGTCACAGTCATCTCCTCGCCAAAGGAGCCGATCCCGGAGCGCTCATGGCGGAGATCTACGGCAAGCGGACCGGGTGCAACAAGGGCAAAAGCGGCACCCTGCACCTGGCCGTTCCCGAGGTCAATGCGCTCTGCACCACGACCGTGGTTGGGGGAAGCCTTCCCATCGCGGTGGGAGTTGCCTTCGCGCAAAAGTATCAAAAGGAAGCCAAAGTCACCATCTGCTTTTTCGGCGATGGCGCCGCCGATGAGGGCTCATTCCACGAGGCCTTGAATCTGGCCAGCCTGTGGACGCTCCCCGTCGTTTTCGTCTGTGAAAACAACGTGTACGCCGGCGCCCAGCGCTACGAGGAACACACGAGAGTGAAAAACATTGCCGACCGGGCGGCAGGCTATGCGATGCCCGGCGAGGTGGTAGACGGCAATGACGCCGTGGCGGTTTATCAGGCTGCCCACAGGGCCCGGGAGCGCGCCCTTGCGGGACATGGTCCAACCCTCATCGAGTGCAAGACTTACCGCTGCCGAGGGCATGGCGAAGCTGACCACCAGCACTACCAGCCCAAGGATGAAATTGCGGCGTGGCAGGAAAAGTGCCCGCTGCCGCGGCTGAGCGGCGAGATGCTGGCCGAGGGACTGATCACCGGGGAGGAACTGCGAGAGATGGAGACGATGGTTGCCGCCATAGTGGAGGAGGCGGTGCGGTTTGCCGAAGAGAGCCCCTATCCCGAGGTGGAAGAAGCACTCGAGGATGTGTTGGTCTCGTCATAACCGTTCTGAGTCCGATTTTACCTTGCGGAAAGGACCTAGACATGCAGCAATTAGGAATGGGACAGGCCGTTAAACAGGCTCTGCAGGAAGAGATGAGCGAGGACCCCAAGGTGTTCATTGCCGGTGAAGGAGTAGGGGTGAGCATCCACGATAATCCCATGCTTCCCACCGCCGGGTTGCTGAAGGAATTTGGGCGCGAGCGGGTGCTGGACACCCCGGTCTCGGAGGCTGCCATCGCGGGATTGGCGGTTGGTGCTGCCGTCTCGGGACTCCGGCCGGTCGTCGAGATCATGTTCAATCCCTTCTTTACCCTGGCCTCGGATATGATCGTCAATCATGCGGCCAAGCTGCGCTATCTCTCCGGCGGGAAATCCACCTTTCCCATGGTGGTCCGCATCAAGACCGGAGCAGGTTTTGGCGCCGGCTGCCAGCACTCGCACAACCTGGAAGCATGGGTGGCCCATTGCCCCGGGCTCAAGGTCGTCATGCCCGCCACCCCCGCTGACGCCAAAGGGCTTTTGAAATCTGCCATTCGTGACGATAATCCCGTCATCTTCATCGAAGACATGATGCTCTACTTCGTTCCCGGTCCCGTTCCCGAAGAACCTTACCTGACCCCAATCGGGAAGGCGGAGATCAAGCGTGAGGGGACGCATGTGACAGTGGTGACATGGTCCAAGATGCTGGGGGTTGCCCTGTGCGCGGCGGAACGGTTGAGTGCGGAGGGGATCGAGCTGGAAGTGCTGGATCTCCGCACCCTCGTGCCGCTTGACCGGGACACGCTGCTCGCCTCGGTTGCGAAAACCGGTCGCCTGATCGTCCTCCATGAAGCCACGCGAACCGGTGGGTTCGCCGGAGAAATCTGCGCCGTGGTGACCGAAGAAGCCTTTTCGTCCCTCAAGGCGCCATTCAGGCGCGTTACCGGCCCGGATATCCCCGTGCCCGTCAGCCCTCCCCTCGAGCGCTTCTACATCCCGAGTGAAGACGGCCTGATCCGTGCCGTTAGAGAAATCCTCTAAGAGCGAAAGAGGAAATACGATAATGGGGGAGAAGATCCGGTTCGAAAAGCATTTTCAGCAGTCGTCCTTCCACAATCCCATGCTGGGCGGCAAGCTGGACATCCAGGAGCTGGAAATTCGAAGGGACCCTCTTACGGGGCGGCAGAGCGTCTTCAACGCGAATCTGGGAGACAAGGTGGCCCTTTTCTTCGCTCCTTCCGACCCGGTTCTCATCGAACGACTCGCCCGCGAGAGTGAAGCCAGGTGCTTTCTTTGCGGGGACCAGTGGAAACAGGCAACTCCGCTCTATCCGGAAAACATCGTGCCCGGGGGACGGGTAGAAGTGGGCGATGCCGTGCTTTTTCCCAATCTGTTCCCGGTCTCGCAGGTGCATGCGGTCATTCGGGTTGGCTCGAGCCACTATCTTCCGCTTCCGGATTTATCGTCTTCCCTCATCGGAGAGGCTTTTCAGGCGTCGAGGGCCTTTATCGAACTCCTCTTCCAGGCCGATGAAGCGGTCCGCTACCTGACTCTCAACGGCAACTATCTCGGGCCCGCCGGCGCCAGCATCCACCACCCTCACTTCCAGGTGCTCGGGGGCGACCTCCCCTGGACCCATCTCGAAGAACTGCTCGCCCGCAGTGCGGACTATCGCAAGGAACACGGCACCTGCTACTGGACGCACCTGGTGGAGAAGGAACAGGAGCTCGGCGCTCGTTTCATCGCCAGGACCGGGGGCGTCAGCTGGATCACCAGCTTCTCTCCTCAGGGAACCAACGAGGTTTTGGGCATCCTCACCGAAAAAAGAGATATCCTGGAAATGGAGGAGCAGGATTTCGCGGACCTCGCCGAGGGCTTCGCCGCGGTCCTTCGTGGATACGCTGCCCTGGGAATCTCGACCTTCAATTTCACCCTCTACTCCGGCCCCCTCGGCGCCTCCGATGACGCGTTCCGCTGTTTTCTGCGCGTCATCTCGCGCCAGAACGTATACGAAAACTACCGCACGGACGACTACTTCCTGCAAAAGTTGCTGCGGAACGAGCTCATGCTGAGCACTCCCGAAAGTCTGGCTTCAGCTTTACGACATGCCTTTCGGACATGAAGATAAGAGAAAGCAGTGGACGGGAACGGCCCAGTGGGCCAGGGCGACAGAACTGGTCCGAATCCGTCAGCCTGTGCCGTGTCTTGAGAACCGGCAAGCCTGGTGAACGATTACGCTCGAGATACAAGAAGGGCCGGGGTAATGAAATCGGTAACGACCAAAGGAGAAAGGAGAGCGGGTTTTCCAACCCGCCCTGGATGCCTCGATGATATCTGAGAAGGGCTGCCAGGGCCGAGGAAATGAAGTACTCCAGCGCTATCTTGTGTCAGGCCAATTTCGAACCCCCCAGTCAAGGTGTCCTGACCCTTGTCCCCTGCAAGCAGGATTTGCGTCAGGATCGCTCGCCGACCTGTACCAAAGCGAAATTCGACATCTGGAATTCGAACGAAACCAAATTCACCGGGGCCTATCAGTGTATTAAGTGCTGGTATGAAGGTGTCCTCGATGGTATCAAGGCCCCGTCAGGATTTGGTGGAGAAAAGTTCACCTTCCACTCACTCCATACTTATGCCGCTCGCTTCCGCGTGCAGGGCATCGCGAGCTCAGTGTGCCAAGGGCAGCCCACAGCGGCTTGTACGACTAGTCAGGCTGCGCCTCTGATTGGCCTGTTCGCGTACGCCCTTGGTGGAACTGATGGAACCTCATGGGGCGGATACATGCCTGCCGGCGGCGGTATTGATACTTCCGGGTTCGTTTACTGGGATAAGGGAGATGGACCTCAGGAAAGCCCGAAACGTTAGACTGAATTTCCTTTCAAGAATTTAAGGCATGGGGAATGAAGGCAGCTTCGTTCCCCATTTGCTTTTTCTCACTGGTCCTACGAACCCTGACGGTACCCGATGGTCGGCTTGTTACCACGTCGATCGGCCCCCAAGTGACCATCTCTGAAACCTCTTACTATGAGCATTTCCGGAGGGCCAAAATACGCTCAGGGATTCAATGTATTCGTTTCAAGTCAGGCTCCCCAAAGCTTCCTTTGCTTTCTGCAAATAGAGATCGGCCTCGCATTCCTCAAACGTGTGCACCGCGCCGGCCAGGCATTCCCGGGCTTGTGGATATCGGCCTTTGGCCCTGTGCAGCAACCCCAGCGTCAAACTGGCGCGTCCCAAAGTGTCTCTTGCTCCCATCTCCGTGGCAACCTCGATGGCGTTGGTCAAATGCTGCAAAGCCTTCCGGTCGGCGAAGGGAGCCTTGGTGATCAAGAAACCAAGGTTCCTGAAAAGGATGGACCATTTCTTTTCCCCGGCACCCTGGGCGATAGCCGCATAAATTCTGCCCATAACCAGTTGCGAAACGGCATAACGCAATTTGCTGCCGGACTGCAACCAGATTTCAGCAATTTCTTCCAGGTATTTCATGCCCTTGCTGAGCTCACCATGGGCCACCAGCACTGCTCCCAACAGAAACTTGGCCGGCGTCCCGACATATTCGGCGCCACGTTCTTCGCTAAACGAGATCATCCGCTCCAACGTCTCCTGCTGCCCGTCATAATCGCCATGGGCGATGCGTGCATAGGAGAGCGCCAAACTTGGAAACTGGGAATACCAGGGATCGGCCGAAGTCCGAATCGCCTCTTCAAAACATGAGGTCGCCGCAGCTATATCCCCACCAATCATATGGCTGTATCCCATGAAGCAGCAGCCCATGACCATACTGCGAACATTGGAGTGCTTCCGGCCAAAATCCAGAAGGGTCTGTCCATGCTCAAAAGCCTTGCGTGTTTCCCCCCGGTGAAAATGCACGTACGCCAGACCCGCGAGAGAATTAAAATAAAGGAAGTGGTCCACATCGGCCGCCTGGCACAGCACCTGAGCTTTGCCAGCAAACCTTGCAGCCTCATCCAGGCGTCCCAACTCCATCGATGTCCAGGTCAGCCAGGTGTAGGCATAACCCATCAGCAACTGGTCCCCGGCCTCTTCGCCCAGCTTAAGCGCGCGGGAAAGATACTCATAGGCCTCGCGCCCCATCTCGCGATGCCACATGGCACAACTGAGCCAGGCGTAGTACATCCCCAGCTGGCTCTGGTCGGTCAAGGTCTCAGCGAGAGCCTGGTGCTCTTCGAGCAATTCCTGAAGTTTTCTATACTCTCCGCCGTAGTAATAGACGAACGCCCACTTAATCAGGACGTCGACCAGCAGGTCCTTGTCGGCTTCATCCCCGGCACCGTTCTCAGTGAGCAGCGCATAAGCCTCCCGGAAATACTGGTGGGACTCCTCCAGCGCATATCTTCTCAAGCTCTTTTCCCCGGACTTCACCAGGTAATCGACGGCTTTGCGAACGGAGTGGCCCTTCTTATAATGAAAGGCCAGCGTTTCATACATTTCGGGAAGGCGGTCACAAAACACCTCCTCCATCGCCTGACCGATCCGCTCGTGGACAGCCTGTCGCTCCTTCTTCAGGAGCCCGTTGTAAACCACTTCCTGAGTCAAGGCGTGCTTGAAAGTATACTCAAGGTCAGGGTGAATGGATTTGGTGCGGATCAGGTCAAGCTGTTCCAGGCCACCGAGACAATCCTGGAGGTAGTCTTTGGGCTCGGAAATACGTTCAATGATTGCATAATGGAAATTCCTCCCGATAACTGAAGCTTCTTGTAGTGCCCTCTTCATCTTCACGTTCAGGCGGTCAACCCTCGCCGCAATAACGCCGTGGATGGTTGGGGAGATGCCGGATTCGCTCAACCCTCTCGTGAGTTTCCAGCTCCCATCGTCCTGTACCAGGGTCTCTGATTCAATCAAAGAGTTGACCACCTCTTCCAGATAGAAAGGATTGCCCTCGGTCTTTTCGTGAATGAATTGCTTTAACTCAAGGGGAATCGTCCTGATCCTCAGGAGAGATTCCATCATTTGTTGAGCTTCAGCAGGAGAGAGGTCCTGTAAGTGAATCTCGTGGCGCGAATTCCCTGCAATATTAAGCTGCTCGCTCGTGAACAGCTTGAAAGGAGGTCTGTAGATGCAGAGGAAAATGGCAGGAATGGTCGCATCGGACAGAATAAACCGTAGGAGATCCAGGGAGGGTGGATCTGCCCAATGAAGGTCTTCCAGGCAAATGACCGTTGCTCTCGCGTTGGCGGAAGCCGCGAGAATATTCCTGATGGCCTCAAGCAACTGCGCCTTCCACAACTCGGGACTCACACTTTCGAATCCGGGAAGGTTCGGATCATAAAGATTACCAATCACTGAGCAGACGTTCTCTGTTGCGCCCAAGATCCCGTACACACACAACTCGATCTTTCGCCTGATGAACTCTGGCGAGTCTTGTTCGTCGATTTTCCAGATCCGGTTTAGGAGATCGATCAAGGGCCAATAGGGAATATTCTGGGTGTAACCGTAACAATGAGCTCCAATCCATTGAAATTGCTTTCTATCCAGAGTCGCTCTGAATTCCTCAACAAGTCTGGTCTTTCCGGTGCCGGGGTCACCGCAGATAGAGACGATCGAACGCTGTCCCTGCTGCAGCCTTTCAACAGCCTTTGCAAACAGAGTCATTTCGGATTCACGGCCAACAAGCTTAGCCTGCAATCGATGGGGATGGCGGATTTCCTCTGGTGTTTCCCTGGGTGTTAAGAGCTCGTAAGCCTCCACTAGTTCTGCTTTCCCTTTGACTTCAAGCAGTTCGCATTGTTTGAAAGTGAAATATGGCTGCGCTGGATGATGAGTGTCGGACCCGACAAGGATACTCCCAGCTTTGGCCAGAGAGCACAGCCTCGAGGCCACATTGACCGTGTCGCCGGTAAGCTCACCTGCCGCTTTGTCAGAATCGAGCCCACTTATAACCACAAGCCCGCTATTGATGCCGGTATGCATGGCCAAAGGCCCGCCGATCTTGGTTTGATAATCCGGGCTCATCGCTTCAACAGCAGTGTGAATTTGCGTGGCTGTTCTGATCGCCCGCACGGCATCGTCTTCGTGGCTGTTGGGAAAGCCGAAGAGGATCATGGCGGCATCACCCAGGAATCTGCCAATAGTGCCATCGTATTTCTTCACAATCCGGGTGATGGCCTCGAAGATCCGGCTCATGATCTCCTTCACTTCTTCCGGGTCCAGTTCCTCGGTCATGCGGGTATAACCGCTCAGATCGGAGAACATAACGGTGACTTGTTTGCGTTCACCGGTGATTGATGGGATTATCCCCTCGAATGCCAACGCAGCATGTAACAGCGTAATCCCGCATTCCCCACAGAACTTTGCTTCATCTCGACTGTCAAAGTGGCAGTTTGGACAACTCACAAGGACCCCCAGAAGACCTCAAAAAATAAATGATTCAAGCGATATTGGCGTTTCTCAAATCCTCTTGACCTTTACTGGTAACGCCGCACAATTAGATCTACTTGTAATTCCTCCCTGCCATTGTCTTTCCGCATAGAAGGGCATCTCTATAATAAACTCCAATTGGTTTTCTTGATCATAGTGTCCACCTTTGTCTTCCTTTATTGGCAATTGGTCTAAAAAAGAAAAAGCCGAATTACCCTCTTCCAGGTAACCCGGCCCGGCTGTCTTTATAACCCCTGGTTTCCCGTCCCCACCTCATGATGGGTTTGGTTTTTCTTTGTTATTGTATGTAGCACGGATGAACGGATGCTCCAATAGGGCAAAATGCGTAGTTCATTGGAGGAAAGACTGTAGTTGAGGGGGCGGGTTCCTCTACAATCGAAAGTTGGTATAGGCATCGGTAAAAGGAATCAGAAGGAGTTGTCGAAGTATTATAAACCGTTACACCTGGAGCAAAGGAGACTACCGATATCTGCCTTGAAGAGCCAAAAACCAAATCGTCAGAAGTTCAAGATTCAAAAACCATATCCTTCATATTTTGATTGAACCTCGCAGCCTTGGCTGGGATTGAGATCCATGAGGACTCGCCCCAGCCAACGGGGACTACTTAACCGTAGAGGTCTTCAATCCATCTTTTTGCCTCAGCATCATTGACCTTCCCGAGAATATCTCTGCGTCGTGGCTAAATCTAATGGACCAGAAGCAAATAATCACATAAATAACTTAATAAAATCCATATTAATATATTATTACTTTTAACTAAGTCTAATAAATATAATATTTACGTATTGACAATATGAATAAGACCCTTATTTTAGATTAGTAAGATATTTCATAGATATTTAAATTTCGTGTTTTCATGATGATTGTCCGGATTAACTTTGGACAAAAAAACTAAACAAGATCCTGAGAAGGAGAAACACCATGGCAGTTGGCGAACAAGTATTCGGATTTTTCATTCCTACGGTTACCCTGATGGGCGTAGGCGCTCACAAAGAAATCGGCAAGCAGGTAAAGGTTCTTGGCGGCAAGAAGCCTTTTATCTGTACCGACAAGGGCCTTACCAAGTTCGGCGTGACCCAGCAGATCGTTGACCTGGTCAAGCAGGATGCGGGCGTTGATTGCGTGGTATTTGATGAAACCGTGCCCAACCCGACCGACACGAACGTTCATGACGGCCTCAAGGTTTTCCAGGACAAGAAGTGCGACCTGATCATCTCCCTCGGTGGCGGCAGCTCCCATGACTGCGCCAAGGGGATCGGCATCGTTTCCACCAACGGCGGCAATATCCGGGACTACGAAGGCGTTGACAAATCCACCAAGCCCATGCCGCCTTTCATTGCCATCAACACCACCGCCGGCACGGCCAGCGAAATGACCCGCTTCTGCATCATCACCAATACCAGCAACCACGTGAAAATGGCTATCGTTGACTGGCGGGTAACCCCCAACCTGGCGATCAACGATCCTTTGCTCATGGCCGGCATGCCTCCCGCACTGACCGCGGCCACCGGAATGGACGCCCTGACCCACGCCGTTGAAGCCTATGTTTCGATCATCGCCACTCCGGTAACCGACGCCTGTGCGATTAAGGCGATCGAGTTGATCGCCGGCAACCTCCGGGCCGCCGTGGCCAACGGCGCCGACATGCTCGCCCGCGACAACATGGGGTATGCCGAATACCTGGCAGGCATGGCGTTCAACAATGCCAGCCTGGGCCACGTGCATGCCATGGCTCACCAGTTGGGTGGTTTCTACAACCTGCCTCATGGTGTCTGCAACGCCATCCTCCTTCCCCACGTTGAGAGATTCAACCTGATTGCTAAAGTTGAGCGTTTCGTCGATATCGCCAAGGCCATGGGCGAGAACGTGGAAGGTTTGGCGCCTCGTGATGCGGCTGAAAAAGCCCTCGAGGCGATCAAGAAACTCTCGGCTGATGTCGGTATTCCCAGCGGCTTGACGGAACTGGGAGTCAAAGAGAAAGACCTCAAGACGATGGCTGAAAATGCTCAGAAGGATGCCTGTGGGTTCACCAATCCTCGCTGCCCCACCCTGGATGATGTGATCCAGATCTACAAGTGGGCGATGTAATCTACCGCACGCTGTAGGACGTTGAAGCGATTGGGGGGAGGCCGGCGCGGTCTTACCCCCAATCCGTCACCATGCCGCAAACTCCAGGGGTAAGGAAGAATAGTCAGAATCGATACGAAAACCTATGACATACAAGGAGGAGAGTATGCGGAAAAGAATGGCATTTTTTTCCTTGGCAGTTCTCTTTGCTCTTGTGGTTATGGCTGGCTCCGCCGGGGCTGCAGCGGTAGCCAACACGTCCCAGAAGGGGAGCCTTCTGATTTTCCCGAAGATCGTTGCTAAAGGAAGTCAAACCACTGGTGAAGCCATCGTGGATACCATCATCTACATCGGCAACGACAGCAATATGGAAGTCTGGCTGAAGTGCTTCTGGGTGCCGGAGGACGGAGGTCCCATTGATTTTCTGTTTAAATTGGCTCCCAACCAGCCAGCCGCCTTTTCCGCCTGGACCGGCCTGGGAACGGTCTTGGCTCCGCCATTTTTTGGAGGTGAGGGTGAATTGGTGTGCTGGGCAACTGATCCTGGCGCTACCACACAGATTCAATTCAACCACCTATATGGCAGCATCCTGATCAAATCTCCCTTCGCCCTTGTGGGTTCCAACGCCTGGTCGTTTCGAGCCCTAAAAGATCCCAGCCCCGCCAAGGGAGGAATTCCGGGCAAGTTGCCGCTTGATGGTGTGACTTATGATGCCTGCCCCCAGTATCTGGTCGCCAACTTCTCGCCGGCGGAACAATTGCCGATGGGCCTTGAACCGGACCTGACTCTGTCTCTCTGCCGAAAGAATTTACGCAGTTATGAAATCCTTCCTTGCGCGAAAGCCAAATTCGAGATCTGGAACGCCGACGAATCGAAGTTCAACGGCGCCTATCAGTGCCTGAGATGGTGGTATGAAGGACTGCTCGACCGGATGGGAAACGACCCAAACCAACACGGGCCAGGATCTGGCGGAGATAAATTTGCTTTTGGTTCACTCAAGACCTTTGCGGCCCGGTTCCAAGTTCGGGGCGTCTATGGCGCCGGATGCGCTGGTAAGACCGACGGTTGTTATCCCGCTTCCTGGGGAGACAAGGGAAAAACCACCCCCTTCGTCGGCCTTATGCTTTATTCATTTACCATACGTTCTGATGATACCTTGATTACCATCCCTTATACGGCATACACGCTCAATGGGGCATTTGCCGATACGTCCGGCATCATCCTGTGGAATCCGAGCCAGGTGATTCCTGAATAGGCGCCAAGGCGCTAAGAGGATTTGCTCCACACGATCAAGAAGCAAGGGATTGGAACCGGTCTTCATTCCCTTGCGTTTCTTCAGCAATTCGTCGAACTGAGTGGACGGTCACCTCATCACAGAACGATATCGTCAACAAATGGTCGGCGTTCTCAACAGACTCGCATCAGTCCACGGTATGAGCTTCAGCCTCGCGAAAGGGACCTATGGCGATAGCTCTCTAACTGATGCACTTTCTCTAAGAGAATCTGACTGGAGAATGACTCCCTGATCGCCCACGGCAACGAACGATTTATTGTCAAAGGTTATCGCATTCATAAACGTTGCACCAACTCCAGCCGATCCCTGAGTCCAAAGCTTCCCGTCTGGCGATGTGAGGCGGAACCGTCTACTCTTATTGCAAGGAATGTTTTGTTGCCGTAAGCAATTCGGTAGATTCTTTTATCACTGGTTCCAAAAAATCTGTTTGTCCATGTTCTTCCGTTTTTTGATGTAAGAATCGTGCCCTCTTCGCCAACCGCAACGAATATTCCGTTGCCGTAGGCTATGTCATAGAGCCCCTTGGCAATTCCTGATGATGTTTTGGCCCATTGTATCCCGTCTGGTGATGCGACGATGGTGTCGCACTTCTTCTGACGGTCGTACCTAACACCTACAAATACTTTATTGCCATAGGCCATTATTTGATGTGGTTGATTCGTGGCATACCGATATGTCCACGTTTTCGCGTCTGTGGAAGTCCAAAGTTCGTGGTACAGCGTCTCCGTGTTGTCTCCATACCAAGATGATGTGGCAACAAATGTCTTATTGCCATAGACTATAGCGTTGAAGTATCCTTCACCCCCACTGGTATTCGTCCAGAGTCTCCCATCCTGGGAGGTGATAATTGTCCCGCCATCACCAAAAGCAACGAGGGTGTGATTACCGCAGGCTATGCCCCCTAGGTCGTAGTACCCCGTGTGGTAGCTCCAGTCGGGACCTGCCAAAGAAATCTTACGCCGGACCTGATTCGTTTTATCCTCTATCAGCACCACCATTGCCACGTGACCCAACCCCTTTTGCTGGAGCAACTGTGCGAACTGGGTATAGACATTTCCGCAGGGCAGATCAGCAATATCCTCATCGAGGGAAAGGACGATTTCCACCAGGAAAAGGATGCTGTTCTGGCGGTTGGCCTTGAAGTGTCGAGTTATGTGAGCGTCGATGATACGGGAGCGCGTCATCAAGGGAAAAACGGCTACTGTACGCATATTGGAAACGAGTGGTTTTCCTGGTTTGAAAGCACACCCACTAAGAGTCGGATCAACTTTCTGCGGCTGCTTCGGGCTGGACGCACGGATTATGTCATTAATAGTGATGCTGTGGCCTACTGGGAAGCGCATAAACTGCCACGGGCAGTACTCGATCTTTTGTCCGTGGATCAGCCCAGAGTTTTTGCCGATGACGCTCAGTGGGAACAATATTTGAAGGAAAAAGGCGTTCAAGGCGCTCGGCACATACAAATTGCCACGGAAGGCGCATTGATCGGGACCATCATTGAACACGGTATTTCAAGGAATTTGGTTGTTGTCAGTGATGATGCCGGTCAGTTCGATGTTCTGTTACACGGTCTTTGCTGGATACACGCCGAAAGAAGCATCAACAAAATCATTCCAATGAGCGAGCAGGGCAGAGACGATTTGGAACAGATACGCAAGCAGCTCTGGCAACTTTATGCGGACCTCAAAGCCTACAAGGTGAATCCCCAACCGGCCGAGGCGGAACGTCTGGATCGGGTTTTTGATCAGATTTTCACGACGAAAACTCATAGTGTGTCATTAAACAACGCCCTCAAACGAATTTACGAGAACAAGTCTGAGCTTCTGTTGGTGTTGCGACACCCGGAAATCCCGTTGCATAATAATCTCAGCGAAAACGCCATCCGCGAGTATGCGCAAAGACGGAAGATAAGCGGGGGAACACGAAGCGAAGCCGGTCGACGCAGTCGAGATACATTCACCACCTTAAAGAAGACATGCCGAAAACTTGGTGTTTCTTTTTGGCACTACCTCGGCGACCGGCTTGGCAAAATCGCATCCATTCCAAAGCTTGGCTGATCTGATTCGCTGCCGAGCCCTCGAACGGGGATAAAGAAACCTGACTTCTCCAAAACATTTGGGCTCCCTCCTCACACAACAACACGCGCTGTGGGCCCATTTCATCATCCATCTCCATACTTCATACCCGCACTTATTGAGAAGTTACGTTTCCATACCTCCATGAGACGACCCCCCACCGTCGTTAGGTGGTCTACTCAGGGAGAAGAGGAGTTGGAGGGAAGAACAGGAGGAGGAGAGCATGGCTAAGATTTTGATTGCAGACGATGAGCCTCAAGTCAGGGAAATGCTTGAAGAGACCCTTGAAGAGCTTCATGATCAGGGGGTCGAGCTGATCATTGCCGGCAACGGGATGGAAGCCCTGGAGGCGATCCGCCAATACCGGCCCGAGCTGGTCTTCCTCAACGTGCTGATGCCGAAGATGAATGGTCTCGAGGTATGTGATGCAACCAAAAACCAACTCGGGCTGAAAGACGTTCACATCGTCATGCTTGCCTCACCGGGGCAGGAATATGAACACCAGCGGCTGAGGGAAGTGGGAGCCGACGACTTCATCGAGAAGCCCCTCGATCCTGACAAAGTGTATGAAATGGCTGCAGCAGCCCTGGGGCTGTCGGGGATATGATCTGAACCAACAGGGAGGCACGCGGCGAGGGACAAGGAGGCACGAGTAAGAGAGGAAGCAGTGACCTGTCGAAAATAGATCATCTCCTGATCAGTTTAGGCATCAGTCCCGTCTCTTCTGTAGCCACGCGGCATAAGCCCTTAAAAAGACGATCGAGCAAAAGAACGGAACGCAGTAAACCATGGCGACGAGGGGCTCGAGGGGACCGAAAAATTCCGAACTGAACACGACCACCAAAATGTTGTTGATGAGTCCGAAGCTGATTACGCCCGAAAGCCTCTCGCCCGGCGGTTGCCCGAGCGAGGCCAGGGCGCCCGCCCCAAAAGAAAACACGGCCAGCACCACCGAAACCACCACCGCCTCCAGGATGACTGACGGTTTGTGATAGAAAAAGTCGGCGTACCGCGAGACGACGCCGAGAATAATCGCAATGCAGAGGGCGAGGGAGAGCCCATAATGATTCCGGGAGATTCTCTCAGCCGTGCGGGAAGAGAGGAACCTGACGAGCTCTGCGGCAACCAGCGGCGCGAAAATGACCTGGGCAAGAAGCCGAACCATGGCCGGCAGCGAAATCACGAGGGTTTCTCCCGCCAGCGTGCGCACGAGGACCGGCAGGGTAAAGGGCACTAAAATCGAGCTTGCGGTAACCATCATGATCACCAGGGCGGTATTGGCCTTGAGCAGGGTCGAGAAGAAAGGGGAGACAACGCCGCTCGAGATGCCTCCCAGGAGCAGGGCCGTCAAAGCGTATTCGGGAGCGATCGCCCGCGTCAGGTAAAAGAGCCCTACCGGCAGGATCACCAGCTTGAGTACAACCCAGCCGCACAACCGCAGCCCATAGCCTCGGGCCGCCTGGAGGATGGATTCCATGGGAATGGAAAGGAAGCTGAGGAAGAGCAGCACCATCATGAAGACCATCGGATACGGGCTGAAAGGCGCCCCGGCTTGCGGCCAGAGGATACTCACCAGCATGGCACCGAAGATGGCGGCGAGCATAACCCAGTCTTTGGTTTGAATCATTCGAATTTGCTCCCGAAAGTTCGCTTAAGGGGCCGGTTCAGATGAGGCTGCCGGAGTGGCGCCGGTTAAAGGTGACTTCAGTTAGTTCCAGCCGCCGCTTTCCTGTAGGAGCGCCTCTGAGGCGCATTTCAAAAGGTCGCGGCAGAGTGCCGCTCCTACGGGAAGCAGATTCCAAACCTCACGAGTATATGGTAGCAGGGTTGCGGTGCAAAAGAAATTGCCGGCGGCCCTCGTCAGGCTGAGGCGATGGTAAAGGTCGGGCTGCAAGCGACCCAGCAGAGAAGCTTTGATCAGCAAGAATAACAGCCATAATGGAGGCCGAGCCAAAGAATTGGCGGGTATTTCAGGCCGGCGAACTCAAATGATTTCATTTATGGAGAGTTCTTGTTAGCATAACAAGCCCGTATATAGAACCAGTCAGATTCCAGGGCGGCATTCTTCGATCGGAATGGCCGCCCGCAGACTTTCGCTTTTGACCAATCCGCAGGTAAGACTGACGTTCCGGAAAGCCTTGACGCGAAAAAGGGGACAAATGAAATCACGGGAAAAAAATACCGAGAGCAAGGTCTTCCCCATCGTCGGAATTGGGGCCTCCGCAGGGGGGCTTGAGGCTTTCGAACAATTCCTGCGCAGCACGCCACCCGACACCGGCATGGCCTTCGTCCTGGTCCAGCATCTCGACCCCACGCATAACGACATCATGGCCGAGCTCCTGCAGCGTGTCACCAAAATGAAGGTTTTTCAGGTCAAGGATGCGACCAGGGTTGAACCGGATTGCGTCTACGTGATCCCACCCAACAAGGACATGTCGATCCTGCATGGTGTTCTCCACCTCATGGAACCATCTGCCCGGCGCGGGCTGCGTCTTCCCATCGATTTCTTTTTCAGACACCTGGCGGAGGATCAGAAAACGAGAAGCATCGGCGTCATCCTCTCCGGCATGGGAACGGACGGCACCCAGGGGCTAAAGGCGATCAAGGAAAAGATGGGCATGACCATGGTGCAGGATCCCGCCTCGGCCAAATTCGGCGGCATGCCCGGCAGCGCCGTCGATATGGGTCTTGCGGATTACATCGGCCGTGCCGAAGACCTGCCGGCAAAACTGCTCGCCTATGTCAAACACACGGCTGCCTCGAAAGCGCGGTTAGCCGCCGAGGAGAAGACTTCAGGCGCCCTGGAGAAGGTTTGTATCCTACTGCGAGCCCATACCGGCAATGATTTCTTCCTCTACAAAAAGAATATGCTCTACCGCCGCATTGAAAGACGGATGAGCATCCACCAGATCGACAAGATTCTCCTCTATGTCCGTTTTCTTCAGGAGAATCCCCAGGAACTCGATTTGCTCTTCAAGGAGCTGCTGATCGGGGTGACTAATTTCTTCCGGGATTCAGACGCCTTTGAGGTACTGAAAGCAAAAGCCATCCCCATGCTCTTGAAAAACAGGATGCCGGATAACACCCTGCGGATATGGGTCCCGGGGTGTTCCACGGGGGAAGAGGCTTATTCCATGGCCATCATCCTGAGAGAGATGCTGGATGAGGTCAAAAGCAAATCCAGGTATAAGGTCCAAATCTTTGCTACCGACATTGACAAGGACGCGATTGATAAAGCCCGTCACGGTATTTATCCGGGCAGCATTGCTGCTGATGTGTCTCCGGAGCGGTTGAAGAAGTTCTTCGTCAAAGAGGACGGCAACTATCGGGTCGGCAAGGAAATCCGGGAGATGGTGATCTTTGCGCCCCAGAACGTCACCACGGACCCGCCCTTCACCAAGCTCGACCTGATCAGTTGCAGGAATCTCCTGATCTACCTGAACCCTGAACTGCAAAAGAAGCTCCTCTTCCTCTTTCACTACTGCTTGAGGCCCGAGGGTATTCTCTTTCTCGGTCCATCCGAGACCACAGGGAGCCTTACCGACCTCTTTGGCGCCCTGGAGGTCAAATGGAAGCTTTATGTGCGCCGGGAGTCTGCTGCTGCCATGATGCAGGGACTCGAGTTTCCCGCCTCCCTTTTCTCTCCTGAAACGGTTGAAAGGGAAGGGTTGAGAAGAGGTGAGGGCGCCCTTGCGAGCAACCTTCAAGATCTGGCTACCCGGCTGTTGCTCCAGGACTTTACCCCACCAGCCGTGCTCATCACCGACCAGGGTGACATTCTTTATATTAGCGGGCGTACCGGGAAATACCTCGAACCTGCGGCCGGGAAGGCCAATCTGAATATCTATGCCATGGCGCGTGAAGGGCTGCGATATGAACTGGGAAGCGGGGTGCAAAGAGCGTTAGCGGAGCATGAAGTCGTCGTCATTAAGGGGCTCACAGTAAAGACCGACAGCGCCCACCAAACGATCAACCTCACCATCAAACCGGTAACTGAGCCGGGAGCGCTGAAGGGGCTCCTGCTGGTCGTCTTTGAGGATGTGGCAGGACCCCTGGTGACAAAACGGTCGCGCGGCCTAAAAATGGTCCCGGAAACCTTCCATGACGACAGGGTTGTCGAATTGGAAAGGGAACTTCAGTATACCAAACACAATCTTCAGAAAACCCTCGAAGAAATGCAGACTTCTCAGGAAGAGCTCAAGTCAGCCAACGAGGAGTTGCAGTCAACCAATGAGGAACTGCAGAGCACCAACGAAGAGTTGACCACATCCAAAGAGGAGCTGCAGTCCCTGAACGAGGAGCTGATGTCGGTCAATGCCGAGCTGGAGACCAAGATCGATGAACTGACCCTCACTCACGACGATATGAAGAACCTCCTCAACAGCACTGACATCGCGACCCTCTTTCTTGACGGTGATCTGAACGTGAGACGCTTCACCCCGCAGGCGACCAACATCATTAAGCTGATAAGAAGCGACATCGGGAGGCCCATCACCGATATCAGGACGAGTCTTCACTATGACGCTCTGGTGGACGATGTGAAGGAGGTGCTCGAGACTCTTGCTTTCAAAGAAGTCCAGGCAATGACAAAAACCGGGCAGTGGTACACGGTGCGCATCATGCCTTACCGCACCCATGAGAACGTTATTGACGGCGCGGTGATTACCTTTGTGGACATTACGGCATTGAAGCAACTGGAAATATCGCTAAGGGAAAACGAGGAGCACTTGCAGGCTCTTCTGAGCTGCCAAAATCCGGAGATGCGAACATGACAAAAGATAAACCAAACTCACCGGACTTTTCCGCACTGCGCCGCGAGGCGGAAGAGCGGTTCGCGGAGAGACGGCGGGAGACCGGTCAACCCCCGGGTTACGTTGAAAAATTGTTGCACGAATTACAGGTTCACCAGATTGAGCTCGAACTACAGAATGAGGAGCTTCGCAGCACCCAGGTGCAACTTCAAGAATCCCTCACGCAGTATTCAGATCTCTATGACTTTGCGCCGGTAGGCTATTTCACCTTAAATGAAGAGGGACTGATTCTCAGGGCAAACCTTGCCGGGGCCACGCTCCTGGGTGTGGAGCGGCGCAATCTCATGAACAAGCCGCTGCGAACTTTTATTGCAAATGAGTCCCGGACAGTTTTTGATGATTTCCGTAGGACCCTCTTCAAAACGTTGACCAAGCAACTGTGTGAAGTGAAGCTTTCGAGGGAAGGAAACCTCTCAGCCCATGTGCTGGTCGAGGGCATGGTCATCGAGGATACGCAAGGGAGCGGAAAACAATGCCGCATAGCAATCATTGATATCACCGGCCGGAAGCATGCCGAGGTGGCCCTTCGCCATGCTCACGACGAGTTGGAAGAAGGCGTGCGAGAACGCACCGCCGAACTGGTGGCTGCCAACCAGGAATTGCAGGCCGAGATCGCCGAGCGCAAACAGGTGCAGGAGGTCCTGAGCAAAAGCGAGGAACGCTTCCGCTCCCTGGTAACGGCCACCTCACAGATCGTGTGGACCACCGACCCAATGGGAGAGGTAGTGGATGATCTCCCCGCATGGCGTGTTTTCACCGGCCAGAGCGAGGAGGAGTACAAAGGTTCGGGCTGGAGTCAAGCGCTGCACCCGGAGGATCGCCGGCGAACCGCGGAAATCTGGAAGCAAGCCGTAAAATCACGAACGATCTATGATACCGAGTATCGCTTGCGTCGTTATGATGGAGAATATCGGCACGTTGCCGCGCGAGGTGTGCCGGTGCTGGACAAGGATGGCAGCATCCGGGAATGGGTAGGGACCTGTACCGACATCACCGAACGAAAGCGGGCAGAGGAAACCCTGAGGCGATACGCATTGCTCTCAAAACATGCTCGCGAAATCATCCTCTTTATCTCTCAAGATGGGCGCATTTTGGAAGCCAATGAAGCCGCCTGTGCAGCATACGGGTATGATCGGGAAACTATTTTAGCCTTGACTGTTAACGATCTTCGAGCTCCTGAGACGAGAGCATCAGATACCGGATCAAATGGAGAAAGCCTTCAGCGAGGGGAATTTTTTCGAGAGCAGGCACGTGCGAAAGGACGGCAGTGTCTTCCCGGTTGAGGTAAGCTCCCACGGTGTCGAATTCGGTGAGGAGAAAATCCTTCTGAGCATTATCCGGGACATCACTGAGCGCAAACAGGCGGAAGAAAAGGTAAGCAGCGCCAAGGCAATGCTGCAGACGATCTTCGACGGTATTTCAGATCCCCTGTTAATGGTTGCAAAGGATTTTACCGTCAGGATGCTCAACGAAGCTGCATCGAGATACTATCGCATCGCCGACAGCGAAGAGACGGTACGGAAATTTTGTTACGAACTGGCTTTTGGAAAACATGAACCCTGTGACGGTTGCGTTGTGCGTTCGGCCATGCAGGAGGGAAAGAGTACAATCTGGGAGCGGAAAGGACTCTTCGATTCGGAGCGTACCGAAGAAGTGGTAGTTTACCCTGTAGACGAGGCAGATAGTGGGTTTTCCGGCGCCATTATCCGAATCAGTGACATCACCGAAATCAGGAACTTGGAGAAACAGATGATGCGTGCGGACCGGCTCTCTTCTCTGGGACAGCTTTCAGGTGGCATCGCCCATGAAATCCGAAATCCTTTGGCTGGAATAAGCCTCTTTGTCGATGTCCTCAGGAACGAAGAAAAATTCAGTCGGACCAGCCAGGAACAAATTATTTTTGAAGAGATCAAGCACAACATCCGGAAGATTGACGGGATCATCAAAAGAGTCCTGAGTTACGCCAGGCAGTCGGGTGATACCAGCCAGAGCAGGCTGGAGGTGCGCCGACTGATTGAGGAGGGCCTCAAGCTCTGGCGCTTAAGGCTGGAGAACGATGGCATTCAATTGAGATTGTCCCTTGAGGAGGACCTTCACGAGGTCCTTGGAGATCCCATTGAAATCCACCAGGTCCTGACTAACCTGATTCAGAATGCCCTTGAGGCTATGGACAAAGAAGGCACCCTCAGCATCAGCGTTCAAAATGGAAGCCTCTCCTGTGATACGAAACGCCCAGCGGTGATCATAAAGGTCGAGGACTCCGGCCGGGGAATTCCATTCGACCAGCAAAAGCACATCTTCAATCCGTTTTTCACCACCAAGCATACCGGTACGGGGTTGGGGCTGGCCATCTCGCACCGGATCGTTGCCCGCCACGGGGGGCTCATCTCATTCAAGAGCGTACCCGATGGGGGAACGACATTTACGGTTGAACTTCCCGCTGCACCAAGGGGTTGAAGCGTCAGACGCACAACCGCTGCCCATAGTCCTGGGCCGCGTGCAGGATGGAGCGTTAGAGACTTTCCAAAAACAACTTGCCCTCATTTCAGCCCTTTTTCGAACCACGAAGAACACGAAGAGCACGAAGTAATCACTTCGTGCTCTTCGTGTTCTTCGTGGTAAAAGAGGGCCTTTTATTTTTGGACGCCCCCTTAAGGACATGAGGTGCGGATTCAAGAGGAGACGCTTCCCCTCCGTTCCCGGGGAAGGTTCCTGAGAAAAAGGTAGGAAAGCGGCGGCAGGAGGATGAGAAAGCCGTAGAGGAGTAGATGGAAGGTCTCTTGCACCGCCACCTGGTCGGCCAGCCTGCCGACAAGGGGGCCGGTTATGATGAAGGCGACACGGAACGCCAGGGCCTGGAGGGACAGGATGCTTGCCCGATTCGCCGACGGGCTTTCGCCCTGGGTATGGCTGAGGAACATCGGCCCCCGCAGCCCCCGCATGCTGGTCAGGAGGTAGTAAAAGAGGAAGCCGAAGGCCCCCCCGATGAGCCCGAGTCCGCAATAGCCTGCCAGGATCAGGGCGATGCAGAGCAGGACCATGTTCCGGTCCCCGAGGGAAGCGTGCACCCGGTGGCTTGCCAGGGCAAAGATTGCTACCGTGAGATTGGCCCCGGTCCAGACCGGGCCGAACCAGGCCAGGGGCACACCGTGCTGCTGCATATAGGGCTGGATGAGCCAGACCGGATAGAAGGAAGCGAGCCCGAGGAACGTGTTGAGGAGGATGGTGGCGCGCAGGCGTCGGTTTTCAACGAAGGCGTAACGGGTGATCCGGAGGGCTTCCGCAAGGTGCGTGCGGGTAAAGAGCACCTGATCCCGCGGAGGTTCGTGCAGGGTGCGGGTAACGGAAAATGCTATGACCCATACCCCGATCTGGAGGAAAAACGGGAGGAGGGGAGCGGAGGCGTACAGCACCCCCGCAAACAGCGCCCCCAATGCCTCGCCCGTCTGGGCGAAGCCGTTCATACGTCCTTCGTAGCGGGCGTAGAGATGCTCCGCTCCTTGGCCCGCAGCGACTCATAAAGGAGTGCGCTATCGGAGCCGCTGATGAACGACAAGGCGGTGCCGAGGAGGATTTCGGCGGCCAGAACGTCGGCAAACGAGTCAGCTATCGTGTAGATCCCCCACCCGGCGGTGCCGAGAACGGTGGCGATGGTGAGGGCGTTGCGGTAGCCGAGGCGGTCGCTGATGTAGCCGGAAGGGTATTCGAGGACCACGGTGGCGGCGGAGAAGATGCTCTGCAAGAGGAGGATTTCCGTCAGGTTCAGGCCGATGTGGTCTTTCCAGAAGAGCGTGATGATCGCCATGGGGAACAGGGTCTTCTGGAGGAAGGAGAACGCGTAGAGTTTACCAATATTTGCGTGGAGTTTTGTCATCGGCCTATGAGGTTCACGGAGCACCTAGAAAACTTGCTCATCCGTGCCACCGGGTGAGCCCATAGCATTCATCTAATCCATGAATGTTTCATCTTACACCCACATAAAATCAAGGGCAAAGGTCAGAAGGGGCCTCTATTCGGAAACAGATTTTGGCGGGAACGACCCACCGATCCTGCGGGGATTTAAAGTATGTCAAATTTTTGACTTCAATTGGCATAATGTGCTGATTGCAAATATGGGGTCGCCTGTTTCTCGAGGACATTTTCCCTTTGACAACGGTGTGTGGCTGCCTATACTGAATTCGGCCGCTGTCTGAAGGAAGGCGGGCCGGAGAATCACGCGCTGCTTTCACCGTCAGAGCACATCCTCCAAAGTGAAATTTCTGTCGCCTCCTTTTCGATTGCCTTGCATTGTCCATTCTTCTTTCTATCGTCCTTGCAGACTCTCCGGGAACGTTAAACCGGCTGTGAAAGGGGGTGATGGAGGGGAAATTCAATCAGGCAGGACTCGTTCGTTGGTACCCATTTGAATGAACATTGGTGGAAAGGAGCGAAGATGAAGAGAATTTTAGCGGTATGCGTTGTGTTGATCATGGGCTTGCTGCTGGTTCACAATGTCTATGCGGCGGACAAGGACGCCATCAAGAAGCAAGTGGATGAGATTGTCGTCGCCATCGACGGAGGGAAGAAGGCTGACGATTTCGCCGATGCAGCCAAAAAGGACCCCTACGTTTTCATTCTCGGAGCAAATGACATTCTTCTGGTTCACCCCTCTCTGGCCGGGCAAAACCTGAAAGAAAAGGCGGAGCCGATTTACGTTTCCGTGATCAAAGCCACGCCCGAGGGAGGGTGGGTTGAGTACGTATGGCAAGGCAAGCTAAAACACACTTATGTGAAAAAAACCAAGAGTAATCTGATCGTGGGAAGCGGTTATTCCGACTAGCTTTCTTAACCGTGGCCTACGCCGTATGCGGGTTGGCAGGAGACCGGTTGAGTTGGAAAACACCGACGTCCGGCCCTTCCAGTATGTAGAGCTGAGGCTTCCCCCCGCACCTGTCACCTTCAATTTGTTGTTCATCGCTTATAATAGCTGACCGTCTGGCTGCTGCGGTTTCGGATCTGTCCGCCGGCGGAGTATGCGCTTGCAGTTTTGCTGTGCTGCTCCGCCAATCTTTTTACACAGGTTTGGTTAATCTTGGCGCGGTGCATCTCCCGGAGTGGTTCTCACCCTCCTCCGCAAAAGGCCTGTCGGCCTGTAAAAAAAACAAGCCACCCAAGGCCGAACAACCGCTTCCATACAGGTTACACGCATCAGCGGCCTCTGCCTGACTCCTAAGTACAACGCCGCATAAATAAGTGTCCGAAGTCGACGCGTCATTCCCGCGTGTTTCTGGCGGGAATCCAGGCTGGGCAAATTCTCTGGATTCCCGCTAAGCGCATGCGGGAATGACGACCTGGGGTAATGGACATTCTCTTATGCCGAGCTGTAATAAGGTTAAGGATTTGAGATTCGCAACATTCTGCTACAATATTCATGCTAGGGTATTCTCTTGGGACCCGGAAGGTGTGTCCAATTGGGAAGCCAGGTTTGAGTGACAAACGGGCAACCGGACAAGGGCCATCATCCCGCAGTGCAAAGGATCATTACATGGCGTCACGAAAGGGCATCATTGTTCTCATGGGTTCCGGAGAACTGACGGCAACCATGGTTGAAGTCCATAAAGAATTGCTGGCGCGGGTCCCTGCTCCGCCGCGCGCGGTTTTTCTCGATACGCCTGCGGGCTTCCAGCTCAACGTAGACCAGTTGTCGCAGAAAGCCGTCGAGTATTTTCACGACCGTATCCAGCAACCCATGGCTGTCGCTTCGTTCAAGGCAAAGGAGGCGATCACGCCAGACGAAACCGAGCGAGCCTTCCGCACCCTGCAGGACGCCAATTTTCTCCTTATTGGTCCCGGAAGTCCCACCTATGCGGTGCGCAACTGGCGGCAGACGCTCATTCCGGAACTCCTCACGAGAGCGATCGAGCGAGGTGGCTGCCTGATTGCGGCCAGCGCCGCCGCGCTTACGGTGGGAAGCTTTTCCCTTCCCGTCTATGAGATCTATAAGGTGGGCGAGGACCTGCATTGGGTCGAAGGAGTGAACATCCTTGCCCATTTTGGCTTCAACCTCGCGGTGATTCCCCACTGGAACAATGCCGAAGGGGGTACGCACGATACGCGGTTCTGCTACATGGGGGAGGCGCGCTTCGAGAAACTCGAGGCCCTTTTGCCGGAAGACGTTGCCATTTTTGGCCTGGATGAACATACCGCATGTCTGATGGACCTCGAGACCGACGAGGCGGTGATCAAGGGCATCGGCCGGGTAACCCTGCGACAGCGCGGTTCCGAGATCACTTTCGAGAAGGGGGAGCGCTTTTCGCTGGATCTCCTGCGCGGTGACAAGACCCACAAGGCATGGAAGGCGATCACCCCGCAGGCCGCCCCGGTGGAGCTCCCTGCGGGTGTACGGCAGGAGTCTTTCTGGGACCGGATTCATGCGCTCGAGGCGGTCTTTCATGCCGGTTTCGAGCAATATGAACTGAAAACCATTACCAGCACCCTGCTGGAGCTGGATCGAACGATCTGGGAGGCCCATCAGGACCTTGAGAGTACGGAATTCATCTCCCAGGCGCGGGAGATATTGCGGGAGATGATCGTCCTGCTCGGGGTGAAACTGGACTCTGCTCCGCAGGATAAGACCGCATGCGTGGCCCCTCTCGTTGTGGAAATGATCGCGTTGCGGGAAAGATTCCGACAGGGGAAGAAGTGGCAGGAGGCCGATGCGGTTCGTGAAAGCCTGCAACGTGGGAACATCATTGTGGAAGACACCAAGGATGGTCCTCGCTGGCACGTGGGGTCTTGAGGGCCGGGAGCCGGGAACCAGCTCATCGCAATCTCCCTATGGTCTGATTCGGTTGTAACGGAGGGCTTCAAACATGATCTGTCATCCTGCCATGTCAGTCCTCTTTGTGGCTGATCATAGCGATGCACCCCTGAAGGCCCTGTTGACTTCCCTGCAATCCATCCGGCATGTCGCTCTCACCGTCGTCCCGGAAATGCCTCAGGATTTGGGCTCTTACGGCGTCGTTGTGACGGCAAACACCGGGGCTTTCGCTGCCGGCTACGATCGCCTGGTGCACTTTGTCCAGGCCGGCGGGGGGTGGTTGGCGCTGGTTCCCCTGGCGGAGAGGCCCCTTCCGGATCTCTTTGGGGCGCAACCAGCCCTGCCCGGACCGCTCGCAGAGTTGCGCGTTTTCTTTCAGAATGTCAGCTCTCCATTTACCGCGCGCTTACCCGAGGCTATTTATCTCCATAGCTGCTATCAGCCCCTGGAAAAGACCGCGGAAGACACGGAAATCGTCCTGGGTGCCGATTGGCACTACGGCAAGAGACCGGTTTTGGTCCAGCGGCAGGTGGGCAACGGGCGGGTCGCGTGCACTACCTTGCAGGCCTATGACCATCCTGCTTTTCAGCGCATCCTCTACCGTCTGCTCTACCATTTATGCCGCCGATGCCTGGAAGAGCGGACCCTGCGCGTGGGGCTGCTCGGCTACGCGCCATCAATCGGTCAAATCCATGGTGTGAGTGTCGAAGCTACTCCCGGTCTGGCTCTCCGTGCCGCCTGTGATTCGAACCCGGAACGACTCAGACAGGCGCAGCGGGATTTCCCCCACCTCAAGAGCTATCCCTCCGCCGACCTCCTTGCCGAGGATCGCGATGTGGAAGTGGTGATCGTCGCCACACCACCGAATACTCATGCCGGTCTCGCTCTTGAAATGATGGCCGCCGGCAAGCATGTGGTTTGTGAGAAGCCCCTGGCTTTGAACCTCAAGGAAACTACCGCGATGGCAGCTATGGCCGAAAGACAACGCGTCCATCTCGGTTGCCATCAAAACCGACGCTGGGATGTCGATTACCTCGCGATCAAACAGGCCCTCGCCGATGGGCTGATTGGTGATCTGTTCTACATGGAGACCTTTGTGGGTGGTTTCAGGCATCCCTGTGGCTACTGGCATTCGCACGCTCCCATTTGTGGGGGCACGAGCTATGACTGGGGGGCCCATTACCTTGACTGGATGGTAAGTCTCATGCCTGACCGGGTGACAGCGGTAATCGGTACACGCCACAACCGGATCTGGCACGATATTACGAACGCTGATCAGGAACGCATCCAACTGCGCTTTGCAGGAGGGCAGGAAGCGGAATTCATCCATTCCGATATCGCCGCCGTGTCCAAACCGAAGTGGTATCTGCTGGGTACCGAAGGCGCCATCATCGGCCACTGGAAGGATGAAACGATTTGTGAGCTTGACCCGGTGCTCTGTTTTCAACAGCATCCCATCCCGGTAACGGAAATGCCGCCCGACTTAACCCTTCATCGTCGACACCACTCGGGACAGATCGTCGCCCAAAAACTGGCAATGCCCAGGCGCGAACCTTATCTTTTTCACTGGAATCTCGCTGACCACCTGCTATGGGGCGAACCCATCGCAGCGCCACTCGAACATTCGGTGCAGGTGGTGGCAATTTTGGAAGCGGCAGCACGGTCGGCCGAGAAGGGCGGTACGGTGGAGGAACTGAATGGCTGAACGCATCAGGTGGGGGATTTTGGGGAACGCCAACATTGCCCGGGTATGCGTGATCCCCGCGATCCAAAAATCACGTAACGGCAGGGTCCGCGCTTTGGCAACCAGATCGCCGCAATTGGCCGAAGAGGTCGCACTCCAGCACCACATTCAGTGTATTTATGAACACTATGAGGCCTTGGTGATCGATCCTGAGATCGATGCTCTTTATCTTCCTCTGCCCAATCATCTCCACCACGAATGGGCAATCAAGGCGCTGCAGGCCGGCAAGCATGTGTTGTGCGAAAAACCGCTCGCATGCACTGCCGGCGAGGCTCAGGAAATGGCTCAAGCCGCGGCAGACAACCGTTTACTGCTGATGGAGGCGTTCATGTATCGCTTCCACCCCCGGATGCAGCGGATCAAGGGTATGGTGGGCGAGGGTCTGATTGGCGCACCGTGCTTTGTGCGGTCGGCCTTTTGCTACCACATGGGAAATGATGTGCTCGCATGCGGCGATAATATTCGCCTGAAAGCTGAGATGGGCGGCGGCGCGCTCCTGGACGTAGGATGTTACAGTGTCAGTGTTGCGCGATGGCTGCTGGGGCAGGAACCGACACACCTGCAGGCCCACGCGGTTTATCATCCGGGCGGGGTTGATCTGCATTTTGTGGGGTTGATGCGTTTCCCCGGCGGGGAACTGGCCACCCTGGAAGCGAGCTTCGCCTCGGCCTTGCAGCAAACTTTCACCATTGTGGGCAGCGAAGGGGCGATCGAACTTCCCCATGATGCCTTCATCCCCTGGGAAAAGGACGCCGTTCTCATCCTGCGCGGCCAGAAGGAGGAGGTGGGGCGGGAACAGGTCATTCCCGGAGCTGATGAATATCGGCTTATGGTTGAACATTTTGCTGATGCGGTTCTGGGGAAGACAGCTCTGGCCTTCACCCCGGATGAGAGTGTTCGCAACATGCGCGTGTTGAGTGGGCTGGCGGAAGCCGCGCACACCGGGAGAACAATCATTTTGTGATGAGGTGCTCCGCTTGCTTTCTGGATAACAGCATAGGATTACCAGTAGGGTGAACAACAGGCTTGGACAAGAACTGCGGGAGACAAGGCTGATGACATCGGAAGGGACTTACGCCGTGACCGCAGAGACTTTCAAGAGCGTCAGTTCGTGCTGGCTCGACTCCGGGAGTCGCTTGAAATGGGATTGCCTCTTCGTTCTGCCCGCCTGGTTGAGAGTATGGTGGGATTTTTTCGGCGGCGGCCTGACGCCATACCTCCGGAGTGTAAGGCGGGGAGGGGAGGTGATCGGGATCGCCCCCCTGGTGCTCCAGGAGGACACGGCAAACTTCATGGGCAGCGCTGAGGTCTGCGATTATCTGGATTTCGTGGTGGCCCCGGGCAGAGAACAGGAGTTTTTTCGGGCGCTCATCGAGCACTTGAAGCGGGAGGGGGTCACTCACCTGGATTTGGGGCACCTGCGCCCTGACTCGACCGTGCTTACGGCTCTCGCACCGGCAGCAAAGAACCTGGGATGCGAGTTTTCCTGCCACCAGGAAGATGTTTCCGTGGAGCTGGACCTGCCGGCGACGTGGGAAGGATTCCTGTTCAGTTTGACGGGGAAGGAACGCCACGAGGTGCGACGCAAGCTCAGGCGACTGGAGGAGGCCGCGAGCATCCAGTTTCGCGTCCTTGACGAGACGCAAGAGATCATGAGGGCGATGGACACTTTTCTGACGCTCTTCAGATTGAGTCGTCCGGAAAAGGCCGCCTTCATGACCTTGCGCATGG
Organism: uncultured delta proteobacterium; assembly: GCA_963808625.1. Classification (GTDB taxonomy): domain Bacteria; phylum Desulfobacterota; class Syntrophobacteria; order Syntrophobacterales; family Syntrophobacteraceae; genus JADGQM01. The sequence continues at coordinate 66,099 of CAWEHK010000023.1, forward strand.
CTGCATTTTTTCGATCCCTGGCCGAGACCTGGCTGAATTGAAGATTTTGAAGCTCTCTTTCCTCGATCTCGACGGGACCCCGGCTGCTGCGGCCCTGTGCTTTGATTATGAGGCCACCGTCTATCTTTACAATAGTGGGCATGACCCCCGCTTCCGGGGGCTGAGCGCAGGCCTCCTCGGCAAGGTGTTCAGCATCCGGGACAGCATTCGAAGAGGCCGGAAGAAATACGATTTTCTAAAAGGAGCCGAAACCTACAAATATCGCCTGGGGGGGAGGCCGGTCCCCTTGTATCGTTGCCAGGTCGAATTACGTGGCAAAGGGGAGTAATCTTGGGAAGACGTCCGCTTAGAATCGCAGTGCTCAGCGTCCATTCCAGCCCTATCGGGAAACTGGGCACCAAGCATACCGGCGGGATGAGCGTCTACATCCGGGAACTGGCAAGGATGCTGGGAATACGCGGTCATCGGGTTGATATCTTTACCCGCCTTCAGGATCCCGAGGGAACCCAGTGTGTTCAATTGTACGAAAATGTGCGGCTGATCCATCTGCGGGCCGGAAATGAAGGGCCCATGCCAACTCTGGCCCTGTATCCCTATCTGGACGATTTCTTCCGCGAAATGGAACGATTCCGGGCCGGCGAACAGCGTCATTATGACCTCATCCACAGCCATTACTGGCTCTCCGGTCAGGTGGGCAAATGGTTGGGGGAGCGCTGGAATGCCCCTCACATGGTCATGTTCCACACCCTCGCTGCGTTGAAGAACACGACCGTTCAAGAGGAGCAGGAATCAGAGCTTCGCATCGCCACGGAAAGGGACCTGGCGCAAAGCTGTCAGCGCATCCTGGCGGCCACCGCAAGGGAGAAAGAACATTTGTCGCACTACTACGGAGCGCATCCCGAGAAGATCGGGGTGGTGCCCTGTGGCGTGGACCTCGAGCGTTTTTGCCCGATGGATAGAAAGATCGCGCGCAGGCAGTTGGGATTTGCCGACGATGAGTCGATCGTGCTCTTTGTCGGCAGGCTTGCGCCCATCAAGGGAATAGATCGGCTCCTGCGGGCCATGACCTACCTCAAGCCGCTCAAACCCATACGGCTGGTAATCATTGGCGGTGATGACCACCACACACCCGAATCGCAGGACCTGCACCGCCTGGCCGTGGAGTTGGGTGTGCAAGATGTTGTGGTATTTCTGGGCAGAGTGGAACATGAAGCGCTGCCGCCCTATTACTGCGCTGCCGACGTTGTGGCGCTGCCGTCCCATTACGAAACCTTCGGGCTCGTGGCGCTGGAAGCCCTCGCCTGCGGGACGCCGGTCGTAGCAACCCCGGTGGGCGCTATGGAGACGATCCTCCGGGAAGGTGAAACCGGACGCGTCGTCGCCAATGGCGCGCCGCAAGACCTGGCTGCAGGGATTGACGAGTTCACTGCAAAAACGGTTGCGGGGGAGCTATCGGTCGCTGCCATTCGCGGGTCGGTCCTGGGATTTGGCTGGGACCATGTGGCCACAGCAATAGTTGACCAATACGCAACCCTGCTGCGGCAACATCGCGGTGCAGTGAGTGCCGGCGATTCATAGCCGTTCAGGGGCCAACGATTCAGACTAGTGAACAAAGGTTTCGTGCATAATCACGACAACGGAATTTCAAGGAAGTTTCAAACTGTGTCGGTGCAGATTTATCCAGCCTGCCATGCCGAAACGGCGAAAAGGCAGGTTGGAAAGCCTGCATCCACAAATCGAGGCGCCGTGAGGAAACTTCATTGTAGTATTAGTACCGCACGGCAGAATAAAGTGTCCATTATCCCCGGTCGTCATTCCCGCATGCTCTTAGCGGGAATCCAGCAACAGAGCCTGGATGCCCGCCTTCGCGGGCATGACGACTGGAATTCGGACACTCATTTATGCTGAGTTGTACTTAGGAGACGTCCAAAAATAAAAAACCTTTTACCACGAAGAGCACCAGACACGAAGTGATTACTTCATACTCTTCGTGTTCTTCGTGGTTCGAAAAAGGGCTGAACTGAGTGCAAGTGGTTTTGGACAGTTGCCTGACGGCTAAGAGGAGGAGGTTCAGTTTGATGGAGAAAGTTGACGCTGATGTCATGGTGGTATCACCTCATCCGGATGACGCCGAATTCGGTGCGGCAGGGACGGTCGCCCGCTGGACGAGGGAAGGAAAGCAGGTGGTTTACGTGATTTGCACCAACGGTGAAAAGGGCACCAGCGACCACACCGTGAAACCCGAACAATTGGCTGAAATGCGCCGGCAGGAACAGTGGGCGGCCGCCAGGGTCCTGGGAGTAAGGGACGTGATCTTCCTGGGATACCCGGATCAGGGTCTCGAAGACACGCCGGCGTTCCGCAAGCAAGTTGCAAGGTTGATCCGCACCTATCGACCAACCATCGTGGCGACGGCAGATCCTTACCGGCGCTATATCTGGCATCGCGATCATCGCATCACCGGCCAGGTGGTCCTGGATGCGGTTTACCCTTTTGCCCGCGATCATCTGGCCTACCCTGATTTGCTCGAGGAAGGGCTGGAGCCTCACAAAGTGGAGGAAATGCTCTTCTGGGGGGCAGATGAAGTGAACTATTGCTCTGACATTACGGACACTTTTAGCCTGAAGCTTGAAGCCCTGCTCTGTCATGAAAGCCAGGTCAGGGAGTTCCGGACCCCAGACCTGGAGGGGTGGCTGCGGCAGCGCTGCCAGGCAATGGCCGAGGGCCAAGAGCTTCGAGCTGGCCGAGGCTTTCCACCGGGTGGAAATCACGTGGTGATCTTCGCGCCGAAGTCCGAAGCATGCGCACACAAATAGCACCTTCTGAAAGCCGGATCGCGTTTCAGCTCAATTGCTCCTTGCTCTCGGCCACCAGTCATCAACCGTCAACCAGTCAACCGTCAACCATCAACCATCAACCATCAACCATCAACCACTAGCCACTAACCACTACATATCCCAAAGCACATCTCCGCAAAGGTCCGCTGGGTGGGGTCGCGCCGAAAAGATCTGGAACGCCTGCCTTTCCCTCCCAACGATCGTCGCTTCGCCATGGCCGGGGTAAACCAGCGTCTCATCGGGGAGGTCAAAAATCTTTCGTTCGAGGGTTTCAATGATCTGATGGAAATCGTCAGGCGAGCGGGTGTGACCCGGGCCTCCTGGAAACAGCGTATCGCCCGCGATGAGGAAACGACCGGTAAGGAAAGAAATGCTGCCCGGCGTGTGTCCTGGTGTGTGCACCACCCGCAGGTGAAGCGCCCCACAGGAGACGATATCTCCATCCTGCAGCAAGATATCGGGCGGCAAGGGCAGCACGGGAGCGTCGGCCGCATGGGCGGCCACCGGCACCCTCAGCAGAGCTTTAAGCTCGACGAGTCCACCGACATGGTCCGGGTGGCCATGGGTAATCAAGATGTAGTGGGGATGAAATCCCTCGAGGCCGGCCAAAATCTTTTCGGACTCGCCCGGGGCGTCAATCACGACACAGGCGCCGGTCTTCCTACAGCTTAAAAGGTACGTGTTGGTTCCATACTGACCCAGTTCGAGTCGTGCGATTTCGATCATGCTGTTCTTCTCAACGGTCGCCATCTTTGCCTCGTGTCGCCTGGCCTTGGCGGATGCCGAGTGCCCAGGGTGCAGCACAACATAATAATATGTCCACATTCCCTCGGTCGTCATTCCCGCATGCTCTTAGCGGGAATCCAGAGAATTTGCAGAGCCTGGATTCCCGCCAGAAGCAGGCGGGAATATCGAGTGGAATTCGGACAGCCAGGTATGCGGGGCTGTACTAAGGCCCCGGCTTGGGTATTTGAAAGAAACACCATGGTCATGAGTAAGAATTAAGGCGTTCTTTCAGTTTTGGGAAAAGGCCAAGATCGGTATGGGGCAAGAATAGGGCTGCCACATATCGATTCATATAGGAAGGTGTCTCCGAAAGTTCGAAATTTGTCATTTTCCTCATTGCTGTCACGACATCTTTTCTGATTCGATTGGTGAGGCAACAGATCCTTGCCCCCATCAACGATCCGTTTCCAATGTAGGTAATCTTGTCGGGATCGATTTCAGGCAAAAGTCCGATAGTCATCGCCTGCTCGATATCCACATGGCTTCCGAATCCTCCGGCAAGAATGATCCGGTCCAGATCGGAGATGCTCAAACCCACTTCATCGAGCAGGGTTTGACATCCACTGTAGATGGCGCCCTTTGTGCGAATGAGATTGACGATGTCGATCTCAGTCAACACGATGTCTCTGTCAATCTGCGTTTCATTCTTCCATGCCAGAACGTACTCATATACACTGTCTATTTCACGAATTCGGTTTGAGTTTAAGTCTCGATTGAATTTTCCACTGCCGTTGATAATTCCGCTTTCAAACAGATTAGCGACGATATTGATCAGTCCTGAACCGCATATGCCTTTGGGCCTGACATTGCCAATAGTCATATTCATTGGCTCGAGGGTGAGCGGGTCAATTGAAAAATATTCAATGGCGCCTTCCGTAGCCCGCATGCCGAACTGGATCCCGCCGCCTTCGAAAGCCGGTCCCGCCGAACAGGCGGCACAGGCAAGCCAGTCCTTGTTGCCGATAACGATCTCAGCGTTGGTGCCGATGTCGATGTATAGTGTTAAAAGATCTGATAGGTAAATACCTGATCCCATTACACCGGCAACAATGTCACCGCCGACAAAACTTGAGATATTGGGATAAACCAGTGCCGTCGTATGATCGGCCAGATCCATGCCTAAATCAACTGCCCGGATCAGTGGATAGAGCGTCGATGCCGGCACATACGGCGATCGTCTAATGTATCGAGGATCTATATTTAATAGGACCTGTGTCATGGTGGTGTTGCCGGCTAACGTGATGGTCGAGACTTCGTCGCGGTTAACACCGGAACCTTTAACGATTTTGTCGATAACTCTATTAATGGTTTGTGTGACAACTTCATGAAGTTTTTCCAATCCGCCCGGTTTTTCGGCAAACATGATCCGGGAGATGATATCCTCTCCATAACTGATCTGACCGTTAAAATCGCCATACTCGGCGAGGATGTCTCCCGTGATGAGATTGATCAGTTGGCCGTAGACGGTTGTTGTGCCAATATCGATGGCTATGGCAAAGTTCCTGTCGGTGGTGTCTCCAGGTTCAATATTGATGATCTGGGTCTTACCACTTTCCACAACGGGTCTTGCCAATGTTGCCGTGACCTTAAAGTCGGCTTTTCTTAAAATATCTGGAAGCTTCCGAATAACGGGCAGGGAAACAACCAACCGATGCTCGTCATAGTTGAGTTTCAAGAAGCTGATCAGACGGCTGGTGTCCGCAAGATTATCTCGTGACGAAGGTTCGGGGAGGTCCAGGTACCTCTTTTCAACCGGTGGGATGAAAAGGCCTCGATCTTTCAAATCGTCAAGATTGAGCTGTTGAATTCGTGCGGTTCGCCTGGTGGGCCTGTATTTATTTAAGACACTGGTGTCCACTTCCGATTCCACGGGAATGCGCACCACGAGGTCACTCGTTACTCGCGAAAGGCAGGCCAGCCGATAGCTCTTATCAAGATCATCCTGGCTCAGTTGTTCTGAAATGCCATCGTCAACACTCCCCTTTTCAATAATTACCCGGCACTTGCCGCACTGCCCTTCACCCCCGCATGAAGCATTCACATGAACCCCCGCTTCCATCGCGGCCTCCAAAAGACTCCCGCCATCAGGAGAAGCGATCTCTCGGTTGTGCGGCAGGAACATTACTTTATGCGTGATCATTTCGCCCTCCTTATTCTTTCGGTGCCAATATTACCACGAATCCGGCCAGGGGAGAGAAAAACGCAGATGGGCGAATCCATTTCATCAAACCCGACTGCTGAGAACTACCCCCTGACCACGACCACGGAATTCTGCTTCTCCCGCCATTAGCCTATCTACAGACCATTTCCCTCCCCCCGAAATGACGAGTGCCAAGGCCATGGCAATGGCCAGCAAATGATACTCGAAGCCCTCTCCCGCCTGCTTTCCAAACCAGTTCATAAAAAAGCCATGAGGCCAGTGCACCAAAAAGATAGCCCCGATCATATTGCACATGATCCCGAAGGCCCCCAGACGGGTCAGGCATCCCAGGACCAATCCGAGGCTTCCGACAGATTCCGCCATGATTACAAAAAAGGTAAGAACCGCCGGGATGTGCAAGTGCTGCGAAAAGCTCTCAATGGTGCCCAAAAAGCCATAGCCGCCGAACCAGCCCAACAGTTTCTGGGCGCCGTGGGGAAGCATTACCGCCCCGAGGGTGACCCTCAGGATCAGGTTTTGCCATGAATCGTTCGTCCTGAAAAACCAGCTCATGAAGTCCTCCAGTAATCGCAAAAAACGATGCGTGGACATTGAAATGATCATCGCTACCTGCTCGCTGAGATGAGAAGGCCTGTTTCAAGGTAGACATGGAATTTCGAGATGCAATTGATGTCGACGTGGGAAGGCCTGAACGGCATCAGTCTGGTGAGCGGGTGCTCGCCTTTGAAGATGGGACGCTGGCCTTCAAGGAAAGCGGAGCCGATCTGTGGGGTACTCTGGATAATGTTGACGACCTGGCCAGGTGGATCAGTTTTCTGGATAAATTTTCGGAGGGTTGGGAATGTGGACCAACTGCCGATTTTTCGGTGTTTCAGGCCTCCTGAACCTTCGATCAAACTAACCGCCGCCGTGGCCCTGTCGGGCCACGGCGTAAAGCAACACCCTGCAGGGAAAACAACTTCGTTGGCTCAGGACAAACCGCCTCAGCTTGAACAATCTCCAATCTTTTTGATTTCCTGCCCCCGCCGCCGACAGCTTGCCGGGGTCGATAACCCCGGCCACCCGGCGGGTTGGAAAACCCGCCCTCCGTTATGAGCTGTTGCCGACAGCTTCCCGGTGTCGAGAACCCCCGCCACCTTCATTCGCTTGATTCGAAATTCTTAACGAACTGGCCGATCTGAACTCCCAGGTAGATGCACTGAATTCCGTCAAGACAGGCTTCCGCATCCTTCCTCTCGAGATGGGTCGTCAATTCATGTTTGCCTTTGGAAAGTTGCACGATCCACGCGTCTTTCTTCTCATCGAAACACACGGATAGTCCGAGATCGTGTTTCTTGATTTCCGGGTACATCTCGCGCAGTTTAAATTCCAATGCTTTTGGGTCGATATCCATGCCTTCTCCTTTCGTGTCTCATCATGCTCTGCTTGCACTTATCGTTAAGTAAAGCTCATGGCAGCAGGATTAAGGTCTCTTTTTCCTACTCCTTCTCGAATTCATCCTTTGCAACGCCACAGACCGGGCAGAGCCAGTCTTCCGGAAGGTCTTCGAAGCTGGTTCCCGGGGCGATGCCATTATCGGGATCGCCTACCGCCGGATCATAAACATAGTCACAAATCGTGCAGGCATATCTCTCCATCCGCTTATCTCCCTCCCGAGCATCAGTCGCTCATTCTTCCCACGCAATACATTCCTCCGGACAGGCGGTGATGGCCTCATCGATGCATTCTTCGTCCCCCCCTTCGGGAAGGATAACGTGAGCGACCTCACCGGCCTCGTCCATTTCAAAGACTTCCGGGCAAAGCTCCGCGCAGCTGCCGCACCCCGTACAACACTCTTCGTCAAGAACCACTGTTCGACCCATGTTCTTCTCCTTGATCTGATGGTTAGGCCATGGAAAAGGTCGCTAACTCCGGTTCCGGGACATTGGCTTGACGGCCGCCGTCAGATGGGCGGGGCAATGGTTACGAGCAGGCGGAGGTCGGTTTTTGCCTTGAGTCCGTGCGGCTCGCTGATCTCCGAAATGAGTACATCACCCGCTTTTGCCGGAAGCGAAGCTCCGTTGCGACCAAGGAATTCTCCTTCACCCTCGATGATCACAAGGCTTACCTGGCCCTCTATGTCGTGAGAGTGCACGGGCAGTTCCTGGCCCGCTTTGAAGTTGAAGTTGAGGATCTTAAAATAGGGCGAATCGTGAATCAAAAGCCTCTTGAACGCCTTGTCATCAAAACCGCTTGCCTCATACAAGTTGATCTTCTCCATGACCTCTTCCTTTCTTCTGCATCGTTCTCTCGAAGTCTTCCCCGTGCGATTGGGCAACTCTTCTGTCTGCCCTATTAAAGCTAAGCAATGTTGAGAACAACGCAAATTCTTTCGATAATTTTCTGAGAACGCTTCTGTTCTGCACGGGGCGGCGTTGGTCTCGGCCCTCAGCCGGGGAACTGCCGGAAAACCGCTGTGCTGCATGGCATCCGCTCAGGGTTTTGCCCACAATTGCCGGTATGCCAGGCCCGTTGCGATCACCATGGGCACAACCCCGAAGGCGATGAAGACGACATCACCCGGCATGCGCATCCATTCGATAAAACTTACGAAGCCTTGATTCATATAGCATGACTTCGGGCATGCCAGTAACCATTGTTCAGCACATCCCAGAGCTGCAATACGCCGCCCGGGAACAGGCTCAAAATAACCATCAGGGCAAGGCCGGCATTCAGACCGAAGAAGGCAACCCTGATATACTTTTCAGGTTTCACCCATTGGTCCTCGGTAAACATGGCTGCAAGTGCCATCTTCATGGCCGACTGGCCGGTCCAATACCAGTGGTGGGCCGTGCCCACAATCCCGCTGCCCAGAAACAGAATGGCATCGAGATAGATCACCCGTACGGCCGTCTTCCTGGAAACCATTCCCAGTTGAAAAAATTACCGCAACCGGAACCGTGACGAATAATTCGAAGAAGCCTTCAACCCAGAGGTGGATGATCCAGAACCGCCACATGTCCACCACCGCATAATTTGATTTGCTCCCGAAGAAGAATGCAGGCAAATAGAAGAATGGGATGGCGGCGGCGCCAAGCAGGAAAAGCGTCGCGATTTCCCGTCGTTCGGGGTCTCTCCTTGCGGGGGCAATGGCCCGGTATAGAAGAAAAAGCCAAAAAACCAGCCCGATTGCCAGCAGGACTTGCCATGCGCGCCCCAGGTCGAGATACTCCCAGCCCTGATGGCAAACCAGAACCAAATCTCCAAGGTGGCGGCCAATATAGAAGAAAAGACGATTTCTTCAAGGGCTCGCCCATGGTTTCTTGCAGGGTGTTTGTCGTATCTCGAAAACAGGCGGCAATTAAGGAGATCTCAGTAAAAAATCATTATGATGCCTCATCGCTCTTCGTTTCAGGGTCGACTTCCGGAAATCTTTTGACTTGCTCGGTCCTCTAAGATATTTTTCAGCGTTTAAATCACCTGGAGAGAAAAGATGGATTTCAATATTGCTCGAAACAGCCGCATGTATCGGCTGCCACCTTATGTTTTTGCACAGGTAAACGCCCTGAAGATGGAACGGAGGCGAGCGGGGGAGGACATCATCGACCTCGGTATGGGAAACCCCGACCTGGCTACGCCCAAACACATTATCGACAAGCTGGTCGAGGCGGTGCAGAAGCCTCACAACCATCGCTACTCGGCCTCCCGCGGCATAACCAGGCTCCGCGATGCAATCGCCGGCTGGTATAAGCGCCGTTACGATGTCGATCTCGATCCGGAATCCGAGACGGTGGTCACCATTGGCGCCAAGGAAGGGCTGTCGCACCTGGTACTGGTTCTGGTGAGCCCTGGCGATGTGGTCTTTGCCCCTAATCCGACCTATCCCATCCATCCGTATTCGGCGATTATTGCCGGCGGTGATGTGCGTTCCATCCCCATCGGTCCCGACCGGAATTTCCTGGAAGACCTCGAACATGCCACGAAACAAACGTGGCCGAGGCCCAAGCTCCTGATCATTTCCTTTCCGCACAATCCCACGACATCCGTGGTGGATTTGGATTTCTTTCGGAAGATCGTTGATTTTGCCAAAGACAATGAGCTCATGGTCATTCACGACCTGGCTTATGCCGATCTCACCTTTGACGGCTACCAGGCGCCGAGTTTTCTGCAGGCGCCGGGGGCAAAAGAGGTCGGGGTGGAATTTTTTTCGATGTCCAAAAGCTACAGCATGGCCGGTTGGCGGGTGGGTTTTTGTGTCGGCAATGCCGAGATGGTGTCGGCGCTGACTCGCATCAAGAGCTATCTTGACTATGGTGTGTTCCAACCGATCCAGATTGCCGCCATCATTGCGCTCAATGAAGACCAGGACTGCGTTGATGACATTGTGTCCATTTATGGGTCTCGCCGTGATGTGCTTGTTGACGGGCTGAACCGTGTTGACTGGCCGGTGGAGAAACCAAAAGGGACCATGTTTCTTTGGGCTCGTATCCCGGAGCCTTTCCGCAAGATGGGTTCGGTGGAGTTTTCCAAATATCTGGTCCAAGAAGGCAAGGTTGCAGTATCGCCAGGCTTGGGGTTCGGCGAGTACGGCGACGAGTACGTGCGCTTTGCCCTGGTCGAGAACGAGCTGCGGATCAGGCAGGCCATTCGCGGGATTCGGCGCGCTTTGCAGGGGACGGTGAATAGAGTGAAGAGTGGAGACAGTGATCAGTGGTCAGTGCGCAGCCAAAAGCCAAAAGCCAAGAGCCAAGCGAGCCAACAGCTAAGAGCCAAGAGCTAACAGCTAACAGCCAAAGAATTGAGGATGAGATGGGTGACATTGGGGTAGGATTGATCGGATGGGGAACGGTGGGCTGCGGTGTGATCGAGGTGCTCAGACAGAATGCCGAGGCCATTGAAAACCGCCTCGGGGTGCGTCTCGAATTGAAGCGGGTGGCAGACATTGACCTGGACCGCCCAAGGCCGGTTGCGGTGCCGCGCGAGAAGCTCACCACCCGTGCCGAAGACATTCTAAACGATCCCGATATCCAGATTGTGATTGAATTGATGGGCGGGCTCGGTGCGGCCAAGAGTTTCATCATTCAGGCCCTCGAAAACAAGAAGCATGTGGTGACGGCCAACAAGGCGCTGCTCGCTCATGCCGGCAATGAGCTCTTCGAGGTTGCCGCCCGCAATGATCGCACCATCGGTTTCGAAGCCGCCGTTGCCGGCGGCATCCCGTTCATCAAGGCGCTTCGGGAAGGGCTTGCCGGGAACCAGATCGACACCATTTTCGGCATTCTCAACGGCACGGCGAATTTCATTCTCACCCGCATGACCCAACAGGGCCTGTCGTTTCAGGACGCGCTCCGGGAGGCGCAGGAGAAAGGCTACGCGGAAGCCAACCCGGCCCTGGACATTGAGGGTACGGACACCGCTCACAAGTTGGCCATTGCCAGTGCGATTGCCTTTGGCACGCCAATCCAGCTCGATCAGGTCTATGTCGAAGGGATCACCCGTATCGATCCTATTGATATTCAGTTTGGTGAGGAATTCGGATATCGGCTGAAGCTCCTGGCCATCGCCCGCTATCGAGACGGCCAACTGGAGATGCGGGTGCATCCGACACTGATTTCCCGTGACCACGTTCTGGCGGGCGTCGATGGCGCCTACAATGCGGTGCATGTGCACGGCAATGCCGTTGGCAACATCATGCTGTATGGTCTCGGCGCCGGGATGATGCCAACCGGCAGTGCCGTCGTGAGTGATTTGATCGACCTTGCCCGGGACATCCTCGGCAACACCATGGGACGCATCCCGCCCCTGGCTTTCCGCCCGGAAAAGCTTAAGGAGGCCGTGATCAAGCCCATCTCGGGGGTGACCACCTGCTACTATCTCCGTTTTGCGGCGCTCGACCGGCCCGGAGTCCTTTCGAGGATTGCCGGAATTCTCGGCAAGAACCAGATCAGCATCGCATCGGTCATCCAGAAGGGACGGCAGGTGGAGGAGGCCGTCCCGATCGTCATGCTGACGCACGAAGCACTCGAAAGCTCCATGCAACAGGCGCTTACGGAAATCAACCAACTGGATGTGGTGGCGGGGCCGACCCAGGTCATTCGCATCGAGAATCAAGAAACCGGCAGCCTCAGTTAAAAGGCAGTGAAAAGTGAATAGTGAACAGTGGTCAGTTGGAGATCGGAAAGCCATTTCTGCGGTACGGCACTGAGGGCCAGAAAGCAGCGCAGGTCGATTGGAAAATGGATAGGAAATATATCATCTTGGTCGGTGATGGGATGGGTGATTATGCCCTTGAGGAACTGGAGGGCAGGACGCCCCTTGAGGTGGCGCAGACTCCCAACCTGGATCGGCTTGTACCCAAAGGCCGCCTGGGCCTGGTGCGGACCGTTCCCGAGGGGATGGAGCCGGGGAGCGATGTTGCCAATATGAGCCTGCTGGGCTATGATCCCCGGCAATACCATACCGGCAGGGGTCCTCTCGAAGCGGCCAGCATGGGCATCCATCTCGCCGGCAACGAGGTGGCGTTTCGCTGCAACCTCGTAAATTTGGAGACGGATGCGTCGGGGGTGATCAGCATGGGTGATTATTCCTCAGGCCACATTACCAGCAGTGAATCGCATCAGATCGTCGCTTCGCTGCAAAGCGCCATTGCCGGGACGCCTCTGAAGCTTTATCCGGGTGTGAGTTACCGTCACCTCCTGGTGTGGCCGGATGGGCCCGATGACCTCAAAACCACGCCGCCTCACGACATTACCGGCAAACCGGTGGCATCCTATCGGCAAGGCTGTGTGGAAGAACCCGTTTTGCGCGCCTTCATGGAAAAAGCCGCCGCCATTCTCGCGGACCATCCGGTGAATCGGGAGCGGCGGGCTGCGGGGAAGCGTCCCGCTAACGCCGTATGGCCCTGGGGGCAGGGGCGGGCGCCCTCGATGCCCACCCTGAAGGAGCAAATTTGGGCTGACCGGGGCGATGATTTCAGCGGTTGACCTCTTGAAAGGTTTGGGGGTCTATGCGGGCTTGGAGCCGATTGCCGTGCCTGGGGTGACGGGATACCTCGATACGAATTACGCCGGCAAAGTGGATGCAGCCATGAAAGCCCTGGAGACGGGGAATTTTGTCTATGTCCATATCGAAGCTCCTGACGAAGCAAGCCATGAAGGCAGCCTGGAGAAAAAGCTCGAAGCGATTGCCGCCTTTGACGAAAAGGTTCTCGGCCCAATGGTGGAACGGGCGGGCAAGTTTCCTGAAGTGCGCATGATGGTGGTTACCGACCATCTTACACCGATATCAGTGCGCACCCATGTGGCCGATCCCGTTCCCTTTCTGCTGGTGGAAGACCTGCACGCCGGCAGTTCGGTGGGCGCACCCGCAGTCAAGTTCTGCGAGCGGACGGCAAAGCACACGGGCTGGCAGGTGAACAGCGGCGCCGAACTTCTCGAAATTTTTCTCGGCCTGAAGCGATGAGGTCAAGCAATGGCTGTTCAAACGGAATTCAGAGTCATCTACGGCGACACCGATGCCATGGGCAATGTCTATTATGGCAACTACCTGAGATGGTTTGAGGTCGGACGTTCCGAGTGGTTTCGGAAGAGCGGTATGACCTACCGGGAGCTCGAAAGTGGGGGAGTTTACCTTCCTGTGGTCGAGGCCCACTGTTCCTACAGCAAACCCGCCTTTTACGACGATCTGCTGACGATTGCGACATCGTTCAAATTCTCGGGTCCGGCACGCCTGCGCTTTGAGTACGTAATCAAACGCAACGGGGAAACTCTGGCGGTCGGCTACACCGTTCATGCCTGTGTGAATCGTGAGCGAAAAGTGCTCAAGCCCCCTGGTTATCTGAAAACCCTGCTCGAATCCCGGCAGGATGCCGAATGATCCCGGTTCGCCGTCAGTTTTGAGAAGGCGAGGGTCCAGGCGCGTCTGAGATCCCGGGATTCGTCACGCACGCGATCACGACGCGGTGATTGGATCTGTGGATAAGGATCAAGAGAAAATGATCATTTTTCCGGCAATAGACATTAAGAATGGGTTGTGCGTTCGCCTCATGCAGGGGGACCCCGAGCGGGTGACCGTCTATGGCAGAGATCCCGTGGCCGTGGCGCGGCGCTGGGAGGAGGCGGGGGCTCAGTGGCTGCATGTCGTAGATCTCGATGGGGCGTTTTCCCAGGCCCCGATCAATCATGAGGTCATCGCCAGGATGGTAAAAGCGGTTTCAATCCCGGTGCAGGTGGGGGGTGGTATTCGGCGCCAGGCAACCATTGAGGATTATCTTACGTCCGGGGTCGAGCGCGTCATCCTGGGTACGGCGGCCCTGCGCGAGCCTCGAGTTCTGGAAGAGGCGTGTCGAAGCTTTCCCCGCCGTATTGCGCTGGGGATTGACGCCCGCGATGGCCAGGTGGCAATTGAAGGGTGGACGGAAACGACGGGTACGGATGCGGTTTCGCTGGTCCGCAGTCTTTCGCACCTGGAACTTGCCGCTGTCATTTATACGGATATCCATCGCGACGGCATGCAATCCGGCGTCAATGTGCAGGCGACACACACGCTCCTGGAGGCAACGGAGTTGCCGGTCATCGCCTCGGGCGGGGTGGCAACTCTCGAAGACATCGAAGCTCTGTTGCCTTTGATTCCGCTCGGCCTGCTGGGAGTCATCACCGGGCGGGCTATCTACAATGGGACTTTGGTGCTCCGTGAGGCTCTCGCGCTGGTTCATGAACACCTGGCCAAACAGCGTGTTTCATAAGAGACTGTCGAAAAACAATCTACACCCAAGTTGAGCGATTCCTTTTAGAGAGTCTAGTCCAGTCAAACTGGCGCAAGCCGGCATCCAGTCTATGGCTCTTCTTACTGGACTCCGTCGTTTTCGCCGAAATGACGTTGGGTTGGCGGCGAAATCGCTCAGATTAGGTTACACTCACTTCAGCCCTTTTTCGAACCACGAAGAACACGAAGCACACGAAGAGCACGAAGAAGTCACTTCGTGTTACTTCGTGGCAAAAGAATGCCGTTTATTTTTGGCCACACCCCAACACAACACAGCGTGTTTCAACCGACTGAAAGAGAGGTCCCGCATGGAATTGCAGGAACGTATTGAGCAGGCGTTGAAAGCAGCGATCCGCGAGCAGAGCGAGAACAAACGGAATGCTATCAGGCTGCTGCTCACGGCCATCAAAGTCAAAGAAAAAGAGCTCAAGCGCGCGCTCGCTGAAGCCGAGATACAGCAGGTGATCGCTTCCCAGATCAAACAGCGGCGGGATTCCGTTGAGCAATATCAAGCGGCAAAAAGGGCCGATCGAGCGGCTGTGGAGGAAGATGAAATCCGCATCCTCCAGGCTTTCCTGCCCGAGGCCATGAGCCCGGAAGCTTTGGAGCAGCTGGTCAAGGAAGCCATTCTCGAAGCGGGTGCGCAGTCTGCCAGGGACATGGGAAAGGTGATGAAGGTGCTCATGCCCAAGGTGGCGGGCCGTGCCGACGGGAAGCAGGTGAACGAACTGGTCCGGGCAAAACTCCAAGGGTAATAGTCTGTTAACCGGTCTCCGGGAAAATTCTGAGCAAGACCCCTTGATTTGGCAGTTCCCAGCGGATAAAAGTAAACGGATTTGCCGGTAACATTTCTCAGGGGCTCCTTTGCTGCTGTCCATCAAGATTAGGCTCTTTTAGGTGATAGGTTCTGATTTAGCCAGCTTGGTGAAGCAGGCTGTCGATATCGTGGAGGTGGTCGGTCAGGTCGTTCCTCTGCGTCGAGCCGGCTCCCGCCATGTTGGCCTGTGTCCTTTTCATCGTGAGAAAACGCCATCGTTTTATGTCGATTCGACTAGCCAGATGTATCATTGTTTTGGCTGCGGTGCGGGTGGGGACGTCCTCAGCTTTGTCATGAAGCATCAAAACCTCCCGTTTGTTGATGCCATTCAGCACCTTGCCGACCGCTACCATATCAACTTGCCGCAAAGAGACCCCTTGCACCCGGAGGCTGAGAAACATGCCGAAGCGGCCAAGAGTGAGCAGGAACAACTCTACAAGGTTATGGACTTGGCCACGGAGTTCTTCTGCCGCCAACTGCACCTCCCTGAGACTGGTAAACCAGCCCGGGACTATCTGCACAGACGGGCACTGCCTGCGGGCCTGGTGGAAACGGAGCGTTTGGGTTATGCGCTCCCGCAATGGGATGCCCTCTTGAAGCATCTGCAACACTGCAAAATCGATCCTGACCTGGGAGCGAAAGCTGGACTGCTGGCAAGAAGCGGACGTGACCAGGGCAGGCTCTATGACCGTTTCAGAAACCGCGTGATTTTTCCCATAAAGGATGAGCGTAGCCGGGTGGTCGCGTTTGGGGGGAGAATTCTCGGCAGCGAGGCTCAAGGCGAACCGAAATATCTGAACAGCCCGGAGCATCCGGTCTTTCACAAAGGACGCTTGCTCTACCAGTTTGCCAGGGCGCGAGAAGCCTGCCGGCAGGTCCGTCAGGTCGTGCTCGTGGAAGGCTACATGGATTTGCTGGCATTTCATGCTCAGGGGTTCTACCGGGTAGTAGCGACGCTGGGGACGGCCCTTACGCCGCACCACGTCCGCCTGCTCTCGCGTCACGTCGAGGAAGTGGTCCTGGCCTACGATGGCGACGAGGCTGGTGACCGGGCCATGCTGCGGGCTTTGCCCCTGTTCCTTCAGGAGGAACTGGCGGTGAGCTGTATCCGGTTCCCGGAACGGATGGATCCGGATGATTTCCTGCGCAGGCAAGGTCTGGAAGCTTTTGAGGACCTTGTTCAGCGGCGGGAAGACCTGGGTGCTTATGCCATCCGCAAAGCTTTGGAAAACTGGGACGGCACGATGGCGGGGAAGGGGAAAGTGCTTGCTGCCTTCCAGCCGATCTATCAGAGCACACGGCAGCCGATGCTGAAAGCCGAATATCTCCGCTTGATCGCCGACCGGCTCTCGCTTTCGGAAACCGTCATTCAGCAGCAGTTGCAGCATGATGCGCGCCAATTCAGCAAAGCCGCGATGACGCCTCGTGCGCCTGCCCCGCTCAGGCTTGTCCAGTCGCATTCCCTGGAGGAAAATATTCTCCGGATGATGATTCAACATCCCGACATGATCGGCAAGGTGAAGGACTCGGGGGCCATTGGCGGTTTTCAGGAAACCGGGCTGCGGTCCATAGCGGAAGTCGTGATCCAGGCCCCCTATCCGCCCGAGGGGGATTTCAGTCCCAGGGCCGTCCACGACCGGTTGCCCGAATCCGAGCTGAAAGAGTGTTTTACCGGACTCCTGCTCGACCCCTTTGACCTGGACGATGCTCCCTTGCACCTGCAGGACTGGCTGGATGCCGTGCTGAAGCGCGGCCGCAAACAACGGTGGCTGGATTTGCAGGCGGCCTTGCGCCAGGCCGAGCAAAGTGGCGACCAGCTTCAAATCCGAAGAATTCTGGCGGAAATACAGGGCCTCAATGATTTTCAGAAAAGATCTGCGGATACTCGAAGTAACGTTTAGAGAGAGGAACCGATGACGGATAAGGAAATGAAGCCAAGACGCGATCCTGCCCTTACCAAACCCGAAATGGACGATATCAAGCGCCTTATCACGGTGGGGAAGGAAAAAGGTTATCTCACGTATGACGAAGTCAACGAGGCCTTACCTGAAGATCTGGTGTCTCCCGAAAAAATGGACGACATGATGATGATTTTTGATGAGATGGACATCGAAATTGTGGACTCCGAGCAGCAGGTGCAGGTGGTGCGGGAGGGGGTTGGTGCGGATTCCGAATCCCTGATTGGGGAAGAGGAGGAAGACCTCCAGCTCGAAGCCGACGTCACCAGCAGGATCACCGATCCGGTCAAGATGTACCTGCGGGAGATGGGACAGGTATCGCTTCTCACCCGCGAAGGCGAAGTCGAAATCGCCAAGCGGATCGAGATGGGAGAAAGAGAAATCTTCAATGCCATCATGGAATCGTCGATCGGCATAAAGCAGATCATGAGTCTCAAGGAGAAGCTGGAAAACGGCAGTATGCGGCTGCAGGATGTGCTGCGGGAAGTTGACGAAGAAATGACGGTCGACGAGGAAGCAGCACAGAAGGCCCGAGTCATCAGCATGCTGGAAGAGGTCAGGCGGTTGGATGAAACCAACAAGGCCATGCACACGACCCTGCTCGCACAAGATAGCACCTTGGAGGCGGAATCCGTCCTGAAACACCAGGTTCAGCAGAACAAAGAACAGATCGTGAGTCTGCTCAAGGGACTGCAGCTTGGAAGGCGCCATATCGACAGCATCATTGACAGGTTGCACATGTGTCTCAAAAAGATTGACACCTGCGAGAAAGACCTGGAGCACTGCCTGTTATCCTGTGGGAAGCCCTTCCAGGAGTTGAAGCCGCTGTATGATGCGTCGCAAAACGGTGATGAGGCTCTGGATTGCTCAGCAAGAGATCTGGGCATGTCGCGTGAAGACTTCGTGGCACTCGTTATCCGTGCGGTCGAGGCGAGAGAAGAGATTACCCGGCTGGAAATGGAAGCCAAGCTGGATGCCAGGTCTCTGCGGCAAATTCTCCGGCGCGTGGACGAAGGTTTGATTCGCGCCAAGCTTGCCAAGAGCGAACTGATCGAGGCCAACTTGCGCCTCGTCGTGAGCATCGCCAAGAAATATACCAATCGGGGGTTGCAGTTCCTGGATCTCATTCAGGAAGGAAATATCGGCCTCATGAAGGCGGTGGACAAATTCGAGTATCAGCGCGGCTATAAGTTCAGCACCTACGCCACGTGGTGGATCCGCCAGGCCATCACCCGCGCTATTGCCGATCAGGCTCGCACCATCAGAATCCCGGTTCATATGATTGAGACCATCAATAAACTCGTTCGCACCTCCCGCTATCTGGTTCAGGAACTTGGACGCGAGCCCACGCCGGAGGAGATTGCGGAAAAGATGGAATTCCCGGTGGACAAGGTGAGGAAGGTCCTCAAGATTGCGAAGGAACCGATCAGCCTGGAAACCCCAATCGGAGAAGAGGAGGACAGCCACCTTGGAGACTTCATTGAGGACAAGAGGGTGGCTTCTCCGGTAGACGCCGTGATCAACCTCAATCTCAGCGAACAGACCCGAAAAGCCCTGGCAACGCTTACCCCAAGAGAAGAGAAGGTCCTGCGCATGCGTTTCGGGATTGGGGAGAAGGCCGATCATACGCTGGAAGAGGTGGGACAGGACTTTGCGGTGACCCGGGAGCGTATCCGCCAGATTGAAGCCAAGGCTTTGCGAAAGCTTCGGCACCCGAGCCGCCGGAAGGAATTGCGGAGTTTTATCGAAACTTAGCTTGACAATTTCGGGTGTGTCTTTTTATATAAGTGCATAAATTTTGAGCGGATTTGAGGGCCCATAGCTCAGTTGGAAGAGCCACCGGCTCATAACCGGTAGGTCCCTGGTTCGAGGCCAGGTGGGCCCATCTTAGAGAAGAGCTGAGCGGTTGAGACTGAGGGAAGAGGTTTTAATCCGAGGATTACGCATGACATGGCTGACTGCCGAGGCTGGTTCCACGCGAGGCAGGAGCTGGCGGCTGAAAGCTTCGAAAGCTTGCAGCAAAAGGGTTTACAAAGGGGGTGTTCGGAACGGAACACCCCTAATTTTTTGGGGAGACCCTAAAACATGTTGTTAGTGCGGGATGTTCTGGACTGGCTTGATTTCTACGCTCCCTTTCGATACGCCTTGTCCTGGGACCATTGCGGCCTTCAGGTCGGTGATCCGGAGGCCCCTGTGAAACGCATCCTCGTGGCCCTCGATCCCAATACGGCAACGCTGAGTGAAGCGGAAGATCATGAATGCCAGTGTCTGGTGACCCATCATCCCCTGTTGTTGCACCCCCTGAGAGCGCTGCGCACCGATCAGTTTCCGGGAAGTCTGGCCATCCGGGCGGTGCTCAAAGGAATTCACGTGATCGCGGCCCACACCAACCTCGATGTCGCCAAAGGGGGTACTAACGAGCATTTGAGTCAAATGCTTTCGCTGCACACGACGCAGCCTTTGGACCGCGATGACGCAAGAGCGGGAGAGGACCGCTACTCAGGCATGGGCCTGACCGGATTTCTCTCCCGGGCGATGAGTTTCAGGGCCTTGGTGGAAAAAACGATCAAAGCCCTGGGGGGGATTCCCGTGAGAGCGGTCGGTAACGCCGACCGGCAGGTCCATCGCGTGGCCCTGTGCACGGGGAGCGGCGGCAGCCTGATGGAACAGGCCATCAGCCAGGGTTCGGATGTCTTCATTACGGGCGATGTTAAATATCATGATGCCCAACGTGCCCTTGAAGCCGGTCTGGCGCTTATTGATATTGGCCACTTTGCCTCGGAGAGAATTATCGTTCGCCCTTTAGCGGCCTTTTTGCGAGTCCGGGCGGCAGGGCGATGGTGAAGCCCTGGAAGTCTTTGAGGCGAGTGTGGAAAGGGACCCTTTCCAGCATGTGTCGCTCGACGCGACCTATTGATCACCCTTTCTTAGAGGAGGTCCAAATTGCTTGAGCAACTCAAGTGCTTGGTTCAATACCAGATATTAGAAGACAAAAAGGCAAAACTGGTGCGAAGCTCGGAGGAGACTCCCAGGCGAATTGCTGAGATTGAAAAGGAATTTGAGGATTTTGAGTCGGTCTACCTGGGCAAGAAGGCGGAACAGGAACACGCCAAGAGTTTGCATCACTCCTTGGAACAGGAAATCAGCGATCTCGAGAATAAGATCAAGCGAAGCAAGGTTCGCATGAGTGAGATCAAAAACAACAAGGAATACCAGGCGGTACTGAAGGAAATCGGCGATCAGCAAAAAGAAATCACCGAGAAGGAAGATAGTGCCCTGGCGCTGATGGAAACCATCGACCATCTTGGACGGGAACTCAAAGTACTTGCCAAAGAAGTGAAGCAGCGCAAGGAAAAGATGGAGGAAGACAAGCAGAAGCTGCAGCGTGAGGCCGACAATTTGCGGGAGCGCCTTGATGAGATCGAGGCTTGGCAGGCAAAAGTGCGGGCGAAACTGGAGCCGGACCTGTGGAAACGCTCTGAGGTGTTGCTGCAAAAGCAATCGGGCATTGCTGTCGCGCCCGTTGAAGCCGGAGTTTGCCAGGTTTGCCACCTGAACATCCCGCCGCAAAAATTCATTGAACTGCAGCGCGACGAATCCCTTATGCAATGTCCACACTGCCATCGGTTTATTTATTGGCCGGGACACGAAGGATACTGTGGCTTGGAAGAGGAGTGGGAAGAACTCTAAGGGGGCGTCAAAAGATAGAAGGGCTTCTTTTACCACGAAGAACACGAAGAACACGAAGTGATTTCTTCGTGCTCTTCGTGTCCTTCGTGGTTTGAAAAAGGGCTGAAATGAGTGCAAGTTGTTCTTGGACAGTTTCTCGACGCGTCCGTGCTTAAAATCCGCACGGCTGAGGTGGAAAAGGAAAAGGGTTGCGATTTTGGCTGGCCTGTAATATGAAATTGGCTCCTTTTTATCGGACCTTGAACTGGGTGCACCTTGCGAGAAGAGGGTAGAGTGTCATGGCAACTTATGGTCTCAGGATTTTCGCTGGCAACAGCAATCCCGAATTAGCCCGACAGATTTGCGAATCTCTGGGGATAGCCCTGGCGCGTTCCCTCGTTTCAACCTTCAGTGATGGTGAAATCCGGGTGGAGATCAGCGAAAACGTTCGGGGGGCCGATGTTTTCGTGGTCCAATCCGGTTGTCAACCGGTCAATGATCACCTGATGGAATTGCTGGTGATGATCGATGCTCTGAAACGCGCCTCAGCCAGAAGAATCACCGCGGTCATTCCCTATTACTGTTACGCGCGTCAGGATCGGAAGAACAAGCCGCGGGTCCCGATCACCGCCCGCCTGGTGTCCGATTTGATCAGCCGGGTCGGCGCCCACCGCATTCTCACCATGGACCTCCATGCGGGCCAGATTCAGGGCTTTTTTGATATTCCCGTCGATAATCTGTACGCTTCGCCGATCCTGCTTCCTTACATTCGGGAACGGTTCGATAACGACATGGTGATTGTCTCCCCCGATGCCGGCGGGGTTGCCCGCGCCCGCGCCTACGCCCGGCGTCTTCGCGCCGGCCTCGCCGTGATTGATAAACGCCGCTCCGATGCGAATCAGGCTCAGGCTTTGAACATCATCGGGGAGGTTGTCGGCATGACCGCCATTATTTTGGATGATATGGTGGATACGGCGGGGACCATGGTCGAGGCCGTCAATACGCTCTTGGAAAAGGGCGCGAAAGAGGTCCATGCCTGCGTTACCCATGCCGTTCTGTCGGGGCCTGCGGTGGAACGCATCGAAAAGAGCGCGTTGAAGAGCCTGATCGTTACCGACACCATACCTCTGCGTCCGCAAGTCGCTCAGTGCCGAAAAATCGCTTGTCTGCCCTCCTGCGGACTGTTTTCTGCTGCCATACGCAATATTCACAACGAGGATTCCATCAGCACCTTGTTTGAAATTCTCCACTGAAAATGAAGCCGGAATATATATATGCTGTTGATGATCGCCTGCCCTTCAGGTATGCCTTGATCTACGGGCTCCAGTGGACGGTCATCATGTTTCCCGGCTTGATCATCGTGGCGCGGCTGAGCGGCATCGCTCTGCACGCGGACCTCGAAGAGGAAGTCCGTTTCTTTCAACTCATGCTCTTGACATCCGGCCTCTTTACCGCCATTCAAAGCCTGTGGGGGCACCGCTATCCGCTCCTCGACGGCCCTTCGACAGCGCTGCTGCTCACCTTGATCGTGCTCGCGCCGTACGGCCTTGCCTCCATTCAAGGGGGTCTGATCGCGGGCAGTGCCGTCCTGATCCTCTTGGTGTTACTCGGCAAATTGGAGAAGGTTATTGCTTACGCTACCCCGAATGTGGTGGGGGTGATCCTGATGTTGATCGCCTTCTCGTTGCTGCCGCACCTGACCCGGACCATGACGGGAGTGGACGGTCAACATCCGCATGGAGACATGGGGGTTTTTTCGGTCTGCCTTGTGCTGGTGGTCATCATGGCGAGTTTTTCCCATTGGTTCAAGGGCATTTGGAAGACTGTCGCCCTCCTGTTGGGAATGTTAGTGGGCACGGTTTATTTCGCTCTGACCGGTTGGCCCGATTATCACGATCTGCAAGCGGCCAGGTGGGTGTCCTATCCCCCGGCGATCGTCCCTTCCTGGCCGCAGCTCTCCTGGCCGGCCGTTTTGGCCTTTGCCTGCACCTATCTGGCGGTGGCGGTGAACAGCCTCGGCAGTCTTCACGGGATTGCCAAGCTCACCGATGAGGAACGCCTTCCCGCAGCCATCAATCGCGGCATCTTTATCAATGGGGCGGCCGGGGTTTGCTGCGGCTTCATGGGGGTGGTCGGGATGGTCAGCTACAGCATGAGTCCGGGAGTAGTCCTGGCGACGCGCGTGTCGAGTCGCTATGCAACAGCCTGGTGCGGAGTTATTCTGATCGTCGCGGCTTTTGTCCCGAAACTCGCCGCCTTGCTGTCTCTGATCCCGGCGCCCGTCGTGGGTGCGGCTCTCTTTGTCGCCATGGGAGTGCAGGTCGGTGCCGGGTTGGGGATGGTGGCGACCGGGGAGATGGCCGGGCGGGATTATTTCGTTGTCGGTTTGCCGGTGTTGCTTGGGACATGTGTCGGGTTCCTGCCGGAGAAGATGCTGGCTTCAGTGCCGGTCGGTGTGCGGGTGATTTTTGGCAACGGTTTGGTTATCGGCATTCTGTTGGTATTGCTCCTGGAACACCTTGTCCTTCGCAAGGCACGGGACCGGAGTTCGTCGGGGAAATCGCAGAGCGCTGAAAAATAACCAAGAGCTAAGAAGATCTTCATCAGGAGAAACATCCATGAAGGACCAGAACATCATCCCCTGCCCCAATTGTGGAACAGTCGTCACGGTTTACCGCAATCCTTTCCTTACCGTGGATATCATCATTCGGTTGACCCGTGGGACCGTGGTTTTGATCGAACGGAAGAACCCTCCATACGGGTGGGCGCTTCCCGGGGGGTTCGTGGACTACGGAGAAAGCCTTGAAACGGCGGCCTGGAGAGAAGCACGGGAGGAGACCGGGCTGGAAGTGGAGGATCTCGAACAGTTTCGGGCCTACTCCGACCCGAAGCGTGATCCGAGGCATCACACGGTGAGCGTCGTCTTTACCGGGGTTGGCAAGGGAACGCCAAAGGCTGCTGACGATGCCAAGCGGGTCAGAGTCTTCCGCATCGAGGAGCTCCCCGATAACCTGGCCTTCGATCATGCAAGGATTTTGGCGGACTATTTTGGTCTGTGACAGAAACTTTCGTGAAGGTTGAAATTCTTCTTACCGCAGCGTCGCAGAGAACAAGAGTCCGGATTGTTTTTTCGTCATGCCGGCACTTTGAGCCGGTATCCGGAAGTTTCAAGGTCCGTTAAGGCCTGACGGAATACGCCTCTGAGCAATAGTCACTCTATAGTGCGGTGCTGTACTTATTGGGCGGGGAATAAGCGGAGGGCACACGAGAGGTTCTATTTGGACAAGCTTGGAAAGTTCGCAGGCTGATAGGTTAATGGCGCCAATCAAAGAAACGCAAGAATTGATGGAAGCCGATCTTCCGGAAGAGAAGGTGTGTGAGGTCTCGACCTGGGTTTATGACCGCAAAGGCCTGGGCGTTGAGCGCTCGCAATGGCTGATCAAGGAACAGGCCGTTACCCTGTATTTAAACGGTCGCGAGGTCGTTACGCTGCTTTGCGCCGGTCACCATCTGGGTGAGTTGGCCGCGGGATTTTTTTTCGCCGAAGGTTTTCTTCAAACGCCGGCGGATGTTGAGAGTCTGGAAGTCAACGAAGCGGAAGGGAAGGTGAACATGACCGTCCGCAGTGACATGTCGTTGACGGAACGCTTGTGGCAGAAGCGAACGGTCACTTCCGGCTGTGGCAAGGGGTCCCTTTTCTATTACTCGTTGGATGCCCTGATGAGCAGACCGGTTTCATCAGGCACCGTGAGCCTATCCGTGAACCAGATTGTCGACCGCGTTGAGGACCTCAATCGGCTCAGTAAAACTTATCGGCGCACTCACGGGGTGCATAACACCGCCGTCGCCGACGGCGATCGCATTGTGCTGTTTCGAGATGATATCGGGCGACACAATGCCGTGGATATGATCGTGGGGCATTTTTTCCTGAATCGTCTTTCTCTTGAGGACAAATTTCTCATCACGACCGGCCGCCTTACTTCCGAGATCCTGATCAAAGCCGCCAGGATAAGAATTCCGGTCCTGGTCAGTCGCAACACGGCAACAAGCCTGGCCGTCGACCTGGCAAAAAGCCTGAATATCACCCTGATCGGTTATGCCCGTGCGGGGAAATTCACCGTATACAGCGGAGCAGAACGCATAGTACAGAAGCCCTAGATGACTTTTCACCGCGGAGAGCAAAGCACGACCTTGGCTGTCACCAAAAAAGACTCACCGCAGAGACGCAGAGGTCGCAGAGAAAACAAGACGTTAGAGGACACTTGTGAAAAGATTTCTAGAAACCGCACGTTAGCAACGCCGAGAGAATCAGTCGGTTTTCTCCGCGCTCTCTGCGCCTCTGCGGTGAGATTCTTTTTCTAACAGGGACCCGTGAATGTTCCTTTATCTCGACAATGCTGCAACCACATATCCAAAACCCGCTTCGGTTTACGAGGCCGTTCGCCAGGCGCTGGAAGAGGTGGGTGCGACGCCTGGTCGAGCCGCCCATCGCAGGGCCCGGGAGGCCCTCGGGATGGTTGCGGAGGCCCGCATGAAAGTGGCGCGCATCGCTCGGGGTTGCCAATCCCGACCGCGTTGTATTCACGAAAAATGCCACGGAAAGCATTAATCTGGTGCTCAAAGGTTGGCTGCGTCCCGGGGACCGTGTCGTGATTTCAGGGATGGAACACAACTCGGTCGTGCGCCCGCTCAAACGTTTAAGCGACGTGGGCGTGGTGGTCGAAACCGTGCGATGCAGCCCCATGGGGCACATCGACCTCGATGATTTTCACCGCAGGCTTAAACCCCCTCCAAGACTGGCCGTGCTGGTGCACGCTTCAAACGTCAACGGCGCCCTCCAGCCGGCTCGGGAGGCTGGCGAGCTGTGTTCGGACCAGGGCGTCCCGCTGCTCCTGGATGCCGCTCAGACGGCCGGGATCCAACCGATCTTTACCGAAGCCTGGTGTCTTGGCATGTTGGCCTGTTCGGGGCACAAAGCCTTGCTGGGTCCGCCGGGAGTGGGAATTCTATACGTGCGGCCGGACCTGGATGTCCTCCCGCTGATGGAGGGCGGCACCGGAAGCCGTTCCGAAGAGGTCATGCAACCCGAATTCTGCCCGGACCGGTATGAAAGCGGCACTCCCAATCTTCCCGGGATTGCCGGAGTGGCTGCGGGTATTGAGTTTATCCTCGAGCGGGGAATGGATTCCATCAGAGCACACGAACTGGCCCTCGGATCAATGCTTGAACAGGAACTGTCGGATTTGCCGGGGGTTAGAGTCTACCGCCCGGAAATACGGGGCACCGGTGCCGTATCCTTTACCATCGATGACCTCAATCCGAGTGATGTCGGGGCCATCTTGGATGAGGGTTTTGGCATTGGCGTGAGGACGGGTCTCCACTGTGCCCCCCTTGCTCATCAGACCCTGGGCACTTTCCCCGAAGGGACGGTGCGCGTTTCTCCCGGGTATGCAACCTCTCCCGAAGATATCGCGTATTTTCTGCGCTCCCTTCGTTCTTTGCTGTCGCGCCGGTAAGGGGGCGTCCAAAAATGAAAGGCCTTCTTTTGCCGCGAAGAACACGAAGAGCACGAGGTGATTTCTTCGTGTTCTTCGTGGTTCAAAAAAGGGTTGAAATGGGTGCAAGTTATCTTTGGACAGTTTCTAAGGTGTGTCAGTTCGTCGCTGATATCGCTGAATTTGGCATGTGCACTCTGAGATGAATATGCAACAACTCTGAGATGAATATCACAAGGAAGGTCGAGAGATGATCGGTAAAGCCAGAACTGCTCATGTTCCGGTAATTCAAAAGATGCTTGGTGATTTTGCCGGGCAGGGAAAACTGCTGGCGCGTCCTTTAAGCGAGCTGTACACCAGCCTCCGGGATCTGGTGGTTGCCGTGGACGAAGAGAGCGGAGAGGTCGTGGGCTGCTGCGGCCTTCATATCATCTGGGAAAACCTTGCCGAGATCCGTTCTCTCGCCGTGTTGGATACCCACCAGGGAAAGGGCATCGGGCGCCGGTTGGTGGAGGCTTGCATCGCCGAGGCCCAGGACCTGGGTATCGGTCAATTGTTTACTCTCACCTATGAAACGGGTTTCTTTGAACACCTCGGATTCCGCATTGTCGATAAGAATGTTTTCCCGCAGAAGATCTGGGTGGATTGTCTTCAGTGCCCCAAATTTCCCAATTGCGACGAGGTGGCCCTGGTACTCGATCTGGAGGAATAGGGGGGCTTTTCAGTCATCGGGGTGTTTGTCGGCACAGCCTTTGGGCGACATGGGAGATGGTTCTTGGAGTACGGTTTGCAAACGGCTTTAGCATGAGTTATACAACTATCCACTTGAGCAAATGAGGGTGCCGATAATGTGCCTTCGTGCTCGCTTAGTACAGCTGACATAAAGAAGAGTCCGAGGTCAGGTCGTCATACCGGCGAAAGCCGGTATCCAGACAGCGTTCTGGATTCCGGTTTGCACCGGAATGGAGCGTCGGGTCTATGGACGCTTTGTTTTGTAACGCTAAACTGGATTGACGATAGCGTGAATCCTCGAACAAGAAGGAAGCTATTTGCTGATATGATTGGTGCCGTCCTGAAAAAGATTTTTGGCAGTCAGAATGAGCGAAACCTCAAGCGCATTGTCCCCCTTGTGGATGAAGTCAATCAATTCGAACAGGCCATCGAGAAATTGAGCGACGACCAGCTCCGAGCCAAGACCGGGGAATTCCGGGAGCGCCTGGCAAAGGACGAACCCCTCGATGACCTCCTTCCCGAAGCCTTTGCCGTGGCGAGAGAAGCATCGATTCGGACGCTGGGGATGCGTCCTTTTGATGTCCAGGTGATCGGTGGGATCGTCCTGCACCAGGGAACCATCGCCGAAATGAAGACCGGTGAAGGGAAGACCCTGGTCGCTACCATGCCGATCTATCTCAATGCCCTGACCGGCAGGGGAGTGCATCTCGTAACGGTAAATGATTACCTGGCCCGCCGCGACAGCGAATGGATGGGACAGATCTACAGGTTTCTGGGGCTGAATGTCGGCTGCATCGTTCACGGGCTGGATGATCGCGAGCGCAAGGAAGCCTACCAGGCGGACGTGACCTACGGGACGAACAACGAGTTCGGCTTCGATTATTTGCGCGACAATATGAAGTTTCGCATCGATGACATGGTCCAGCGGGACCTCCACTATGCCATCGTCGATGAGGTGGACAGCATTCTCATCGACGAAGCGCGGACGCCGCTCATCATTTCGGGACCGGCGGAAAAATCGACCGAGCTCTATTACCGCATCAATCGGATCATCCCCCAGTTGCACGCAGAGATTCATTACACCAGGGAGGAAAAGAGTCGCACCGTGGCCCTGACCGAAGAGGGAGTGGCGCGGTCGGAGAGTCTTCTGGGAGTGGAGAATCTTTACGATCCGCGCAACATCGACATCCTCCACCATGTGCAGCAGGCGTTGAATGCCCACACGCTCTTCAAGCGGGACGTGGACTACATCGTCAAGGGTGGGCAGGTGATCATCGTCGATGAGTTCACCGGGCGAATCATGCCGGGGCGCCGCTACAGCGAAGGGCTGCATCAGGCCCTGGAAGCCAAGGAAAATGTCAAGATCGAGAATGAAAACCAGACCCTGGCGTCCATCACCTTTCAGAACTACTTCCGCATGTATGACAAGCTGGCCGGCATGACCGGCACCGCGGAGACCGAAGCCGCCGAGTTTGCCAAGATCTACAAGCTGGAGGTCGTGGTCATTCCGACCCACAGGAAGATGATTCGCACCGACTATCCGGACTGCATTTACCGGACGGAGAAAGAAAAATTCCGGGCGGTGGCGGAAGAAATCAAAGAATTGCATGACATCGGCCGTCCGGTATTGGTGGGGACGGTGAGTATCGAAAAATCCGAACGGCTGAGTGAAATGCTCAAGAGGCAGGGCGTTCCGCACCAGGTGCTGAATGCCAAGCATCACGAACAGGAAGCGGAAATCGTGGCCCAGGCAGGACAGCCCGGGACCGTTACGATCTCCACCAACATGGCCGGGCGCGGGACCGATATCGTCCTTGGGTCTGGGCGTGGCTGGCAAGGGAGGGCTGCACATCCTTGGCACCGAACGCCATGAAGCCCGCCGCATCGACAACCAGCTCCGCGGCCGCTCCGGGCGCCAGGGTGATCCGGGATCGTCGCGGTTTTACCTCTCTCTCGAAGACGATTTGATGCGCATCTTCGCTGCCGAACGCCTGTCCGGCCTGATGCAGCGGATCGGCATGGAGGAGGATGAGCCCATCGAGCACCGCATGATCAGCCGTGCCATCGAGAACGCTCAGAGCCGGGTCGAAGCACAGAACTTCAGCATCCGCAAGCAATTGATCGAATACGATGACGTCATGAACCAGCAGCGGGAAGTGATCTACCGGCAGCGGCGCGAAGCCCTGCAGGGCGGCGACCTCAAGCCGGTGATCCTGGACATGATCGAAGACTTGGTGAATGGCCTCGTGCGGAATGCACCGCTGAAAAAACCTTCGCCGAAGATTGGGACCTCGAGAAGCTCAATATCGAATTCGCCCGCTTCTTCGGGATCCAGCTGAACGTGACCGTGGAATCGCTGGGGGATACCAGCCAGGAGGACCTTCTGGACGACCTCTGGAAGCCGGTTCGCGAGCGATACGAGGCGCGAGAACAGGAATTCGGGCCGACGGTGATGCAGGACCTGCAAAATTACGTCTTGCTTCAGACCGTGGACAGCTCTGGAAAGACCACCTCCTCAACATGGACCATCTGAAGGAGGGGATTGGCCTGCGCGGCTATGGGCAGCGGGACCCGCTGGTGGCGTACAAGCGTGAGGCGCACCAGCTCTTCCAGGACATGATCGAGCGGGTGAAGGAAGAAACCGTCCGGCTTGATCTTTCACATCCAGATTCAGCGCGAAGAACAGGTGCAGCAGCTGCGGAAGGAACAGGAAGATCAACCCATGTTTTATGGACCGGCCGACGGCGGGGCGTCCGACCGCAGGCTGTGAGAAAGGATCGGAAAGTTGGCCGAAATGATCCCTGTCCCTGTGGAAGCGGGAAAAAATACAAAAAGTGTTGCGGTAAGTAGAGAGCCATTTGTCGTCCCGGGTTTCGGGTCTCGGCCGCGGCGTCGGGCATGCGCTATACCGGGCCGGCCGGACCTGGCGCTGATCGTGGCGGATGGGGAAGACGGGCGCGACCGCTGCCGGAGTGTTCACGAAAAACGAGTTTTGCGCCGCTCCCATCATTGTTTGTGAGGAGCACCTGCGGGAGTCTTTAGCGACGGCGGGGATTCTCATCAATGCGGGCATTGCCAATGCGTGTACCGGTGAGACGGGGTTGTTGCGGGCCCGCGAGACGGCCCGCCTCGTCGCTAAAGCCCTCGAGGTCCCCGCCGGAAGAAATCCTCCTCGCCTCAACCGGAGTGATCGGGATGCAACTGGAGGTGGGACCTGTCGCCCGGTCGCTTCCCGAACTTGTGGGAGGATTGCGGGTTGATGGCTGGGATCAGGTTGCCCGCGCCATCATGACCACCGACACGGTGCCGAAACTGGCCAGTGCCCAGGTGGAGATTGACGGGAAGCTTATCACCATCGGAGGAGTTGCCAAAGGGGCCGGCATGATTGCGC